>VGOC01000019.1 GCA_016865865.1 Chloroflexota bacterium
ACATCTCGACTAAAAAACTTGAAATCCGGAACAGCGTGAGTATCAGGCACGTAATGAGATTGGCCGGTCTCGACCACCATTCCGCTGACTCCCTCGCCTACCTTCAATCGGAAATCTTTGATCCACCGGTTATCTACCCCTGCCGAATCGCCCAATGTCAGAGTCCCCGTATCGGGATCGAGGAGCGCAACGGACACAGCTCGCACGGCTAACACCTCTTTCAGGGAATGTACGGCGATATGGAGGACTTCTTCCGCATCCAGGCTAGAGGCGGTCTTCCGCGCCAGATCATACAACGCCGACAATTCATTGAGATTCTTTTCCAGATCGGTGGCATATTGGGCGTTGACCAGCGCAATCGCAACTTGGGTAGCTAAGGTCTCCAATAAACGGCGATGACGGTCGTCGTAGACCTCAGGCTCGAACGACTGCACGGAAATCATCCCCAGTATGCGGTCATGCGCAACCAGTGGTACTCCCAGCCAGGAACGAGCAACCCGAGAGCCATGTCTTGGCTGAACTGGCAGAAGATCCCTTTCCATGTCCCTGACCAACAGGTAACGCCGATTCTGTATTACCCAGCTCGATAGTCCCCCCTCATTCAATGGGAAACATTTCGACATCCACACGGATAGTTTTTGGTGCTCCTCCATCGCCAGGGCAACACATAGCTCTTCCGTATCAGAATCATAAAGCACAACTGCAAACGAGTCGGGAGCGAACAATCTCACGATCTGTTGATATATACGATCCAAGAGAATGTCAACTTCCAACACACTGCTGGTATCCAGCGCTGCATCGAACAGGCCGGATAGTTCCTGCATCTGACGCTGGGAGTCTGCAAAAAGACGAGCGTTTTGAATGGCGACTCCGGCTTGCCGTCCGACAGCTTCAGCTAATTCTCGATCACGATCGCTAGACTTCCATTCGGGGGCGAAATTGAACAACCCCAGGGCGCCGATGATATCCCCGCTGCTGCTGACCGGAACTCCTAACACGTTTTTCAGACCAGCATCCACCCATTCTTTGATTGCGCTGTGATAATGGGGATAGTCTCCTGTGATAACTGACCTTCCCGTTTCGATGATTTCCCTGGCAAGCCCTAAGCTTTCAGGGGCAGGCTTCTCGCTCAAGCTCTCCGGCATATTGTAGAGGTAGGGATAGGTGATCGCCTTACTCACAGGGTCTACGAGCGCGATGGCCCCTGCGCTGGCATTCAGCAGCTCGACAGATAGACGGACGATTTCCCTGAGCACGGTCGGCAAATGGAGGGCGCCGCTGATCGTGCGTGTAATCTCGGTCAGCCGTTTTTCACGCTGTAGCATCTCATTCGTCTCGACCAGCAGTCTGGCGTTCTCCAGAGACACCGCCGCCTGGTTTGCGAACAAGGTCAGCAGCTTAAGATCATCGGGGGTAAATTGGCGCACATCCGCATTATCCAGGACGTGGAGCACGCCCGTCACCTGCCCATGCCAGGTCAACGGCGCGCTGATCACAGCTGTGAAAGGCTCATCATCATCGAAAATGGCTGCCCTCCCAGACCAGCTCCGATAATCATTGATGATCAACGGCTCACCGGTCTGAGCGACTACCCCGGCGGAACCCTCGCCATATTCGAGCACCACGCCGGTGTAGTCGGCAGGTGTATGGTAACTGACCACGCAGCGTACTTCGTTTCGCGCTGCGTCACACAGATACATTCCGCCAACAGGCGCAGCAAGCAGCCGGGTGGCGCTTTCGACGATCTTCTCGAGCAAAGAGGTCAGATCTCTGGAGGTTGTGATCTCCAGGGAGATCGCATGGATAGCCGCCAATTCATCTACCCTGCGGAGCAACGTTTCTTCCGAACGAGCCAGAGAGTTCTCGAGCTGGCCATACGAACCAAATAACATATCGAATGAACGCCGCCGTGAAATGATCTCGAAATCCGGTAGATTCGACGCAGCGCGAGACAGGTATATCGCAGTCATAGGCCAGAGCAGAATCCCCGAGATCGTCTTCCCTATCAGTTGCCCCGGTAAGATTTCTGCCAATCCGGGCGTGCCAGCATAGGTCAATGAACTAAAAATCAGCGCATCCGTCCACAATGTACCCAATAACGCCGCAATGGTCGCCAGCCAGATGGGGGCGCGACTATGTGGGGGCGAATTCCACAATCTCAGTCGGTCGCTGAACCCAAAGCGATTGATGACGGTTTGATACAGGATGGCCAGGATATACATATCCGCTATGAAGGCAATGATGGACGCGGCTATTCTTCGAGCTGATAATCGTAAAATAAGCGTATCGGCTGCCAGGCCAACAAAGCTGCCGCCTCCTGGTAGATCAAGATGATGATATAGGCTGTAAAGCGCAAACAAGACAAGCAGGATGACCGCCACGATTCCCCAGATCGCGATACGGGCTGACGCAGTGCCCTCGGTGGCGTAGATGAGCAAGACACCTAATAAGATCGCTGGAACGATTACATGGGAACTCATGGTCAGGTTGACATTCGGTAAGAATTGAATAAATACCCCCAGAGGAGCAAACAACTGCACAACTGCTGATAAGCTACCCAAAAAGATCAGCAACAGCGTCAGTCCATAGCGTGATCGCAGGTGATGTAATCCCAAGACTACACCGCCAAGCACAAACAATTCGACACTGAGCAATAACAGATTGAGCAACATATTTCGACTTATCAACCAGGCCGTGCAAGAGAGAAAAGGACGATGTGTGAATATTGTGAGGAATCCCTTGCGCGCTATTCTACCTTAATTCTCTTCGTAGCGGGAGCAATCCGCTAATTTCGCAACCCGGCTTATCAGATTTGGCTCTACTCATTTTTTCGCTCTGCGCATTCTGCGTCTCTGCGGTGTTGCAGTTTTTTCAGTTCACTCGTTACTGCTCAGGCTATCGATTGGAAATCGAGGCTGCGTTGCGAAACCGACCTTTGTCGGTTGAAAATCCAATCCGCGAAGGTGGATTTCGCACGCCAGCCTCGAATTTATTCGATGGCTGAACAGTTACGTTCACTCAAGATATAATTACTGGTATGAAAATCTCCTCCATGCGCCAGGCCATCGCCGAATATGTCCACGACGGCGACAGCATTGCCATCGAAGGCTTCACAGCCTTCATCTGTTTTTCCGCTGCCCACGAGATCATCCGCCAACGCCGCAGAAACCTGACGCTGTGCCGCATGACCCCGGACTTGATCTACGACCAGATGGTCGCCGCCGGCTGCGCCAGCAAATTAGTTTTCAGCTACCTGGGGAATCCAGGAGTCGGCTCGTTGCACTGTATCCGCCGCGCTGTCGAAAAGAACGTCCCCAACCCACTAGAGCTGGAAGAATATTCCCATTTCGGCATGGTAAGCCGCTATCTGGCTGGGGCCGCGCGCCTGCCCTTCTTCCCCCTGCGCAGCTATTACAGCGCCGACCTGGCCCAAGCCAACCCCAGGATCCGCTTCATCCAGAATCCCTACGGCGACGAGCAACTTGCCGCCGTGCCAGCCCTGAACCCGGATGTGGCCATCCTCCACGCCCAACGCTGC
Organism: Chloroflexota bacterium; assembly: GCA_016865865.1. Lineage (GTDB taxonomy): Bacteria > Chloroflexota > Anaerolineae > Anaerolineales > UBA11858 > NIOZ-UU35. The sequence continues at coordinate 3,539 of VGOC01000019.1, forward strand.
GACCAGGAAGGCAATACCCAACTCTGGGGGTTGATCGGCATGCAAAAGGAAGTCGCCTTCGCCGCCCGGCATGTCATCGTTGTGGTCGAGGAGATCGTCGCCGAAGAGGTCATCCGCAGCGACCCCAACCGCACGCTGATTCCTCACATGATCGTGGATGCCGTCGTGCACCAGCCGCGCGGCGCGCATCCCTCCTACGTGCAGGGCTACTACGACCGAGATAATCAGTTCTATGTGGAATGGGATCGCATCTCGCGCGATCGGTCGGCGGTCGAGAATTGGCTGGACGAATGGGTGTACAGCCTGGACGACGGGCGGGCGTATCTGGACAGGCTCGAGGCGGGCGAGGCGGACATCTGGGAGCGTCTTGCTCCCGGGGAGGCTTACTCGCAGCCGGTGAACTACGGCATCTATGGGTGACCGCGGACGACGGACCGCGGTCTGTCGTCCACCGTCCGCGGTCTTTTGGAGAATATTATGCAAACCTACACCCCCTCCGAAATCATGATCACCTCCTCAGCCAGGGCCATGGCCGGCGAGCGGGTCGTCTTCGTCGGCGTCGGCTTGCCCAACATCGCCTGCAATCTGGCCCGCCGCACCGTCGCCCCCGACCTGGAGCTGATCTACGAATCGGGCGTCTTCGGGGCGCGGCCGGCGCGCCTGCCGCTCTCCATCGGCGACGCCGCCCTGTTCAGCGGCGCGATCTCAGCCTGTTCGATGGCCGACCTCTTCATGAACTACCTGCAGGGCGGACTCATCGAGGTTGCCTTCCTGGGCGCTGCGCAGATAGACCGCTTCGGCAACCTCAACAGCACCGTCATCGGAGATTACCGTCAGCCCAAAATCCGCCTGCCTGGCAGCGGCGGGGCCTGCGAGATCGCCATCCACGCCCGCAAGATTCTTATCATCATGCCGCTGAGCAAGCGCGCCTTCGTCGAAGAGCTGGATTTCGTCACAAGCCCCGGTCATCTGGATGGTCAGCCCGGCGCACGCCAGAAAGCGGGCATGCCGGGGAGCGGCCCCCAACGAGTCATCACGGACAAGGCCATCTTCGACTTCGGCGGCGAGATACCCGAAATGCGGTTGATCTCCGTACACCCCGGCGTCGCCGTCGAGGAGGTCCAGGCCGAAGTCAGTTGGCCGCTCAACATCGCCCCTCAACTGGCCGAGACCGCCCCCCCCTCCGCCGAGGAACTGCGCATCATCCGCCAGCACCTTGACCCGGCCAGAATCTATCGCCTGGACGCGGACAAACGCGGATGAACGCTGATAAATAGTAACTGCTCAGCCATCGAACGGATTAGCCCGAAAAAAGGGTGTGCGAAGGGGGCGCAGCCCCCTTCGCACACCCTTTTTTCGGGAACTTCCCCGTTTGGCTGAGTAGTTACGATAAATATAAGAATCCGCGTAAATCAGCGTTCATCCGCGTCCAAACTTTATAGGAGTGTAGATGAACGAAGTTGCTATCCTATCCGCAGCACGCACGCCCATCGGTAATTTCGGCGGGGCGTTGATGGATGTCTCCGCCGCGCAACTGGGCGAGGTCGCCGCCCGCGCAGCGATCCAACGAGCCGGGATCACGCCCGACCGGGTTGACGAGACCATCTTCGGCTGCGCGCGGCAGGCCGGCGTCGGCCCCAACATCGCCCGGCAGATCGCCTGGCGCAGCGGCATCCCAGTAGAGAAGATCGCCTATACGGTCAACAAGGCCTGCGGCTCGGGGCTGAAAGCGATCACCCTGGGCGCGCAGTCGCTCATGCTCAGCGAGAATCGAATCGTGCTGGTCGGGGGCGTCGAGCAGATGTCGCAGATCCCCTACCTGCTGACCAAAGCCCGTTGGGGCTACCGCCTGGGAGATGACGTGCTGATCGATTCGAATTACCGTGACGGTTACAACTGTCCGCTGGCCGAGATGGTCATGGGCGAGACCGTTGACCGGCTGGCCGAGGAATACGGCGTCGGCCGCGCCGAACAAGATGCCTTCGCCGCCGAAAGCCACCGAAAAGCCTGGGCGGCCTGGGAGAGCGGCGCATTCGATGCCGAAGTCGCGTCGGTAGAGACAAAGGGGGCTAAAGGCGAACCCGTCATCGTCGCCAGGGACGAACGCCCGCGCCCCGACTCGACTCCCGAAAAATTAGCCAGATTGAATCCCGTCTTCCGCACAGCCGAGGAGGGCGGCACGATCACCGCCGCCAACGCCAGCGGCATCACCGACAGCGCAGCCGCCTTGATATTGATGCGCGCCGACATCGCCCGCGCCGAAGGCCTGCGTCCGTTAGCTGTGATCAGGGGCTTCGCCAGCGCCGGCGTAGCCCCCGAACGCATGGGCCTCGGCCCCGTGCCAGCCACACACAAACTGCTGGAAACGACCGGCCTGGGATTGGACAATTTCGACCTGATCGAGATCAACGAGGCCTTCGCCGCCCAGGTGCTGATCGTCGAGAGAGAGCTTCCCTGGGATACAGCGCGCCGCAACGTCAACGGCGGCGCGGTAGCCCTGGGGCATCCCACCGGCTGCACCGGTGCCAGGATCGTGGTCACGCTGTTGTATGCCATGCGCAACCGGGACGCCGAACTCGGCCTGGCTACGCTGTGCATCAGCGGCGGCCTGGGCATGAGCCTGACGCTGAGCAGAGCATGAACCACCGGCACCCTTATGGGAACGTTTTCTACCGCCGCATGGCGCACGACCACCCGCTGATTGTCCACGGCGAAGGCGTCTATCTCTACGATCAGGAGGGGAAACGCTACCTGGATGGCTGCGGCGGGGCCCTGGTCGCCAACATCGGTCACGGCGTGCAGAGCGTCGTGCATGCCATCGCAGAGCAGGCCGCGCGAGCCGCCTATCTCCACGCCAGCCTGTTCACCAGCGAAGTCCTGGAGCGTTACTGCGCGGAACTTGCCAGAATCTGCCCTCTCTCTGACGCCAGGTTCTATCCCCTGACCAGCGGCGCAGAGGCCATCGAGGCAGCCATCAAACTGGCGCGGCAGGCGCAGGTCGAGCGCGGCCAATCGAAGCGCTATCTGACTATCGCCCGTTGGGGCTCCTATCATGGCGCGACGTTGGGCGCGCTGGCCGTCACCGGCAAGGGCAGGATGCGCGAGCTGTTCCGACCGATGATCGTGGACATGCCGCATATCCCTCCGCCCTACTGCTACCGCTGCCCCTTCGGACTTGCGCCGATGGCGTGCAGCCTGCAATGCGCCACCGTGCTGGAGGAGGAGATCATCAAACAAGGCCCCGAAAATGTGGCCGCCTTCCTGGCTGAACCCGTGGGGGGCGCAACCCTGGGAGGCATCGTACCGCCTCCGGGGTACTGGCCGATCATCCGAGATATCTGCGACCGTTATGGCGTGCTCCTGATCGCAGACGAAGTCATGACTGGCATGGGGCGCACCGGCGCCTGGTTCGGCATCCAGCATTGGGATGTGCAGCCCGATATACTCGCCATCGGCAAAGGCGCAGCCGGGGGCTATTTCCCCCTGGGCATCCTGGCTGTGCGCGGCGAGCTGATTGATTCGATCGCCAGGGGCAAGGGAGAATTCAATCATGGGGGCACCTTCTCCCATCATGCCGTGGGCGCGGCCGCCGGGCTGGCGACGCTGAACTACCTTCGAGAGAATCAACTGGTCGAGGGGGTATCTCACAAGGGGCGCATATTAGAAAAGCTCATCAAAGAGAAGCTGGCCAACCTGGACGTGGTCGGAGATGTACGCGGGATGGGGTTGATGTGGGGAGTCGAGCTGGTGCAAGACAGAGTAACCAAAACCCCCTTCGACGCTGAACTGCGCCTGTCGCAACAGATCGCTGACGAGGCGTTCCAAAAGGGCTTGCTCGTCTATCCCGGCAGCGGCAGCGTAGATGGGCTGCGCGGCGACCACTTCATGCTCGGCCCGCCTTTTACGATCACTGATGATCAGATGGAAGAGATGATAGAGATCATCCGCCAGGCGCTGAAGCTTCGAGCGCGCCGACATCCTGGAGAAACCAGGATTGTATAGCAGGCCGCAATCGGATGGCCTGCCCCCCGCCGGGCGCTAACACCAGCTCCAGGGTCGAAGCGCTATCAACCAGCTCCTGTCGTATCTCGTAACCATGGGGGTTGTTCTCCCAATCGGCATCGAAACTATCGGCGTAGATTTCAGCCACATACTGCACAGCCGGATCGAGGAAAGATAACTCGATTTCCAGGATACGGGCGTTCTCGTCGGTGATGCTCCCGAGATACCAATCGTCGCTGTGGCGATCCTTGCGGACGATGGTGATGTACTCGCCGATCTCGCCGTTGAGCACGAGGGTTTCCTCCCAGTCCGTCGGTACATCCACGATGAACTGGAAGGCAGGATGCCCTCTGTAATTTTCAGGCATGTCGGCGGCCATCTGCAGGGGGCTGTAGAGCACAACCATCAAAGCCAACTGCTTGGCCAGGGTGGTGCGCTCGCGGTTTTTGGGATTTTTGCCCTGGAACGTCAGATCGAAGAGGCCGGGCGTGTAATCCAGCGGGCCGCACAACATCCTCGTGAAGGGGATCACGGTAGTATGTTCAGGCGGATTGCCGCCGTCTGGGCCCCAGGCGTTCCATTCCATGCCGCGCACGCCCTCGCGGGTCATCAGGTTGGGGTAAGTGCGCCGCAGACCGGTATCCTTGACCGGCTCGTGCACATCCAGCATGATCTTGCGCTGAGCGGCCAACTCGACCACTTCTTGATGGTGCCGCACCATGCGCTGGCCGTGATGCCACTCGACGCCATCTATAAGTGTGCTGGCGTAGCCGGTTTTGACAGTATCCACGCCCAGGGATTCATACAACGTAAAAGCCTCCGCCATCTGGCGCTCGTAATTGAGCACATCTCCGCCGGTCTCGTGATGGCCGATCAGGCGCACGCCTTTTTCCTTTGCATAACGGGCGACCTCTTCGAGATCGAAGTCCGGGTAGGACGTGGTGAAATCGAAAGCATCCTTGCTGTTGAGAAAGCCCTCATCCCAACCGATATTCCAACCCTCCACCAGAACTCCCTCGATGCCGTAATCCGCCGCAAAATCAATATAACGTTTGGCGTTCGCGGTGGTAGCCCCATGACTCGGGCCGCTGCCCCAGGAATAGATTCCCAGGTGCATCCCCCACCAGATGCCGATGTATTTGCACGACCTGACCCAGGAGACATCCCCCAGGACGTTCGGTTCGTTGAGGTTGAGGATCAAATACGAAGTAATCAGGTCGCCCGGCCTCTCGGCGATTTGCAGCGTGCGCCAGGGCGTTCTGTGCGGAGTCGCAGCCCTGATCCTGACCACGTTCGCCTCCGGGTCCGAATGCCATGGCACCAGTTCGCATTCCAACCCGCTGCCTCCCGCGCCTTTCAGGACCATGGCGGCGTAATCGGTCAGGTTCGCCTCATGGATGGCCAGGTACAACCCATCTGCGGTTTCGAGGGTCAACGGGGTATGCACCTTCGCCAGCGAGCTGACCGGGGATCGCTGGAACAGGTACTCGTAGCGATGCTCCTGGTAAGCCGGAATCCACCAGGCCAGATGATCGGCAGCGAAGTCGAAACTGGTCTGCTCATCGGCGATTCGAAAATCGGTCAGATTTGGTTGTTTGGGGAACTCATAACGAAAGCCCAGGCCGTCATCGAAGAGGCGGAAGACGATGATCAACTCGCGCCGCAAGATGGACTCTTCCTGCAGGTGGAGTTTCATCTCGTTGTAATGCTCCCGGATGTAGCGCGCCTCCCCCCAGGGTTGTTCCCAGGTCTCGTCGAAGGTTCTGCGCTCGAGGTTGGTCACGAAAAAGCCCCGGTCTAGGGGTGGATCGCCTTCGAGAAGGAATCCCAAACGAGAAGGCTCTAAGATAACCTTGTTCTTATACTCCAGCGAGTAGAAAGGCGAGCCATGTCCATCCAAAGAGAAAACAACTTGAATATGGCCGTCAGGGGATCGAAGGGTGTAGTCGGGTTGTGCAGGCATAGATTTCCCATCAACTCAAGCGATTCGCAACACTTTTACGCCTCGGATCTTGCGAGTCTCGAGCTCGATCAAGGCCTGATTGGCGTCTTCCAGGGCGTATTCCTGATATTCGGGTCTGATGCCCATCTCGGCGGCCAACTCGAGGAATTCGCTCACATCGCGGCGGCTGACATTGGCGACGCTCTTGATCTCCTTCTCCATCCACAGGTGAGCCGGGTAGTCCAGCTCGAGCAAACAGCCCTTGTCGCTCTCATCCTTGCGGATGGCGTTGATCACCAACCTGCCACCGGGGGCCAGATTCTTCAAGGCCCCGACCACCGGCTTCCAGACAGGCGTGGTATCAATGATGGCGGCTAACTTTTCGGGGGATTCGTCCCCGGTATCGCCGACCCAGACCGCGCCCAGCTCGCGGGCGAAGGCCTGCTCCTGTTCACTGCGGGCAAAAACGAATATCCTGGTATGTGGATAGCGGCGCGTCGCCATCTTGAGCGCCAGATGGCCTGAACCCCCAAACCCGGTCAGACCCAGGTTCTGACCGTCTTCGAGATTCGTCAACCGCAGGGAGCGGTAGCCAATCGCCCCGGCACACAGAAGCGGCGCGGCCTCGGCGTCCGAAAAAATCTCGGGGATGGGGAAGGCAAACATCTCGGGAATCGTCATAAACTCCGCATAGCCTCCATGGACATCACGGCCCGTGGCCTTGAACTGCGGGCAGAGATTCTCCTCGCCTGCCAGACAATACGTACATCCCCCACAAGCCGAGAAAATCCAGGCCACGCCGACACGATCCCCGGCGTCGAATCTTCGTGCCCCTTCGCCAGCCCCAACGACCCGCCCGACAACTTGATGGCCGGGGATCACCGGTAGGCGCGGCGGGGGCATGCGGCCCTCGATCTCATCCAGTTCGGTATGACAAACCCCGCAAACCGAGACTTCGAGCAGGATTTCGCCCTCGGCGGGGACCGGACGCGGCAACTCTCCCGATTCCAGGGGGAAGGGATCACTATCGAGATCGGTGAGCTTTTTTAGCAACATAGCTTTCATAGCGCGGCCTCCAGCCGCAACCAAACATTCAACCGCGGAGAGCGCTGGGATCGCAGAGAAAAACAAATATAAGCTCCGCGCTCTCAGCGTGCTCTGCGGTTAAACATTTGCGCGAGCGAAGAAGTAAACTCACTACCAATTCAAGCCCAAAAACACGAATGTGGAGCCTGGCTCCAATAGGCTATGTCCGAAGGGCAGCGATTTTGGCTGGAAGCCAGCCTCACGGATCAACCGCATCCAATCATCATGACTAAAAAGACCGAGTTCATGGCGATCTTCCACGCAGCGCACCGCATTATCTCCCCGGCGCAAGAGATACACCATGTACACAAGGTAGCGGGTATCCTCAGGGTCGGGATCCCACGCCCATTCGAGATAACGCAGGCTACACCCTTCGCCGTCATGGCCGCCATGATCCGTGGATGTCTTGAAGGTTTCCCGGACTTGATCTGGCGCGAACAGGGCAACGCCTCCGGGTTTGCAGTGACAATAGGCGGTTTCGATAGCGCGCCGCAGATCAGATTCAGTCGTCATGTAGGCAATCGCATCGTGAATGAAAACCACATCGAATTGCCGCCCCAGCCGGATGTCGCGCATATCCCCTTGCAGATGTTCACATTCGGGATTCAACTTCCGGCTGACTGCCAACATTCCCGGCGACAAATCTACCAGGGTCAACTCGAAATGCGCTTTCAGGTGCGAGGCGTTATTGCCGCCCCCGCAGCCGAGTTCGAGCATCGTCTTGGGGGGATAACCGCAATGGGAAAGAATGGTCTGGCGGTAGAATTCCGCCTCCTCGGCGTATTCTTCGGGCGCAGAAAGAACAGGCCACCAGTCAGCCAATTCACGATAGAGTTTAGGGAGATGAGTAGGCTCTACCATAACCGTCATATCGTAACTACGATTATCTCTCTCAACGCGTCGCCGAGACGATAGACTTCTTCGACCGTGTTATAGTGCACCGCACCGATGCGCAACATGCCTCCGCTGTCCTCGACGCCCAATCGCTGGGTCACGGCCAGGGCGTAGTAATTGCCATCCCAAACGTAGATGCCGCGCCTGCCCAACTCCTCGGCAAGCTGTCGGGGATGGAAGCCATCCAGGTTGATCGAGAAGGTCGGCACGCGCTCATCCAGGCGACGCACATCAGTCAGACCATAGATCGTCACTTCCGGGATCGAGGTCAGCACGTCTAGCAGGGCGCGATTGATCTCGAACTCATAGGCCTTGATGGCAGCCATGCCCTGGCGAAGGCGCAGCGCCCTGCCGCTGAAATCCTCCTGATAGCGCGCCAGGTGGTCGCCGCCGAATTGCTCGCCGATCCATTCGAAATATTCCATCGCGCCCAGCACGCCGGCGATGCCCTCGTGGTTGGCGGTGCCAGTCTCCCACTTGCCGGGGGGATCATTCGGCGCTGGCCGGACTTTGTAGGCTTTCAGTCCCTCGAGGAGTTCATAGCGTCCGTACAGCATGCCCACATGCGTCGAAAACCATTTATACGCCGAGGAGACCAGAAAATCGCAGCCGAGCTTCTGCACATCAATGATCCCGTGAGGGGCATACTGCACCGCATCCACGTACACCAAAGCGCCCGCCTCTTTGGCCATGCGGGTGATCTTCTGGATCGGGTTGATCGTGCCGAGGGCGTTAGAGGCGTATCCTACCGCCGCCAGCCTGGGCCTCTTCTCCAGGGCGCGCGCCAGACTCTCCATATTCAACGTGCCCTCTTCGACGTCGAAATCCACCCACTCGACTTCGCAGCCGCGCTCCGCGGCGATCAGAGTCCAGGGGGTGATATTAGCGTCATGATCCAACCGGGTTACCACGATCTGATCCCCCGGTTCCAATAGATGCGCCAGCGAGCGGCTGAGGTGAAGGGTCAGCGAGGTCATGTTGGAGCCGAAGATGATCTCTTCTGGCCGAGAAGCGTTGTAGAAATCTTTGCACGCGGCGCGGGCCTCGTCTAACACCTGATCTGAGGCGCGGCTGGTTTCGAAAGCACCGTGCCGGTTGGCGTTGGTCTGTGTGAGATAGGCGTTCACGCGATCCAGGGCCTGCTGGCAGATTTGTGTTCCGCCGGGGTTGTCTAAGAAGATCACCTGTTCGTCAGTCAGCGCGGGAAAGTGGGCGCGGATTTGGGAGATGTCTATGGTCATCGAAAGCCTCTGTTGGAATGAGTGATGAAACTATCCGTATTATAAAACAGAATATTTGCCGCCCCGCCCCCACGTTCAAGAGTTTTTTCGGTGAACTCCGAGATAAAAAAATCCTCTACTTGAGAAGATAGAGGATCAGGTCGGGGCGAGAGGATTCGAACCTCCGACCTCTTCAACCCCATTGAAGCGCGCTAGCCGGACTGCGCCACGCCCCGACAACGGAAGGAATTATAGCCCAACCGCCAACTTCATGCAAGCACTTTGGCGATACAATTACTCCATGCACAAGCATAAACTCATCTCCCTGGCTTGCATAGTCGCCAGCCTGGCTTCTTGCACATCCCTCGGGGGAGAAAATATCCTCCCATCCCCGAGCATCGCCTCGGCCCCCAGCTCGACGCCCACCCCTGGGCTTTTATCATCCCCCACGCAGGAAACTGCGGACTCCCTTGACGTTGGCACCGTTCCCCCAGGCTCTCCTACTCCCCAGCCTCCCCACCCCAAACTCTGCTCCCCTCTCGCCGAACACCCCCTCGAGCAGCTCCCCGAGATCGTCTCCCAACCCTATGCTCCCCCGCCGCCCGGCAGAGATGAGCGCCATCACGGCGTAGATTTTGCCTACTACCGTCACGAAGGCCGCGCCTCCATCGCCGGCGAAGGGGTGCAGGCTATCATGGCTGGGCGCGTTGCTGCCGCTATCCAGGACCGCCTTCCCTATGGCAACATGGTCATCATCGAGACGCCCTACGAAAATATCCCCCCGGGAGTTCTCGCTGCCATCGAAATTCCCAAGGGGTCTTCGCTCTACCATCTCTACGCCCATTTCGCCGAAACCCCACTGATCGCATTGGATCAACAGGTCGAGTGCGGGCAGCTATTGGGCTATGTCGGTCGAACTGGCTATAATGTCCCTGTGGCCCACCTACACCTGGAGACGCGCCTCGGCCCGCCAGGCGCAAGCTTCGAAAGCATGGTCTTCTACGACGCCCAGGCCACCCCCAAGGAGCAGGCAGCCTATGTCCGTTGGAGGACGAGCGGGGAGTTCCAACACTTCGACCCTATGGAAATCCTGATCGGTCGCTAATATGACTGCGCAAGGTAACCCCCCAGGCCTTGCCGCCTCGTTCTGGAGTTTTTTCGGTGGACTCATAAACGGCAATCAACTTTTTTGCACTGTACTTCCTTGACGTGAAGGTAAAGTCATCATAAAGATACTCCCCTGCCCATCGGGAGGATCCTCCACCCAAATTTTACCACCATGAGCTTCGATCACCAGCCGGCTGAAGGCCAGCCCCAAGCCAGCGCCGCGCCAGCGCCCAAACTGTCCAGAGATCTGTGCAAATCTCTCGAAAATGATCGAGCGATATTCTTCGGAGATCCCCGGACCTTGATCGGAAACCCAGATGATGATTTCTTCATCTGCAGCATGAGCGGCGATGCGAACCTCCCCATTCTCGGTGGAAAACTTGACTGCGTTGTCCAACAAATTGGTGATCACGCGCGAGATCTTGTCTTTATCAACAAAGACCACCGGCAAATCCTCAGCGACTTCATTGATCACCGAGATGCCATACTCTTCGGCGACCATTTCGATATCCATCAATAACTCGGTCACCAAAGCTGGTAGTTCAACTGGCTCTTTATTCAACTCGATGCGCCCCGATTGCATTCGAGCGACATCCAAAAGGGACATGATCAAACGCAGGACGCGCTTGGCGCCCCGTCGGGCAACCTGCAATGAGCGAGCGATCACCTCGTCGTGAAATTCTGACGGAATGGACTCGTCGAGCAGATCAATGGACCCCAACACGGCGCTGACAGGCGAACGCAAGTCATGGATCAACGCATCGGCGATGGCCTCGCGTTCCTGGTTGACCTTGTGCTCCTCGGTCACATCTCGCCAGACGATCATCCATCCCAGGGCTTGATCGCCGGGCCCCATCACCAGCAGTGTATCCCGTTCGAGCACACTGATCGGCTCGACCCCAGGGACCTGATAGACGCTCCTGGATGTAACCGGAATCTTCCCATCCGCCACTTCATCCAATAGAACCAGCAATTCCTGTCGCTGGTAACCCATTCTGGTGAGCACACCCTCCGACAAATCACGCAAATGCGTTCGAGCTAACTGCGCATTCGAAAGCCCGGTGAGATTCAGCGCAGGCTGGTTGAATAGTGTCACAAAACCCTCGGTATTGATCATCACGATGCTTTCGGCAACCGAATTGATTACCGCGGATAATTGCTCGCGTCGTTGGGTCGTTTCCGAGAAGAGGCGAGCATTCTGAATAGCCACAGCCGCCTGGTTAGCCAACTGTTCGACCAGGGATTGCTCATCATCCGAAAAGGCATCGAGCACAAAGCTCTCGAGCGTTATCACGCCCAGGGCGTTTCCTTCATGAAGGATGGGCACGCTCAACTGCGAGCGCGTTTTTCCTCCCAGTACATCGTAGAAATCTCCATCCAGGCGCACATCTCCCACATTTTGAACCTGGCCTGTTCTTAAAGCTCGCAGGGTTATACCTTTATTCATCGGGAGAGTATCCAAGACAGGATAGCCATGTTTGGCCTCGAAATGCGCGAGGCCGGTCTCGAAATCGTGTGTGATGATGCCCCCTATCGGCGCCTGGGTAAAGTCCACAGCGTAATTCAGGATGAGTCGGAACAGATGCTCCGAATGGCTGGCGGCAGATAACTCGCGCCCGACTGCCTCGAGAATGGCTAATTGATGAACCCGACGGGTGAGTTTTTCATCGGTCGTGGAATGCAATCGAGCATTGGCTACGGCTAAAGCAGCCTGAGCTGCGAATGTTTGTAGCAGTTCCACTTCTTCCCGGCTAAAATCGTGTGAGACATCATGAAAAACTGATAAGAAACCGATCTGCCCATCTGGGGTCACGAGAGGGAAATCTGCGAATGCCTGAATGCCATCAGACTGTAAAGATAACGCCAATTCCACGGGCAACGAAGTATTTTTCATATCAGGGGTCAACAACACCGTACCGGTGCGCATACAACGCGTTCGACGGCCGCTCCCAATGGAGAACTCTTTATTGCGTTGCGCAAACTCCTCTGACAGGCCGCGATGGGAAGCCAGATGCACCATGTCCTCGCCGGGATCGTACAGGTAGATCGCGCTTCGTTGACTTCCTCCCACCTGGGCAACCGCCTGGCATACTTGAGACAGGACCTCCTCGAGGTCCAGGCTGGCGGTGATCTGACCGGTGAGTTGATTCAGCGTTTCGAGTTGGGCGGCGCGTTCCTGCACCTGGTCGTACAGTAAAGCATTGTCTATGGCAATGCTCACCTGGGCCGATAACGTTGTCAACAGGTCGAGGTCATATTGGGAGAATTCGACGCCGCTCAGGACATCGAAAACCGCCAGGCAGCCTATCACCCGCTCAGGGGTTACCAGGGGCACCCCTAACCAGGATCGAGGCGTCGCCTCACTGGGAGGCAACCCGATGGGATCAGGGCCGCTCTGGATTTGTGGGGTCAAAATAATCGCTTCCCCCTCCCGGATCACCCGGTCGGTCAGACGGTCAGCCATTGGACGCCGCGGCCAGGGCGTCCTCTTCCCGAATTGGACGGCCAGGGGATACCATAATTCATCGGTATGGAAGTCAACCAGGGCAACATAAAAATTGTCCACCTCCAACACTTGCATCACCTGTTCCTGGATGATGGGTAGAAGATCGTCTAAATCCAGGGAGGAGCGTAACGCCTGGCCGACATTGCTGAGCGTGGAGAGTTCCCTGACCCTTTTTTGAAGGTCCGCCCTGGCGGCGGTTACGCCGTACAGAAGAACAGCGATCACCGCCAGGATGCCGCCCAAGGCAACGATATATTTGTTGCCCACGTATGCATAGCTCTCGACGCTCACCAATAAGAGGGGAACCGGCAGCAATTCGATAATTGCCAGCGAAAAGAGGTCCCCCCGGTTCGACACCACCCCGTACCCCCATCGGGTGATACCATCCAACCAGATCAATAACCCATGTAACAACACGAATGCGATCGCCGGCAGAGTTGCCATACCCCACACTTTTCCCCCAGCCATGTTGTACACCGTCATCTCTGGATTCCCTAATATCGTAAAGGCCAACGCGATCGGGACGACATTGATCCCCACTTCGAAGCCGAGATTCAACCACCATTCGCTGGCCTTAGAATGGCTTACGATAGGCACAGATTGATAAATCCGGCGGATACAATAACCGAGGGATGTTCCAGAGGCGATGATCCAGATGGTAGTCTGTAGCCCGAAGATCAATCCACCCCCCAACGTGACTACGGAGATCAGGGTGACTTCGCCCAGGAAGATGCTGAGGGGGAAATTCGCCAGAAATATAACAAAACCTACAGCGGTAATGGCGGGCCAAAATTGTCCATTCAGTTGCAATCCGGGAAGAGCGCTCAACGCAAGAATCGACAGGCTGATCAAGATTATTGAAGCCCGAAAAAAGAAGTGCCTTTCGTGACGAATTGCTTTCATTGATTCGGCTAATCCTGTCGTACAGGTTGGCAACCTGTCCGATGATTTATGGGCGCTCAGGGGGTTACAGTGAGCGATGGCGTTCTCGTCGCTGTGGCGGTTGGCGACTTTGTAGCGGTTGCGGTAGATGAAGGAGTCAACGTTTTTGTAGCGGTGGCCGAAGGAGTCGACGTCGCGGTAGCGGTTGGCATTGTTGTTGCGGTAGGCGGGTTCAGCCTCAGATCGGCTTCGGCGCGCCACTCTTCGGGCGCAGCGCCCGCCGGGAGGTCGAGGAGCGCCCGCCAGTCCAATTTTTCCTGATGGAACTGAGATAGCTCGTGGGCGATTTGCGCTCGATAGTAATACAATTGCCCAAATTGTTCATCGGTTTCGGCCAGGTCTTCGCTGGCGTTGACTTGGGCATAGGCATCGTCGGTGTTGCCATCAGCCCAAAAAGCCCGCGCCATGCCAAAACTCAACTCGAAGGAATTGGGCAATAAAGTACGAGCGAGATATAAATCGTTGAGGGCTTGCTTTGGCTCGCCTATCTCGAGAGCTGTCAGGCCGCGGTACTGCAAGGCAAGGCCTGATTCTTCCTCCAGAGCCAGGGCCTGATCGAGAGCGTCCATGGCGGCGTGATATTCTTCCCCGGTCTCATAGAGCGCCCAGCCTAACATAGCCCAATACATGGGTTGATCTTGCTGATAAAGCCCATAGGTGCGAATATAGCCCAGCGCCTCCTCGGGCTGGTTATTCTTCAAATGCGCTTCTCCAAGAACCAGGTACACGGGCAGATCAGTGATATCTAACTGGTAGGCCTGCAAGGCGTCGGTCAGGGCGGCTTCGTTTTGCCCCAGGGCCAGGTACGCCCTCGCGCGAAGCAGATAGAAACGCGGATGATCCGCTAGCAAGTTCGTAGCCCTCTCCAGAGTGTTCAAAGCCTCTTCGGGTTCGTTAGAATCCAATTGCTGAGCAGCCAGGGCCAGGTAAGCGTCTCCGAAATCCGGCGCCAGGGCGATTGCTTTTTCGAGATCAGCGGCGAGATCAACATCCTCGCCCATCTCCTTTCGAGTCAGGGCGCGGCCGATATACGCCGGGGCGAAATTCGGATCCAATTCGATAGCGTTTTCGTAAGCCCAAATGGCGCGTTCGTAATTCTCCTGGACGCGATAGGCTTCACCCATATAGTAGTAAGGGTCAGGCGCCTCGGGATTCTCGCGCTGCACCTGCTCCATAAAGGTCAACAATGATTCATAGTCGCCGCGCGCCAGGGCGCGGATGGCAACCTGATACGCCTCGCTGCGAGGATGCGGCGTGTTGACATAAGGCGGGCGAGGGGTGTAGGTGGATTCGAGCTGCATCCACAGCGGCGCGGGGGTTGATGTAATCAGGGGCGTAGCAGTGACTGCACCTCCTATGGGCGTTTCCGTAGGCGTCTCGCTTGGCGTGGCGGACCAGGCGATTGGGGTGATCGTCAAACGTGGGCCGAAGAGAGTCCCCTTGGGACCAAAGACGCCGACGAGAATTAATCCCAGGACGATGATCCCTGCGCCGCTGAAGACCAGCAGACGCAAAACTGGATTAGCCAGAACTTTCCTGAAACCGGTGATCTGCTCTTCTTCGCCAAGGTCAATATCCCATTTTCGTCTCTGGAGGGGCGCAGGCGCAACCTCATCGCCATCGGCCAATTCACCCATCAGGCGCAGCCCGCGCTGGGCGGCCTGGTTATCAGGGTCGAGACGCAGCACCGACTTCAAGCAGAATACACGCTCCTTGTCGGTTTCGACGACCGAACTCAGCCATAGCCAGTATTCCGCGTTTTCTTTGTCCACGCGCAAAAGACGCGTCAGTAAATCTCGCGCCCTGACTCGTTGATTATTTCGTATCGCCTCGAGGGCCTCTCGGAACATTCCCGACTCTGACATAATACGCTTAAAATAGTCTAGCACATGCTAGCTGTACACACAAGCAACTCGAGTACCACTTAACCAACTTGTAAATAAGGGAAGTCCCTTTGCTATAGAAATCTCTCCTATTGAAATTGAGGCTCTTTTCTGTTACATTATGAACACAACCAAAAACATCAACGACCCAGCCATCAAGCTGGGCATGCTCCTCGATTTAGCAGTTGCATTTCCCAATGCCTGGCTTGATGAAGATACCATCGGTCAGGCATTGCGTTTTTTTATATTCGTTCGAATAGGAGGTGTCAGATGACTCGGCATACCAAGTATCCCAAGAATATCCTCTTGGCGATGGACGGTTCAGAACATGCCTTCGCGGCAACCGAGACGCTAAGCGATCTCCCCCTGACCACCGACAGCCTGATCACTGTCATCTCAGTGATGATCCCGCGGCATGCCCAATTTTCCACATCTCTGGAAAGCTTGCTCGACCAGACTAGAAAACAACTTTCACGTTGTCAGGCCAGAATCCAGACGCAGGTCATCGCCGGGTATCCGGCGGAGATCATCAACCAATGCGCTGCGCAACACCAACCAGACCTGACCGTGGTGGGCGCAAAAGGATTGCGCAACACCCTGGGTATTTTCCTGGGCGGCGTAGCTCAACAAGTCGTCGAATATTCGTGCTGCCCGGTGTTGATTGTCCGCGCCCCCTACAAAGGGCTGCGCCGGATTTTATTGGTCGTGGATGGATCAAATCATGGCCGGGCCGCCGCGGAATACCTGGGGGAGTTTCCCTGGCCAGAAAAGTGTGAGCTGCACTTGATGCATGTGATGCCGCCGACCTACCAGATTGATTTCATCACCCAGGCCTGGCCCACCGGTATGGACATCATGCCTCCCATCCCTACCGAAAGCTTCGAGGAACGCTTGAGAGAACAGACCGAAGCTGACCAGGCCCAGGGAGAGGAATTGCTCAAGCAAACCCAAGGGCAATTACAAAAGCACGGCTTAGAGTCCAAAACCATTATGGAGAGAGGCGACGCCGCCACGCAAATCATCCATTACGCCAGGGAGCACGACATAGACCTGATCGTGGCCGGATCGCGCGGTCTCAGCCAGATACAAAGCTGGTTGCTGGGCAGCGTCTCCAGAAAGCTGGTGCACTACGCCGGGTGCTCAGTATTGATCGTAAAAACGCCGTAAGTTCTTCCCAACGATTGGAGGTATGCCTATGTCCCGAACAAATCACACAATCTGGTGCGATGGCTGTGGGGAAGAGATTACATGGACGCCTTTGGTGAAAGATGGTTGCCATTACTGTTGTCAGGATTGCCTCGACGGCCTGCCATGCGACTGCTACCGCTGGTCGGAGTTAGACTTAGACCGCCGCGACGAAGAAAAGGATATAGACATTTTGAGTAACTTCTCAATAAGTGGGGGGATAGCGTAAGACAGGTTGGCCGCCGATGGCGTGTCCTACAATTCTCCGAAATTTTGAGAAGATACCATTTTGATGTAAAATGGGGTCATGATTTCTAATCCTCTCTCTCGAGCCAATATCCTTCTCGGCGTGACGGGCAGCATCGCCGCCTACAAAGCTGCCGACCTGGCCAGCAAACTGACTCAGGAAGGCGCGCTGGTCAATGCCATCCTGACCGAGGCGGCGATCAGGTTCATCTCTCCGCTCACTTTCCAATCGGTGACCGGACAGCCAGCTTACACCGACGCCGATCTCTGGGGCGCGCAGGCGCATGTGCTGCACGTGGGCTTGGCTCATCAGGCCGATATGCTGTTGATCGCTCCGGCGACCGCCCACACCATCGCCAAGCTAGCCCGGGGCAGCGCAGATGATCTGCTCAGCCTGACGGCTCTGGCTTTAGGAAGCGAGGAAAATGGCCCTCCCTTATTGATCGCCCCGGCGATGGACGCAGGCATGTTCAATCACGCCGCCACACAGGGGAATCTGCGCATCCTGAGAGAACGCGGCGCCATTATCATTGGGCCAGAGGAGGGGCGCCTCGCCTCGGGGCTGGTCGCAATGGGGCGCATGAGCGAGCTGCTCGAAATCCTAGGTCATGCGCGCTACCTGCTCGCCCGCAATGGCCCACTCCGGGGTCGTCGGGTGGTGGTCACCGCTGGAGGAACCCAAGAGCCTATTGATCCGGTGCGCTTTGTGAGCAATCGCTCCTCGGGCAGGCAGGGTTTTGCCCTGACCCAGGCTGCCCTCGACGCCGGCGCGCAGGTCACGCTGATCAGCGGGCCGACGCATCTCCCCCCTCCTGTCGGAGCAGAATATATCGGCCTCCGCACCGCCGAAGAGATGAGAGCCGCTGTCCTGGCAGCCTGCCAATCCGCCGACGTCCTGGTGATGGCCGCGGCTGTGGCCGACTTTCGCCCAGCCCAGCCATCGGATCAGAAGATCAAGAAAACAGGCGGCGCGCCCGCGATCGAGCTGACTCCTGCTCCCGATATCCTGGCAGCGGTCAAGGATCAACGCGCCGAACTTGGCCGCCCGAAAGTGGTGATCGGGTTCGCCGCTGAAACGCGGGACCTGCTTGCCAACGCGCAGATCAAGCTGCAAGCAAAGGGGCTGGACATGATCGCGGCCAACGACGTCAGCGCCTCAGATGCTGGCTTCACGGTAGACACCAACCGGGTCACTTTGCTTCACGCCGACGGACGAAAAGAAGAGCTGCCCCTCATGAGCAAGGCCGAAGTAGCCGCTGAGATCATCGAGCGCGTGATTCCCTTGGCGAAAATGGGGGGAGCGAGGGGGGTCTGTAATCATTAGGAGAACCCGATGAAACTCAACCACACCATCACCGACATTCGCGGCATCCAGGTAGGGCATGCCCAGGATATGGACGCCCTGACTGGCTGCACGGTCATCCTTTGCCCGCAGGGGGCTGTTGGGGGCGTAGATCAACGCGGGGGGGCGCCCGGCACGCGCGAGGTAGACGCCCTGCGGCCGCTCCATTTGGTGGACAAGGTGCATGCTGTCGTGCTTTCAGGTGGTTCTGCTTTCGGGCTGGATTCTGCCTCAGGTGTGGTTCGATATCTCGAAGAACAAGGGGTGGGCTTCGATGTGCGAGTGGCGCGCGTCCCCATCGTGCCTGCGGCGATCCTCTTCGACCTGGGGATCGGCAGCCCGGATGTGCGTCCCGGCCCCGAGATGGGCTACCAGGCCTGCGCCAACGCCAGCAGCGACCCGCCCGCCGAGGGCAATATCGGCGCGGGGACAGGAGCGACGGTGGGCAAAATCCTGGGCATGGGCCAGGCGATGAAATCCGGCATCGGCACCGCCAGTATGGACATCGGCGGAGGGGTAATCGTGGGCGCCATCGTAGCAGTAAACGCCTTCGGCGACGTGATTGATCCAACCAGCGGCGAGATCATTGCCGGGGCGCGCGCTACAGATGTTGGCCCCTTGCATATCGGCGCGCAGGGCTATTTCGCCGACACGCTGCGGGTCATGCAATCCCTTGTCGGGCGCACTGCCCTGGGATTCGCCAGCCGGGGCAACACGGTCATCGGGGTGGTGGCCACCAACGCCAGGCTGACCAAGGAGGGCGCCAACAAAGTCGCCCAGATGGCCCACGATGGATTGGCGCGGACCATCCGCCCAGCGCATACCATGGTGGATGGTGATACCATCTTCGCCCTGGCGACTGGGGCCAGGAATGCCCGCAGGGCAGACATCAACATCGTAGGGGCATTCGGCGCAGAAGTCTTCGCCCAGGCGGTGCTGCGTGCGGTACGCGCCGCCGAACCTGCGGCCGGGCTGCCAGCAGCGGCGGATCGTTGACAAAACCTGGTGAGCATAGTAATATCATTCCCGCTCAGGCGAGGTAGCTCAGTGGTAGAGCAGGGGACTCATAAGCCCTTGGTCGTGGGTTCAACCCCCACCCTCGCCACTATGGAAAAGGACTGACAATCCACAGGATCGTTGTCAGTCCTTTTCGATTAATGCCAGTTAGCGAATCCGAAGGAGGATATAGAAATGAAATCAATGACTATTTCGATTCGACGATGTCGAGGTTCGGCGGGCGTTTGTCGCGGCTATTGACCGCCAGGCCCTCGCGGATAACCTCGTGGAGGCCTACCAGGTTAGAGATTTATTGCCAGCTACCTCCCTCGTACCCCCTGATATCTGGCCTGATGGCCGCTATCTATATCAGGACATCGGCCTCTTCCATGACCCCGATCAAGGCGTCGAGCCAGCCGAACCCTGGTGGGACACGTCGATTCCATTGGTTTTTGCTGCGCCTGAAGGAAACGAAATCGATCCCCCCCTCCTTCGAGATCAATGGCTGGAACGCCTGGGGGTCGAGGTGGAGCTTGTCTATTATGACGCGGAAATCTACGAGCAACAACTCGACGCAAATACCCCCCATATTTTCTACTACGGCTGGTACGCCGATTATGCCAGCCCCTATAATTTTCTGGCAGATGCTGTGCATTATTTTACTCGCTGGACGAATTGGTCGAATGACAGCTACGGCCAGCTCGTCGCTCGCGCCCTGGCTGATGATGACATGTCTTTGGTGGTGCTGCGGTACTGTTGACTTTAGTTTTGTGTTGAGATAGACTGAGATATATTGGCTATACGAAATAATCAGATCCGGAGGACAGAATGCCAGATCTAAAAACGGCTCATATCGCCGCACAAACCACACTCAACCCGGCTATCCATGGTTGGGAGATCTACCTCAACGACCAGGACAGTTCTCCCCACACTGTCAAGGCCTTCATCGGGGATATGAAATTGCTGGCCTCTTACCTGCCCCCAGATCGCTCCATAGGCAGCATCACCACCGGCGACCTGAATAACTTCCTGAAATGGATGCAGGAAGTGCGTGATGTCCCTTGTAGTCCCAAGACGCTGGCGCGCAGGATCACCTCGATCAAAGCCTTCTTCCGATGGCTGCACAGCGCGGGGGTTTTGTTGGTTGATCCAGCGGAGAAAGTGGTGCAAAAATCCGTGCGCAGCCCCCTCCCCGAGGCGCTGACCCCCACAGAAGTCGAAGCCGTCTACGAGATCGCAGAAGCCTATCGCCGGGCCGAAAAACCCGATACGCGTTACCTCGTCCTGCTAGACCTGCTCCTGACCACCGGGATCAAAAAGAGTGAATGCCTGAGTCTCAGCCCCAACCACGTGCATCTCGACGCCGACGAAGGTCCAATCCTGTTCGTCCGCTATAACAATCCCAGGCACAGATACAAAGAACGCAAGATCCCTCTATCCGAGAACTGGATAGCGGCCTACCAGGAATACCTTGCCCAATGCAACCCAACCGATCGGCTCTTCCCCTGGTCGCAGCGGCGGCTGGAATACTTGCTGGAGGATCTGAGCAACGCGGCCGGCCTGGAGAAACATCTCTCATTCAGCATGTGCCGTTGGACATGCGCCGTGACCGATTGGCGATCTGGGATGGAACAAGACAAGATTCGACAGAAGCTGGGGGTATCGAAAGTGCAATGGCGTGAAGTCAACCAAAAACTGAGGCGGCTGGTCGCTCAATAAGAAGCCGTCTAGTGGGTCGCCTGGCAAGGCGACCCCGTGCACGAACATCATCAACACAATCGGATGTGAAAGCTATGCAGAAAAAACGACCTTACCGATTTTGCTTGTGGATTACCCTGATCGCAGCCGTGATCGCTGGTTGCGTTATTCTATCCACCCTCGGCGCAATCTATTGGTTTGGAAGCGAGGTGATGCCGGAAATATTGGCTACTCCCACCGAGATAAACACTTGTGAGGGTTTGCTCGATTTTATGGTAGAGAATTACGAGAGTACGGGTTCCACACGGGAAATTTCTCCAACCTCCCCTCAAGTGCTCGTTGTCTATCCGGTGAACGGTGACCAGATCGGCGAACCGGATTTTAAAACCGTCTCTCAGGAATTGCAGTCTCTCCAGCAAGAAACGAACTCACATCATCTCATTTGGGCGTACTTCACACAAATTATCCCGACTGAGCAGCGTGAACTCCTTTCGGAATATCGTATTATCACTGACGGCCTACAAGGCGAGATAGCCGCCCAGGTCGAGATAGGGCCGCAATACACATCCGAAGGCGATTCTGATATATGGGTTCTCGAATCTGAGCAATGGGTTCTCCTCGTTGACCTCGCCGACTACTCAGATAATAAATTGTTTACCAGTAAACTTTTGCACGAGTTCGGCCACTTGCTGACGTTGAATGCTCACCAGGTCTATTATGCGGTTGAGGATCCAGCCAACTGTTCGCGCTTCTTTGCTAACCCAGGATGCAGCATGCCGGGTTCATATCTATTGCTTTTCTTCGAAAGATATTGGGGCGATCTTTATGGCGAATGGCAAACGATCACTTCACAGGATGATGCCAGCATGGTCAAAAGCAGTTTGGATACTTTCTACGAGGCTCATCAGGCGGAATTTCTCACGCGCTATGCTGTCACTGCGCCTACTGAGGATATTGCCGAGGCATGGAGTCTCTTTGTCCTGTCTCCCAAGCCAGATGGAGATACCATCGCTGAACAGAAAATTCTTTTCTTTTACAACTTCCCTGAATTCGTCCAATTACGCGCCGAGATTACACGCCGCATCTGCGAATACTTCCACTTATCATCAAGTTTGGAGCGATGAGGCTACTCCCTTCTCTTATTTAGCTATTCTAGAAGGGACTCACAAATCGCGCAACTTCTTCATTTGCAGGAGCAGCCAAAACATCCTCGAGCCTTCCCACCTGCTGCAAACGGTTGCCTGCGATGACGGCCATCCGCCTGCCCAACTGCACCGCCTCAGCCAGATCATGCGTCACGAAGACAGTTGTGGTAGCTGTCTTTGCCAACAGCGCGCCCAAATCTTCCAACAGGCGACTGCGCGTGGGCGGATCGAGCGCGGAGAATGGCTCATCCAGCAAGAGTAACTGCGGCGCCAGCACCATTGCTCGCGCCAGGCTGACGCGCTGCGCTTCACCGCCGGACAACTGACTGGCGCGCCGATTCGACAGATGTCCCACACCCAGTCGTTCTAACCACTGGGAGACACGCTTTCGAATTTCATCCCTCGGTGTACCCCGGAAACGCAGCCCGGAGGCGACATTCTCGAACACAGATAGATCGAACAACAATGGCTCCTGCATCACCAGCGCGATGCGGCGGCGATATTCGGTGTGCCTGCGATCCCCGCGGGCCGACGATGACGAAATCGTTATGCATCACCAGTAGGCGATCCTTCCCCAAACCGGCATCCATCAGCGTCTCTTCAGATGCGGGGGCATGGACCAACAGCACATCAGCGTTGCCTTCTTCGGCCATCTTGAGCGCCGCGCCGCTGCCGACCGCCACAGTCTGAACCACGTAACCAGTCTTTTCCTGGAACATGGGCACAAGCACATCCAGCAAACCCGAATCCTGCGTCGAGGTGGTCGTCGCCAGGATCAGATTGGGATTAGCGGGAGGCTGGGTCACCAGGGATTCTTCCTCCAGTACGGATGTGTCAGACGCGGCAGGGACACAGGCAGCTAACACCAGGGGCACGACGAAGGTTAATATCAGGAACGATTTTCCAATATGCGGCATGTTCGATATTATTCCGAAAGGCTCAGTTCTAGAAAAATTGCATGCCGGGTCGTCGGCCTCAGTCGGAATGGATGGGCAATGCGAAAACCGGGCAGCCAGACGATTTGTTCGCCCGTGCAAATCAGAGGCCATCGGGCCCGCGCCCGGCGGGGGATTTTCTCGTTGATCATGACATCGGACAGCTTGGTTGACTCTCCCCCCATTCCGAGGGGCTGGAAGGAATCCCCAGGGCGGCGCCCGCGCACGGTCAGGGTTGATCCGATCTCCCCGGCATCGATCCAGGCCCGGAAGGGATCGGCGTTTTCGAGGGCCTGCTCCCGGACGGATTCCAGGTCTCGAACGAATTCTCCCTTCAAACTCCAGCCAGCCAGCAGATTGACTACTCCGGGTATTTGGAGAACATCATCTGCTGTGATCTGCGGCCATTGGGCGATGGGCAGGTTCGCGTCCCAGGCGGCGATGTAGAGCAGGCCGTTCTCGAGGAAGGCGCGCAGGCCGAGGGCGATGTCGCGCTGATGCGCCAGAGGGGTCAGCGGTTTCAGAAGGGACAGGGCGCGCTCGACAGCGGCGTAATCCAGATCGCGGATGTTGGGACGCAGTTCCGAGACAGCCCAACGGATCAGACGGCGCTGCGCCGCCACCGACTGATCCCTCAACACCCGTGCGTCGAATGCCAGATAGCCTGTCCCTTTCGACGCCAGGCAAATTTTTCTCGCCGCGGCGGCCAGCTCTTCCAATACGGCGTTGTCTTCTGCCAGGAGGTCAGCCATGCGCCAGAGTCGTTGGCGAACGCCGGGGATATATTCATCGAGCGCGGGGATCAACTCCTGGCGCAGGCGGTTGCGAAAAAGACCGGTATCCAGATTGCTGCTGTCGAAAAGGGGTTTTAGACCGCGCTGCTGACAATACTCCAGAATCTCCTCCCGCCAGACCGACAGCAGAGGCCGCGCCAGGGGGATCGTGTCGCTCCAGGGATTGGGCAGAGAAATGGCAGCCATCCCTTCGAGGCCAGTCAGACCAGCCCCGCGTAAAAAGTGCATCAAGACCGTCTCGACCTGATCATCAGCGTTGTGACCCACGGCCACCGCCTGAGCGCCATAAACCCCTGCCTGCCGAAATAGAAACCGGTACCGGACGGTTCGGGCCGCTTCCTCCAGGGATAGCCCCTGCGCCTTGGCCAGGGATGCAACGTCACACGCTTCGAGGACGAAGGGCAACCCAAGGTTTTCGGCGACCAGCCTCATCCCCCGCGCTTCCGCCCCCGATTCGGGTCGTAAGCCATGATCCAGATGCGCCACCACGACCGAAAATCCATGCCGATGCAGCAAATCCAACAAACATAGGCTATCTGGCCCCCCGGAAACCCCCGCCAGGATGGGGCGTTCGACATTCAATTTCAATCCTATGCGCAAAAAATCACCAAATTGTGATAACATTAAGGTAATTATAACGCGTCATAGTTTTTGTGACTAAGGTACACTTGTTGTGCATAATCATATATGCTACACTGATCGTAACTACTCAGCCAAACGGAGAAATTCCCGAAAAAAGGGTGTGCGCAGGGGGCGTAGCCCCCTGCGCACACCCTTTTTTCGGGTAAATCCGTTCGATGGCTGAGCAGTTACCACTGATCAGTGTATTTTCTCCTGAGGAGGAAACATGGCCGAAAAAATACTTATTGTTGATGACGATGTCGAAACCCTGCGCCTGGTTGGGTTGATGCTCGAGCGCCAGGGCTATCAGATTAGCGCAGCAGACAATGGAGATCGGGCGATCAAGAAAGCTCAGAACGAATTGCCCAACCTGATCCTGTTGGATGTAATGATGCCGGACATGAGTGGGTATGAAGTTGCCCGGCAGCTGCGTACGAGTAATCGCACGGCGAACATCCCCATCATCATGTTTACTGCCAAATCTCAGGTGGACGATAAGGTGGAAGGCCTCGAAGCCGGCGCCGATGCCTACCTGACGAAGCCAACGCAGCCGCGTGAACTCCTGGCGCAGGTAAAAACCCTTCTGGCGCGAACACGGGTCGCCAAGGTGATCAAACCCGAAGCAGCGCCGACGATGATTCCAACGAGGGGTCGCACGATCGGAATCCTGTCTGCCAAAGGCGGTCTGGGGGTTTCCTCGCTGGCTACGAATCTGGCCATCATGATCCGCCAACTGACCCGCGAGAGTGTGATCGTGGCGGATTTCAAACCAGGCAGCGGCGATATTGGCCTGAGCCTTGGTTTCAACAACCCCAACGGAGTCTCGAAACTGCTCACGAAAGACGCCGCGACGATCACGGCCGGCGACATTCAACGAGAAGTACTTCCTCACCAAAGCGGCATTCACGTCCTCGTTTCCCCGCAGCGTCCGAAGGACGCCATCTATAATACCAGAATCGCTCAGTTCAAGAGCATCGCCAAATTACTCCCCAACCTCGCTAGATTCGTCATCCTGGACCTGGGCAGCTCACTGCCTCAATTGACTCAAGCGATCATCAAAGATATTGATGAGTTCCTGGTGGTAGTCGAGCCAACGCCCCTGGGCGCCCAGCAGACGAAGGCGTTGATAGATGATATGATCTCACTGGGTGTGAACAAGGCAAGGATCCGCGCTGCGCTGGTGAACCGTCAGCGCACCAGCCTGCAATTGAATTGGAATGACGTGCAGGAGGCCATCAAGCATCCCCTGGCCACCATCATTACGCCTGCGCCCGATCTGGCATACAAAGCGTTAGAAGTCAATACCCCCATGGTATTGCAACAACCCAACAGCCTGACGGCGGAGCAATATACGAAACTGGCCTCGACGATCATCCAACGTTGATCATCGCTACAATCCCTCGATGACCACTCATCCCCACGATTGGGCTTTCGACACAGCCATCGGTCTGATCAAGAACGCTCGACATACTATCGTGCTCACGGGGGCGGGCAGCTCAACCCCATCGGGGATTCCTGATTTTCGTTCACCTGGCAGCGGCTTGTGGACTCGCTTTCTTCCCATGGAAGTCGCCTCATTATCATCGTTCCGGTATCATCCGGAACGATTTTTCGAATGGCTGCGCCCGTTAGCCAGTCACATGCTCGACGCCCAGCCCAACCCCGCTCATATTGCTCTGGCTCGATTAGAAAACAGCGGCTACATCCATACGATCATCACGCAAAATATAGATGGGCTGCATCAGCGCGCCGGCTCGAAGCATGTATTAGAGGTCCATGGGACGCTGAACACGCTGACCTGTGTGGGCTGTTACCAGCAGTATCCCACGAGCGATTTTATCGAGGCGTACATCGAAGATGGCGATATCCCCTACTGCCCGGTTTGTGGGCGGATTCTCAAGCCCGATGCGGTGCTCTTCGAGGAACAACTGCCTGTCAGCGTCTGGCTGGAAGCCCGCCAGGCCTGCGATATCTGCGATTTGATGATGGTAGCAGGCTCCTCGTTATTGGTCATGCCCGTGGCTGGTCTGCCGGCCAGGGCCAGAGAGCATGGCGCAGAGGTGATCGTGGTCAACAAAACCGAGACCTATATTGATGGACAGGCTGCCGCCGTGCTGACAGGCGACGTCGCCGAGATCATCCCGGCGCTGGCAGCCGAAGTGTTAGATGACGGGAAAAACTAACCGTTCGCAAATCTCTCGCTACAAAAAGATCATCTCGATCTCCAACGATCTGGCCTCGACGTTGGATCTGGATATCCTCTTGAAGCGAATCGTAGAAGCCGCGGTCGAACTGACGAACGCCGAGGCCGCCTCGATTTTGTTGTATGACGAGAGGTTGGAACGTCTCTATTTTCAAACCGCCTCCCAGTATGACGATCCCCTCTTGAGGGGTTTGGATGTGCCTGTGGAAGGCAGCATCGCCGGTTGGATCGTGAAGAATCGCCAACCCATCATTATCCATGACGCGAAGAAGGATGATCGCCTTTATCAACAGATCGGCAAGTCTCTGGGGTTGCTGACGAAATCGCTGCTGGGCGTGCCGCTCATCGCCAAAGATAAAGTCAGCGGGGTGCTCGAAGCGATCAACAAGCGCCAGGGGAGGTTCTCGTCCGAAGATCAAGAATCCCTGATGACCCTTGGCGCTCAGGCCGCCGTGGCCATAGAAAATTCGCGCCTCTTCCAGCAGTTCGACCTGATCTCCGAATTCGTTCACGAGCTGCGCACTCCCCTGGCATCCCTGCGCACCGCAACCCATCTCCTCACCCACCCTGAGATCAGCGACGAGAAAAGGGAGCAGCTCGCCAGGAATATCCAACGAGAGACGATGCGGCTGGCGGAAATGTCGAGCGACTTCTTGAGCGTAGCCCGGCTGGAATCGGGCCGCTCCCAATTCCAGCTCGATGAGTTCGATCTCCGTGAACTGCTCAACGAATGTTTCCAATTGATTATTGATCAGGCAGAGGAAAGCGGTCTATTCTGCAATGTCGAAATCCCCGCTGACCTCCCCCGCTTCACGGGAGACCGCGATAAGTTCAAACAGGCTGTGCTCAACCTTTTGAGTAACGCTATCAAATACACGCCTGCGGGGGGCAAAGTGCTGCTCGAAGCCGAAGCCGGCCCCGAGGAAATCTCCATCGCCATACACGACACAGGCATTGGCATCCCCGCGAAATATTTGGACAGATTATTCTCGAAATTCTTTCGGGCGCCCGGCTCCGAACGAATGGCGCAGGGAACCGGATTGGGGTTATCCATTGTCAAACGCATCATCGAAGGCCATGGAGGGCGCATCGAAGTGGAGAGCGAAGTCGGTGTGGGAACGAGCTTTACGATCCACTTGACGGTGAAATGAAGCAGGGCGCATCTTCCCTGCGTGACGGACACTTCCTCGAGTAATTAACGCGCTCCCCTACGCCCGAATTGGCGCTCAAGGAGATCCACCGAGAGGTGGATCATCGTCGGCCGGCCGTGCGGGCAGGTGCGCGGGACGCGACATTCTTCCAAGTCGCGCAGCAAGGCTTCCTGCTCTTCACGAGAAAGCATCTGCCCCCCTTTGATGGCGGCGCGCTTGCACACCCGGGCGATGATCCTGGCCTCGATCTTGCCCTCCAATGGAGTTTCATCCTCTTCGAAATCTTCCACCACGGCCCGCAATGCCGCGGCAGGGTCTATTTCCAACAACAGGGAGGGAACCGCCCTGACCAGGAAAACGCCCCGTCCAAAAGGCTCGACTACGAAACCCAATTTCCCCAAAACTGGGATTTGTTCTTCCAATAGATCGGCGCTGGCCAGGGGTAATTCCACCGAGGCTGGCTGCATCAATTGTTGAGCAGGGATGCTTTCACTTCGCGGTACGCCGTCAATGACATACCGCAAAGCCATGAAACGCTCGAAAAGCACGCGTTCGTGTGCGGCATGTTGGTCAATGAGATATAGGCCATCAGGCCCTTCGGCGACGAGATAAGTTGACGCCACCTGACCAACGAGGCGAAGCAGTGGAATGGTCACTTCGGGGAGCGCGGCCTGACTGATGATCGCTGACGGCCAACCGCTGACTTCCGACCGCAGTCTGTCGTCTGTGGTCTGTTGTCCGACATCCGCAGCCATTCCCCAGGCCGGCTCGATATCCCGTTTAGTCAGACCATGTCCAAAAGTACGATCCACCCACTGGAGGCGCTCCCTCATCTCTTCGATCTCGGGGACGGGGGTATGCGCCAGTAAAGCCTGACGGACAGCCCGGCCCACGCCCCGGAAAATATCATCCCCCGCGCGGAAACGCACCTCCGCTTTCGTGGGATGGACGTTGACATCTACAGCATCCGGCGGCATTGCCAGGAACAGAGTCGCCATGGGATATCGTCCGACCATCAACAACGTGTGATAGGCCTTAATCAACGCGGTCGCAAGGGATATTTCGTGAACCGGGCGTCCATTGACGAAGAAGAGGATCTCATTGCGGTTGCCGCGTGTCACAGAGATCGGGCTGATGAAGCCAGTGATCTCCAGATCATCCTCCTTCGCCAGCACTTCGATCATCTGGCGGGCTGTCTCAGCGCCGTAGAGCACGGCCAGCACCTCTCGCCTGTCGCCGTTGCCGCTGGTTTGCAGCACCTGACGGTTGGCCAGCCGCAATTGGAAACGCACCTTTGGGTAAGCCAGGGCGTAGCGCGTAACCAGGGTGGAAATATGCCGTCGCTCCGTCCGGTCGCCCTTGAGGAATTTCAGGCGCGCTGGCACGTTGTAGAATAACTCTTCCACTCGCACCACAGTCCCCGAGGGCGCGCCCACGGGTCGAAGCTTGTCAGCCTTTCCGGCGTCAACATACATGCGCATCCCCATTTTGGCGTCCTTTGGCCTGGAAGTGATCGTCAGGCGCGAAATCGAGCTGATCGAGGCCAGGGCTTCGCCGCGGAAGCCTAAAGTGGCTATGCGAAATAAGTCGTCGGCGGTGCTCAGTTTGCTGGTCGCATGACGAGCAACGGAGATGGGCAACTCGTCCGCAGGGATGCCGTGGCCGTCGTCAGCGACTTCGATCAACGCCGTCCCCTCCCCCTCGACCACGACAGAGATATTGCTTGCGCCTGCATCCAGGGCGTTTTCGACCAGTTCTTTGACAACGGACGCAGGTCGCTCCACCACCTCGCCGGCGGCTATTTGCGATGCGATTTCGTCAGAGAGGATTTTTATTGGCATAGGTAACTCCAAAGGAAATTATAGCACCGAGAAACGGGACTGGAGTATTGAGGATTGGAGATTAACGAGTACAATTGGAGCCATGAAGTTCCACACACTCTTTTTCGATCTCGATTCGACCCTGTATCCCGAATCCAATGGGATGTGGGTGATGATACGCCAGCGCATTGACCTATATATGCGCGATCGGCTGGGGCTTTCACCCGATGAGATCCCTGCCTTGCGCCATGACTATTTCACCGGCTACGGCACAACGCTGCGCGGCCTGCAGGCACACTATGGGATTGATCCGCAAGACTACTTGAATTTCGTCCACGATCTGCCGCTGGATGATTACCTGCAACCGGAACCCCAACTGCGTCAGTTGCTGCTCAGCATCCCCCATCAACGCTGGATCCTCACCAATTCTGACCTCGACCATGTCAACAGAGTGTTGAATAAAATGGAAATCCAGGATTGCTTCGATGGCATCGTGGACGTGTGGGCCTTAGACCCCTATTGCAAGCCCCAGCGGGAGGCTTATCAGCGAGCCTTGGAATTAGCGCATGCCCCTGACCCCCAGGGATGCGCTTTCCTCGATGATTCGATCCGCAACCTGGCCCCCGCGCACGAGGCGGGGTTTTTCACCATCCTGGTGGGGGGAGAGGGATCGGACCCCGCTGTGGATCGCGCCATCGCAGATATCTACGACCTTCGTGCGTCCGTTCCGGAATTATGGGATGGGTTTATCACATCGAACAATCAATGAGCCGATCGCCATGATCAACAAACTTATCACTTTGGGTGAAACAGTCGAACTTGTGGAATCTGGGAAGATGCTGGCAATTGGTGGCATGACGCTGTACCGACGCCCTGTGGCTTTTGTGGTCGAGCTGCTGCGCCGGTTCCGTAAGACAGGCGAGCCGAAAGGGTTGACCCTCTTTGCCTTCACCGCCGGCTACGAGAGCGACCTGCTGGTCGGCGCGGAGATAATCGAGCGGGCCCGTTCCTGCTACTTCGGCCTGGAAATCTTCGGTCTCGCGCCGATGTTCACGTATCGCGCAAACCGGGGCGAGATCGAAATCATCGAAGAGTCCGAGGCCAGTCTGGCCTTTGGGCTGCGCGCCCAGATGGCCGGGATCGGCTTCATGCCGGGACGAGGCTGGTTGGGCACCGACCTGCCCAAACTGCGTCCGGACGTCCGCACCGTCGTTGATCCATATACCGGAGAGGAGTTGATCGCCTTCCCGGCCATCAAACCAGACGTTGCGGTCATCCACGCCCTGCGCGCCGACAAAGAGGGCAACGCCCAGATCGGCAAGAACAAAGGCGTGGACGAAGAACTTGCACTTACCGCCGACACAGTCATCATCACTGCCGAGGAAATCGTCTCCGAACTCGAACAGGCTGATCTGATCGCCCCGCTCGTGGATGCGGTGGTTCACACCCCAGGAGGCGCAGCCCCAACGTCATGCCATCCACTCTACGCCCTGGACGGGGAAGCCATCCTGACATACACCGAACAGGTCAGCGATCCAGCGTCCTGGAATGCGTATGTCGAGGGGCTTCATAAAATCTAAATGTCGTTTATACATTCCTCCTACATGGCGTTTATAAAGCATTAATCTTCGTATGATAGGCTTATGGCAACTTCAGGAGAATAGGATGAAAAGAAGCGCAAGAATTCGTTTAGGAATTACCCTGATAATACTTTTATTGACTGGCGCTGCCCTGGCTTGCCAGGCGGTAACCCCGTTTACACCCCAGTTTGACTTTACCATCGAATTCGGCCAGCCAGATACCACCCCAACAGCTACGCCCACCCCCACCCAGCCACAAGCCGAGGAATTCCCCCCCGGGCATCCGACCATCGAAGCCAGAGAACCTGTGACGATTCCCTCCGGGGAATCGAGCGAACTTTTCGCTCCCTTCTGGGAAGCCTGGGATATTGTCCACGAGCAGTATGTGGATCAACCTGTGGATGACGAAGCGTTGATGAATGGGGCTATCCAGGGCATGCTGGGGGCCTTCGAGGAGGCCAATCCGACCACCTACGAAGCCCTGCCCGTGCCCGGCGGGGAGGATACCGGAACGCCACCGGAGATCGAGGAATTATTCGTTCCTTTCTGGGAGGCCTGGGCATTCGCCCATCACCCCGACGACCAGGCTTTGATGCGCGGCGCGATCAGCGGAATGCTGGATGCTTTAGGCGACCAGCACTCCTCCTACATGGACCCAGACGAATTCATACAGGCCAATATCCCCCTCGATGGCACGTATGAGGGCATCGGCGCGTGGGTAGACCCCAACCGCGAATATCTGACCATCATCAGCCCAATGCCCGACTCCCCGGCTGAAGAGGCGGGCCTGCTGCCCGACGATGAGGTCATCGCCGTTGATGGCGACGACATGACCGGCGTAGATGGTAACCTGGTCATCCGTCGCATCCTGGGGCCTGCCGGCACGAAGGTCGTTCTGACCATCCGGCGTGCGGGCGTGCAAGACCCCTTCGATGTCGAAATCATCCGCGCGGAGATCACCATCCCCAGCATCGAGTATCACATGATGGAGAACGATATCGCCTATGTGAAATTATTCAACTTCGGCGAGGATTCGCACCAGGATTTACGGAATGCGCTGGATGAACTTCTCGAACAGGAGCCGGTTGGACTGATCTTCGACCTGCGCAACAACGGCGGTGGGTACCTGGAGACGGCCATTGATGTCGTCTCGGAATTCATCGGCGAGGGCGTTGTGATGTACGAAGTATACGGCGACGGGCATCGGGATACCTATACGGCCAACGGCGATGGCCTGGCAACAGAGATACCGCTCGTCGTGCTGGTCAACGAGGGCACCGCTTCTGCTTCCGAGATCGTCTGCGGCGCTATTCAAGATTATGACCGCGCCCCCCTGGTCGGCGCGACTACCTTCGGCAAGGGGTCGGTGCAGAACTGGGTAGCCCTGAGCAACAATCAAGGCGCTGTGCGCATCACCATCGCCCGCTGGTTGACCCCCAACGAACAGCAAATCCATGAGGTTGGCCTGGAGCCAGATTATCCGCTGGCGGTAGTCTCCCAGGCAGCTATTGACGAGGGCTTCGATATCGAGTCCTTCGGCCTGCCCATGGATCAGATCGTCATCCTCGACGAGGAGGACATCCTGCAAGGCCGCGACCCGCAACTCGATAAAGCCGTAGAGGTGTTATTGGATCTAATACGTGAGAGATAGCTATGTTCTTCTATAACCCAACCTACCTACTTTTCATGGCGCCAGCCTTCATCCTGACAATGCTGGCGCAACTGTACGTCAACTCGACTTATCGTAGATGGCAAAGAGTGCCAGTCAGCAGCCGGATGAGCGGCGCGGAAGCCGCAGCCCACCTGACCCGATACGCGGGCCTCTATGGCATAGAGATTCGGGGCACACGCGGCCGCCTCAGCGATCACTATGACCCACGCTCCAAAGTGCTCAAGCTCTCGCAAGGCGTCTATCAGGGCAATTCGGTGGCTTCTCTGGCAGTCGCCGCTCACGAGCTTGGTCATGCCATGCAAGATCAGGCTGAATATACCCCCCTACGTTTCCGCAGTATGTTGGCGCCGGTGGTCAATATCGGCTCGTACCTGGGCTGGATTCTGATTATGATCGGCCTGTTGCTCAGGTTGACCGATCTGGCCTGGCTGGGGGTTTTTGTCTTCTCCGGGGGAGCGCTGTTCTCCCTGGCGACTCTGCCCGTGGAGTTGAACGCCTCCTCGCGCGCCAGGGCGTTGTTGACCAACTCAGGGCTGATACGCACCGAGGAGGAAAAGCGCGGCGTCAACGCCGTACTCAACGCCGCCGCGCTGACGTATGTCGCCGCCCTCTTCACCGCAATCCTGCAATTGCTCTATTGGACTTCCCTGGTGGCCGGGATAGGCAGCAGGAGAAGGTAGGAGGCTGCCATGTCGAACGTATATGCATCCAGACATCCGCTCGTCGCCCACAAGGTGACCCGGCTGCGGGAAAAAAATACGTTATCGAAACAATTCCGCGAACTCATACGCGAGGTCTCCGCCCTGCTGACTTACGAAGCCACCGCCGATCTGCTGGTTGCGCCGCGCGACGTCGAAACGCCCCTGGCTAAAACCACGGGCTACGAATTGAAAGAACCCATCGGCCTGGTTCCCATTCTGCGGGCTGGATTGGGGATGGTCGAAGGCGTCTGGGGCCTGATGCCCAGCGCCGAGGTCTGGCATATTGGGCTATACCGCGACGAACGCACCCTCAAGCCGGTATCCTACTACAACAGACTGCCTATCGCGCCCACGGTCTCGGTCTGTCTGATCCTGGACCCGATGCTGGCTACCGGTGGATCGGCTGTGGCGACGGTGGATATCCTGAAAAATTGGGGGGTAAACAAAATTAAGTTCGTGGGGATTCTGGCAGCCCCCGAGGGGATTGCTGCTCTCCAGGAGGCCCATCCCGATGTACCCATCCACATCGCCGCCATAGATGACCATCTGAACGATGTCGGTTATATCATCCCTGGCCTGGGCGATGCGGGAGACAGGCAGTTTGGGACGGGGTGAGGGAGAATTGTGGAGGTTGGAGGTTGGATATTGGAGGTTGGAGACTGGTTATTGGATATTAGACGACTTCCAGTCGGAAGATGCGGCTGAGGAGGCGGTGGACGAAGAGGGTTGGCACCAGCACGACAAGATGGACAGCGGCGCTCATGGCTAAGACGACTGCCGAGGCTCGCAGGGCTTCGTCGAGCAGTGGCGCCACATGCTCCAACATCCATAGCCCGATGCCGACCAGGATTCCCAACCCAAGAAGCAAGGCAACCACAATAATCAACGGCAGCCAGGCGCGCCGGTCTGTGTTCGAGGGTAACATGGTGCTGCTGACCACCACGATCAGGTAAAACCACAACCAGAAATCTGGACGATGGAATACCAGGGAGAAACTATTCATAGCGGTCGCAAGGTCCAGGCTCGACAAAGCCTCCCATAACGACAGCAATCCCAGGCGGGTTCTTCCAGCATAGGCCACGAACAAGCCACCTGTGATCAACGGCGCAGCCCCGATCAAGGCATCTCGAAAGATGTCGGCCGAGGCTGTTTCGACGTAACCCAGTAATAGACGGCCATCCTCTAAACGCCGTGGGACCAGGGAGAAGCGTCCGGTGCGCACGCCCAGGAGTTTTGCGGTCAGGTAGTGGCTGACTTCGTGTAGCAAAACGCCTGGAAGAAAGATCAACGAAAAAATCGCCAGGGCAATCTCCGCCCGGCGAGTCAGCAAGAAAAAGACAGCCTGGATTTCACGATGCAAAGCTCGCTGGAGAAAGATCAGAGGGATCAGCGCCAGCAGAACCCATCGAAGGCCGTCGAGTTGTGTCAGCATTAGTCAGTCAGCAAGGTGGGGTGCATCTTCAAGCTGCACCCCACCTGAACGTTTAAGCTCCAGCAGCAGCTCTGGCTATCGCGGCGAATGATTCCGCCTTCAGGCTTGCGCCGCCGACGAGCGCGCCGTCAATATCCGATTGGGAGAAGAAGCCAGCCGCATTCTCGGGTGTGACGGAGCCGCCATATTGGATGCGAATCCCCTGGGCGACCTCATCGCCGAACATTTCAGTCAGAGCAGGTCGCACCACGTCCCGATGGATCGCGTTGGCATCCTCCGCTGTAGCTGCCAGACCAGTGCCAATCGCCCAGACAGGCTCGTAGGCGATCACTAATCGAGCGCCCTCCTCGGGCGTCAGATCAGCCAGCCCCTCGCGCGTCTGCCGGGAGACCACTTCGGCGGTTTTCCCAGCCCTGTTCTCCTCGAGCGATTCGCCAATACACACAATCGGAGTCAGGCCATGCGTCAGGGCAGCCTTCACCTTGAGATTGACGGTCTCGTCCGTCTCGCCGAAATATTGACGCCGCTCGGAGTGGCCGATGATGACATACTGGCACAACTCCGCCACCATGCGCGGGGACAATTCCCCGGTATATGCGCCGTTCTCTTGCCAATACATATTCTGAGCGCCGAGACCAACTCCTGTGCCTTCCAATAGCCTGGCGGCTATGGGCAGCGCCGTCGCCGGCGGACAAACCGCCCGATCTATGTCCTCAAGGGGTTTAAGGGCCAGCAAGAGTTCTGTTATCAACTGGCGAGCTTCGGAAATGGTCTTATTCATCTTCCAGTTGCCAGCCACGAATTTTCTACGCATCCTTCACCTCAATGACCGAATTTATTGATCATGAGACGCGCTTGCTTGTGCACCCAGAAAGGCGCCCCATCATCTTTCACTAAAGCGTTCCACAATTCCAGG
Organism: Chloroflexota bacterium; assembly: GCA_016865865.1. GTDB lineage: Bacteria > Chloroflexota > Anaerolineae > Anaerolineales > UBA11858 > NIOZ-UU35. The sequence goes on from VGOC01000019.1 coordinate 39,558, forward strand.
GCGGTTTTATCATCGCCAAAGATGGATGTAATTTCCGCATCCAGCAAAACCACTTCAGGCGAGTCTGGATATTGTTCCTTGAGTACATCGAGCCTGTATTTTGCTACTTCCCTATCCTGATTGTGCAAAATATTGCGGATGCGGGCGATCTCCATCATCATGGGATCGAGACTACCCTCGAGTGTTTCGAGATGCGTGAGCGCTTCCTCTTCCACCGAACCCAGGTACATGGCCTCCGCGATGCGTTCTGAGACGTTCTCATAATTCGGATCACCCGAGAGTTGAGCTACAGCCACGTACAAATCCACCGCGTACAGATAGACGCCATATTTCGCCAGGATATCCCCACCGCGCAGGTAAACAGCCGGATCATTCCCAGAGATGTCCAACGCCCTGCGTATCTCTGTTTCGACCTGATCGTATTTTTTCGCGGCCAACAAGGCTTCTACGAGATCCAACTGCGCCCAGGGATCGTCGGGTCGCAGAGCTACAGCCGCCTGAGCCTCTTTCACACTCATCGCAGGCGCTGGCGTTATCTCGCCTTGCCGGTAAGCATAGATCCCTTCGATAATGAAATCTCTTATCCAGCCTGGCGTGTCATCAGAGCTAAGCAACGCATCGAGGATTTCAGCCGCCTCCCTGACCCTGCCCTGGACGTTATACACCTCCGCCTGAACCAATTGCGCTGCCGGGGAATCAATGCTCCTGTCCCCAATACTATCGAGGACATCTTGCGCCCGTTCTGCGGATTCATTGAACAGCAGATAGCGCGCTTTGAGCACCTGCTCGAATAGTTCATCCACTTCCGCCACATCAGGGAGTGGGACGGCATCCGCCGCTTCTGGGAGCGAGGAGGCTGTGAATGCAGCCTTGTGGAAATTATCCATTTGCCCGCTCATCAGTTCCGGGTGTTGTTGGAACAAGTCCATATACACCTGGGTGGCGCTAATCCATTGCTCCGCCTCCATGAAAATCTCAGCGGCCATGAGATAGATATCTGGGGAGCCTTTACCAAGATCAATCGCCTTCCATAACGCCTCCCCACCGGGTTGGGGTTGACCGGCATCGAAGCAGGCTTTTCCCAGCTCGAGATAGGCATTGGGGTCATCCGGATTCTCCGCCACCCTTTGCCTGGCGAGGCTGATGGGATCATCGCCTTGTACTTCGAACGGTGTTTGGGTAGACAAGGCTGCTGTCGCCGCAACGGTTCGCGTCGCGGTCGCCGCCTGCTGCTTTTGACGTCTGTCTATCGCTGCCAGAGTCAGCAGACAACAGAAAACCAGAACAACGCCAGCCAGGACGATCTGCCACCAGCGAACGCGTTTCATGAATGGCTTTTTCTTCTTTACAGCTTCTACAGGCAATGCTGGAGAGGCGGCTGCGCCAGGAAGTTGCTCGGCTAGCAGCTCTTCTTCGAGAAGAGCCACAGCCTCCTGCCCGGTCACTGGCTGCATCGGGGCCGCGCTCACGGCGGCGGGTTGGGCGCCTACTCCCCAAGAAGCCTCGGCTTCTCCGAACGCCTGGGAAAAAGCCTCGACGAACGAGGTAATATCCTCGAACCGATCTGGACGCTCCTTGGCCAGAGCCTTCAGCAAAACCCTCTCGATGGATTCGGGCACATTGGCGTTGATATCGCGCGGCAATGGCAGCGGGGAATAGATATGATCGTGGATGATCGAAAAAGGCGTATCGGCGCTGAAGGGTACCTGCCCTACGATCAGCTCATAGAGCATAACGCCGAATGAATAGATATCCGTGCCCTCATCGAGTTCCCTGACCCCCATGGCCTGCTCGGGTGAGATGTATTGAGGTGTGCCAATCATCATATCGCCCGAGATCGTCGATTCACCTGCCTGGGCGATGCGCGCCATCCCGAAATCAGCCAGATAGATTTGTCCGTCATCGGATAACAATACATTGGAGGGTTTCACGTCCCGGTGAAGGATTCCCCTTCCGTGAGCGTAGGTCAACCCAGCTCCGACAGCCTTCACGATTCGAAGGATCTGATCTTGCGGGATGCCGTCGCGCACCAGGCGGGCTTTCAGAGTCTCCCCCTCGATGAATTTCATCACCAGGTAAGGTCGTCCCTCGTGCTCGGCGGCGTCATAGATGGGCACGATGTTGGGATGTTCGAGTTTCGCCACCACCCGCGCCTCGCGTTGAAAACGCGCGAGGAAATTGGGATCTTCCAAGAAAGCGGGGTGCAAAGCCTTGATCGCCACATAGCGGTCCAAAGCCGGGTGATAAGCCTTGTAGACCGTCGCCATTCCCCCACGACCTAATTTTTCGATAATCCGATAAGGGCCGACGTTCTCCCCAACGATAAAGGGCATAGTCTATCTCCTAATTACTGGCCTCAAAAGCTACTTGAAGAGTAACTGCTCAGCCATCGAACGGATTAGCCCGAAAAAAGGGTGTGCGAAGGGGGCTGCGCCCCCTTCGCACACCCTTTTTTCGGGAACTTCCCCGTTTGGCTGAGTAGTTACCTCGAAGATAATACTTCACCGACATGATGCACCCAAGGCATGTCATTCGCCTGCGCAACACGATAGAGTTTTTTGTCTGCTGTCCAAAGATCACACTTCATTGACTCAGCCAATGCCATGTAATAGCTATCATATGAAGCAGCGCGTTTCAGACGCACGGTCAAATCGAAGGCACGTTGGTTGTGGATATCTTCAGGGAAGATCAATTGCACACCCAACGCCCACAAAAGCGCCAGGATCTGCCTTGCTTCATCTTGGTCAATCAAACCGAAATGGACAGCTTTACACACACTGGAAGTAGTTTCGTATGCCCATAAATCTGGGGCGATGAATTGCTTTCTTGCGCGCTTTAATTCATCAGCAACTACTAATGATGCTTCCTGGAAAGGATGATCTAAAAGCATGCTCAGGCTAAAACTGGCATCAATCACTACCGGCAATCCAAGCATGGCGATCCTCCAGATCAACACGATTAGCTTCCCAAAAAGCAGCAAAATCTATGGCGTTTTTCCCTCTGCGTTTTGCGATTCCAGCGACTAGAGATTCGGCGCGTTCTTTCCATTCTTCCCAATCTGCCAGGGAAGCCATATTCGATTGCTGCAATTTCTTATAATCGTCCATGCTGACCAGTGCTGCCTTTGGTAGGCCACGGGAAGTCAAGATAATCCGTTCCTCGCCGAACGCCACCCGGTTGACGAGCCTTGAAATGTCTCGTTTGACTTGTCCGATGCTGAAATAATTATTCATGAAGTTCTCTCTTTCGATAATTGTAATATCCTGACAATATCCATATTACAATATCCGAAGAACTACGTCAAGTAAACACCTGGCGAATAAAGAGATAGCTACAAAAAACGGGATAGTGGTGATGATGCTATCCCGTTCTATTGCATATTACGATCAGAGTTATTTATCCAGCAGGGCCGCCAACCCTGGCAGAGCTTGGCCTTCGAGCATCTGCAGGGAAGCGCCGCCGCCGGTGGAGATGTGGGTGACTCTCTCGGCCAGACCCGTTTGATTGATCGCAGCAACCGAGTCGCCGCCGCCGATGATCGAGATCGCGGCGCTTTTAGCGACAGCCTTGGCGAGTTCGAAGGTGCCCACAGCAAAGCGCGGGAACTCGAAGACTCCCATGGGGCCGTTCCAGACCACGGTGCCCGCTTCAGCGATCACCCGGGCATAGCCGGCTACAGTCTCAGGGCCAATATCCAGGATACGCCAGCCATCGGGGATGGGACCCATGCCGATGGTCTTGCACCCGGCTTCGGCAGTGAAATCGTCGGCGATGACCACGTCCACAGGCAGTCGCAGCTTCTTCCCAGCCTCTTCCAACAAGGCGCGGGCGACCTCCAAGGCGTCTTCCTCGACCAGGGAATCCCCAACCGCGTAGCCTTCGGCCTTGAAGAAAGTATTGGCCATACCTCCGCCAATCAGGATTTGGTCGGCTTTGCCAAGCAGGTTACGGATCACGCCGATCTTGTCGCTGACTTTTGCGCCTCCCAATATGGCCACAAAAGGACGTTTGGGGTCGGCAATCGCCTGCCCGAGATAGCGGATTTCTTTTTCGAGCAGCAAACCGGCTACGGCGGGCAGGTAATCCGCCACGCCGACGTTGGAAGCATGGGCGCGGTGAGCAGTCCCAAAGGCATCGTCAACGAAGACATCCGCCAGGGAGGCCAACTGCTTCGCCACTTCGGGGTTGTTCTTCTTCTCGCCATCGTGGAATCGGGTATTCTCCAAGACAAGGATTTGACCGGGTAGTAACGCCCTGGCAGCAGATTCCGCCTTCGGGCCGATGCAATCCTCCGCGAAGTAGACCGGGGCGTCCACCAACCTTTCCAGATATTCTGCTACAGGGCGCAGGGAAAATTCCGGGGTCACGCCCTTTGGCCGTCCCAGATGCGAGCACAGGATCAGGGCTGCTCCCTGATCGAGCAGGTACTCCAGCGTAGGGAGCGCCGCCCGGATGCGCGTATCATCCGCTACTTTTCTTTCATCCAGCGGAACATTGAAATCAACCCGCACCAGAACGCGCTTCCCGGCGAAATCGAAATCTTCGACAGTTTTCTTATCGAACATAACTTACTCCAATAAAAGCCCAGAAAATAGGGGTGAGTGGAGTGCTGCGCACCCCACTCACCCCTATTTTCTGGTAAATTTTCAACGAACTATGTCCATGATTTCGAGCATATTTTTATAGCGATTTCGCCAGGGTAGCTGCCAGGTCAACAGCGCGGCAGGAGTAGCCCCATTCGTTATCGTACCAGCTAACAACTTTGACCATGTTGCCTCCAATCACTTTCGTAAGATCAGCATCCACGATGGAGGAGCGGCTGTCGCCCTTGAAATCCATAGAAACCAGCGGTTTGGTCTCGAAGCCCAGGTAGCCTTTCATCGCGCCGTTGGCGGCTTTTTCCAATGCGGCGTTGACCGCTTCGGCGGTGGCCTTCTTTTCGACCTCGACGACTGCATCCACGATCGAGACTGTCGGCGTGGGAACCCGGATGGCGTAGCCGTCCATCTTGCCCTCCAACTCGGGGATCACCTGAGAGATCGCCTTGGCTGCGCCGGTTGTAGTGGGAATGATATTGAGCGCGGCGGCGCGAGCGCGGCGCAAATCCTTCGAAGCCAGATCGAGCACCGGCTGGCTGGTCGTATAGGAGTGAATAGTGGTCATCAGGCCTTTGACGATGCCAAAGTTGTCCAGGATCACCTTGATGGGTGGGGCCAGGCAATTGGTTGTGCAAGAGGCGTTCGAGAGAATGTGATGTTTAGCAGAATTGTATAGTTGATCGTTGACCCCCATCACGACAGTGAGATCCACACTCTTGCCAGGGGCGGAGATGATCACCTTCTTGGCGCCGCCCTTTTCGATATGGGTTTGTGGGCCGGGGGTCTTGCCGGCGTCCTTGAAAACGCCGGTGGCCTCGATGACGATTTCGACGCCCAATTTCCCCCAGGGCAAAGCGCCGGGGTCACGCTCGGCGAAAACCTGTATGGTCTTGCCATCAATCACCAAATTGCCATTGACTACCTCGACGCTGCCTGGGTAAATGCCGTAATTCGAGTCGTATTTGAATAAGTGGGCATTGGTCTCTGCTGGAAAAAGATCATTGATAGCGACGACATCGAGGGTATCGGGATGAAATTCGCCGATCGCTTTCAACACCTGCCGACCGATGCGTCCAAAACCGTTGATTCCGACTTTGGTTGTCATAGTTAACCTCCAAAAAAATGTATCATCTCAATGTTTCGGGGATCGGGGAAATGTAGGACACGCCCGTAGCGGTCAACCTGTCCTACCCGATACCCAAATTATCGAGAAGATACCAAAAAATGAATTATCCATTGACTGGATTCCAGCGGTGAATTGTATCACATTCTTTTATGCTCAGTAGATCACGAAAAAGATCGGAAGCCCGTCCCCGGGCGACCCGAGGACGGGTCTTAGGTCGTGATTTCGTGAAGTACTGAAACTGTGACTACTCAGCCAAACGGGGAAGTTCCCGAAAAAAGGGTGTGCGAAGGGGGCTGCGCCCCCTTCGCACACCCTTTTTTCGGGCTAATCCGTTCGATGGCTGAGCAGTTACCTGAAACTAAACAAAACCTAAGGTGCTAACGGCCCCGTGCGAGCCTGGTATAAATCCATCAACACCGAGGCAAGTTTCTTCGAGTCGTGGTGCCAGGGTTCGATGTCGTCTATCAGATCAACCATATACATGGGGTAGTTGATCCTGGCGTCGTCGCTCAGAGTAACCCACTGCATACCGTCGAGCAGTTTGCCAGAGCAATGGTTATTTTGAATGACCAAATCGAAGAGGTTCTTACCCACATGATCGTCTATGGCCTGGATATGATCCGCGCAGGTAAAGCCTTCCGTCTCGCCGGGCTGTGTGGCGACGTTGCACACGAAGACCCTGAAGCCCTGATTGGCGCGAATGGCAGCGGCGATATCAGGAACCAGGAGGTTGGGTAAGATACTGGTGTACAGGCTGCCAGGGCCTACAACGATCATATCGGCAGTCAGGATGGCATGCACGACTTTCGGAAATGCAGGCGGGTAGTTTGGGTCGAGCCAGACACGGCGGATACGCCCCCCAACTTTGGTGATCTTGCTCTCTCCACGGATGCGCACCTCTTGAGTGGTATCCGGTGGGACGATATCGGCGACCAGCCTGACATCATGCAACGAGGAGGGCAAGACGCGCCCCTGCACAGCCAGAACTCTACCGGATTCGGCGATGGCATCCTCGAAGCTGCCGGTGATCCCGGAGAGAGCGGTGATGAAAAGGTTGCCGAATGAGTGACCATCCAATCCGCCACCGCCGTTTGCAAAGCGGTACTGGAAAAGCTGCGCCATCATGGCTTCGTCGTTGGAGAGCGCTGCCAGGCAATTGCGGATGTCGCCTGGAGGCAGAATCCCCAGCGACTCTCGCAGGCGGCCAGATGAGCCGCCATCATCGGCCACTGTGACAACCGCAGTGACGCGATGAGAATATTCTTTCAGACCGCGCAGGAGCGTGGCCAGACCATGGCCTCCGCCAATCGCCACAATCCGAGGCCCCGTCTGACGGCGGCGATATGTCTCGATCGTGTCCACCACGTCACGACCTGGCTGGCGAAAAGGTGAAATCAACGCCCTATTCAACCCATAGATGCCCCCCAAGAGGGTAAAAAGGCCGATACCCCCAAAGATGATCACCCGCGCCAGGCGCGGCAATTCCTGTAACGACGCCGCCTTGATAAGCGGCAGCCACCAGGTGTCTGGTACATTTCGATAGATATCGAGAAGAAGGAGCGCGAACCCAACCGCTAAAAAGGTTGTCCCCGCAAAAACGATACCCAGCCAACGTTTGACGCCTAACCCGGGCCTGAGCCAACGGACCGACTTGTTGAACCGTCTCCACAGAGCCGAGGGCCAACGCCTCATACGATTGTCCATAATATAAGA
>VGOC01000020.1 GCA_016865865.1 Chloroflexota bacterium
ACGTCTATGAAATGATCCAGGCTGCCATGGACGGCACGTTTGCCGGCGGCAACTACCTTGGCACGCTGGCGAATGGCGGCGTCGGCCTGGGCTACGGCGGCGTGGAAATCCCCGCAGAACTCAAGGCCGAGATTGATGCTTTGGCACCCAAGGTCATCGGCGGTGAAATCGCCACCCTGCCTACTCCTCCGCCCGACCTGACCGGCGAGACCATCACGCTCTACCACTTCGGCGACCTGTCTGGCCCTTATGCTGCAATCACAGCTCCCCTTGTCCATGGGGCTGAGGATGCCATCGCCGCCGTCAACGAAGCAGGCGGCATCTATGGCGCCCAACTGGCGATCGAGTTCGCCGACACCGGCGGCAGCATCGACGAGGCAGTTGCTGCTTACGATCGCTTCACGGGCGACGGCAATCCCCTTGTGATGATCACCTATGGTTCAGGTGAGGTCGAGGCCCTGGCATCGCGCTTTGCCGAAGACAAGATCGTCAACATCACTGCTGGTTTGAGCGCCAAGGGCTTCTATGTAGACTCTGGATATACCTTCGGCCTGGGGCCGATCTATCCCGACCAGTTTGGCCTGGTGATGGGATTCCTGGCCGAAAACTGGGCCACTTATAAACCTGCCGGCGCGGGCGATGAGATCAAGCTGGCCTACCTGAGCTGGCCTACCGCTTTTGGTCAGGGTGCCTTGACCACCGAGACGCGCGCGTTCTTGGAAGAGAAGGGCATCGAACTGGTTCACGAGGAAACCTATGATCTATCACCAACCGCGGACACCACGACAGCCATCCTCAACGCCCAGGCTGCGGGCGCCAATGTGATCTGGACGAACACGTTGGCCTTCGGTCCAGCAGCTCTCTTGAATGGCCTGAACAGCCTGGGGCTGCGCGATCAATTCGTCGTCGCGGCCGACAACTGGGCTATGGATCTCAGCCTGTACGCCTTCCTGGCCGACCCGGCATACGGTGTAGGTCTGATCGCCCCCACGCCCTATCTGTGGTGGACCGACGCTGATAACCCCGGCGTTCAGTATGCTGAACAACTCTTCGCAGCCAATGAACGTTCTGCTGCCGAACACAATGTCGGCTATCTGCTCCTGATCGCTGGTGTAGACCTGGCGGTGGACGCCATCACACAGGCCATAGATGCCGTCGGGTACGAAAACCTGACCGGCGAGGCCGTGCACCATGCACTGGTTGAAATGGGTCCCTCCGAGGCATTGGACGGCGTCTTTCGCTTCGATTATTCGGACGACAACCGCTCACCGCACGAGGCCCAAATCCGCATGATCCAGGGCGGGCCGGATGCCTTCAATGTCCTGCAAGATTGGACTGCAACCCCCGACCTGCGACCAAGCGAGTAAATCAACTCTCACCATAATCTTGTACACGGATTACGCGGAATGACACGGATTTCTATTATCCGTTCGATCCGTGATAATCCGTGTACAACCTTATTGTCCCAGTATGAGCACCTCATGTTGAGACTGAACAACATCGAAGTCATCTACAGCAATGTCATCCTCGTCCTGCGCGGGGTTTCGCTCGAAGTCCAGGAGGGTCAGATCGTAACCATCCTGGGCGCCAACGGCGCAGGCAAATCCACCACCCTCAAAGCCATCTCGGGGTTGTTGCTCTCCCAAGAAGGGGAGATCACACGCGGCAGCATCGAGTTCGATGGCCAGCGCATTGATCACCAACCCGCTGAGGATATCGTGCAACTAGGCATTATTCAAGTCCTGGAAGGACGCCGATTATTCGCCCACCTGACCGTCGAGGAGAATCTTATGATCGGGGCTGTAGCCCGCGGTCACAACCGCAGGATAATCGCATCTGACCTGGAGAAGGTTTATCACTATTTCCCGCGCCTGAAAGACATTCACCGGCGCACCAGCGGTTATCTCTCCGGAGGCGAACAACAGATGCTCGTCATTGGCCGTGGATTGATGGCGCGTCCCAGGCTGATGATGCTCGATGAACCCTCCATCGGCCTTGCACCCCTCCTGGTGCAGGACATCTTTCAGGCCATCAGACAGATCAACAAAGAATCCGGCATTCCGATCTTGCTCGTCGAACAGAACGCCAAAATCGCCCTCGAGATCGCCGACTACGCCTATGTCATGGAAACCGGGCGCATCGTGCTCGATGGGCCAGCAGATCATTTGTCCGAAAACGAGGACATCAAAGAGTTCTACCTGGGGCTGACCCAGCTCGGCGAGCGCAAAAGCTACCGCGATGTGAAACACTATAAACGGCGCAAACGCTGGCTAGGGTAGCAAAACCACTGGGAGGAATCATGGAATTTCACAACACGACCATTTACGAAATCATCCAAAAGAATGCCCGCCTGAAGGGCCATCGAATGGCGGTCATCAGTGCAGAGAGGACATTCACTCACGCCCAATTCCTGGAGCGGGTTGATCAGCTTGCCGTCGGCCTCTCCGCAGAGGGGATCTCCAAAGGGGATCGCATCTGCATCCTGGCCCAGAATTCGACCGCCTATTTCGAATTGTACGGCGCATGCGCCAGGACGGGCGCGATAGCCTACCCGGTCAACTGGCGGCTTTCCTCTGACGAAATAAAAGGCGTCCTGGAATTAGCCGACCCCCAGATGCTGGTCGTGGGGATAGAGAATCTGCCCCAAATAAACGGGCTGGACGTTACCCGGTTTAGGGTGCGCGCCATGATTGGCGAGGGTACTATCGAGGGGTTTATCCCGCTTTCGGAGTTGTATCACCCCAAAGGGAGTCCGCCAGCCAAAGTGAGCGGCGACGATCCCTTTGCCATCATCTCCACCGCTGCCGTAGCCGGCGCGCCGCGCGGCGCAATCCTGACCCACACCAATCTGCTCACCGCCGGCGACCAGATCATCAACGCCCTCGGCCTGACTGGTCGAGACCGGCATCTGGCGGCTTTGCCATTCTTCCATATCACCGGGCTGGGATTATCCCTGGCTCTGATGCAAGCTGGCGGGGCCAACGTCGTCATGGAAAAATTCGACCCCGCCCAGGCTGTCCGGATGATGGATGAGCACGCCGTCACACTGGTCGCCGACTTCCCCCCCATCCTGCAGATGCTGCTCGACGCCCGCCAGGCAACCGGAGCCAGTTTGGCGAGCCTCGAACACGTCGCCGGGTTGGATGCGCCCGACGCCATTCATCGCCTGTACGCAGAGACGAACGCCAAATTCTGGACTGGATTCGGCCAATCCGAGACCTCCGGCCTGGTCACGATGGCGCGCGTGGACGAAAAGCCCGGCTCCGCCGGGAAGCCGCTGCCCGTGGCGCAGGTGCGCTGTGTGAACGAGGCCGGTCAGGATGCGCCCATAGGTCAGCCGGGAGAGATTGTCGTGCGAGGCCCGCTGGTTTTCGCCGGCTACTGGCGCGACCCCGACGCCACGAAATTCGCCTCTCGCCACGGCTGGCACCACACCGGCGACGTCGGCAGGTTCGACGAAGAAGGTTATTTATATTACGTCGGTCGAAAACCAGAGAAAGATCTGATCAAATCTGGCGGTGAGAATATCTATCCCGCCGAGGTGGAGAATGTGATTTTGGAAATGCCTGAGGTGGCAGCCGTTTGCGTCATCGGCGTACCCAATGAAAAATGGGGCGAAACCGTGAAGGCTGTGATCGAATTACAGCCAGGCCGGTCATTGACCCTCGCTGATGTCAGCCGATATGTCGCCGGGCAGATCGCTTCCTATAAAAAGCCCCGGCTGGTGGATTTCGTGGATGCGAATTCACTCCCCCGCGATGAAAACGGCGAATTAGACCGCGCCAAGATAAAAGAAATCCACAGTTGACTTCGCTTTGTCATTCTGATGAGCGCAGCGACGAAGAATCCCTGATAAACCATCCCAAAAAGGAGAACCACCGTTTTCGCCTGGAAACGGGCTGTTTCCGTTCCGCCAGCTTGACAATCGCTGTCGCCCAGGTCAATCCCGCGCCGAAGGACACGAAAGCCAGCGTATCGCCAACCCTGGCACGCCCTTCCTCCAGTGCCTCGCATAACGCTATCGGAATCGAGGCCGCCGAGGTATTGCCATACTTGTGGATATTGACAAAGACTTTCTCCATCGGAAGTTTCGCTTGGCGGGCTGCGCTCTCGATGATGCGTACATTGGCCTGATGGGGGACAATCAAATCAATGTCATCAGCGGTCAATCCCGCCTTGGCGATGGCTTGCCGCAGCGACTTTCCCAATACGCGAGTAGCAAATTTGAAGACCTCGTTGCCGTTCATGCGCAGATACTGTTGTTTCTTGACCAGCGCCTCGTGGGTAACAGGGATCGCCGCGCCGCCTGCTGGCAGAATCAGGTGTTCCGCCCCTGAGCCATCGGAACCAAGGTCGAATGAAAGCACCCCGCAGGGTTCGTCTGTAGCCTGGACGACCACCGCGCCTGCTCCATCCCCAAACAGAATGCACGTGGCGCGATCCTCCCAATCAACGAAGCGGCTGATGATCTCGACTCCAATCACCAGCGCGTTGGTAACCGAACCCGAGGCGATGAACTGCTGCGCAGTGGCCAGGGCATACACAAATCCCGTGCAGCCAGTCACCAACGTGAACGCCCCCACATGGCCTGCGCCTAACAGATGTTGAATCTGGGACGAAACCGGCGGGGTCAAATAATCGGGCGTGGAAGTAGCGACGATGATCAAATCCAGATCGGATGGTCGCAATCCAGCTATCCCCAACGCCTCGCGGGCGGCGGCTGTAGACATCTGCGAAGTGACCTCTCCCTCGGACGCATGTCTTCGCTCGCGGATGCCCGTTCTGGCGACGATCCACTCATCACTGGTATCTAACCGCTTTTCGAAATCAGCGTTGGTTACCACTCGGTCAGGGACATATTTTCCCCACCCCACGATATTTCCATAGCGTTCAGCCATGACGATCTCCTTGCTCTCCATTTTCTATAATATTAACAATGTCTATCGGAATACACCTTATAACACCCCACATCATCAATGGTTGTGTTTCTTTCCTGGATCGAAAATTGGGGGATGGCCAGCGACCAGGGGGAGTGAAACCGCCCACCGCCTACTGCCCACCGCCCACCGCCTACTGCCTACTGCCTACTGCTTACTTCCCCCCATCCCTCTCGATTAAAATCTTGATCCCCTCGATCGCCGTCCGAATCGCCCGATCCCCATGAAAGAGCTTCTTGCCATGCTCGTCCTCAGGCAGGCCTTGCTCGTAACCCACCATCATCATCACACCCCCGGCGCGCGCCCGGTGGATGCTGGCGATGACGAAGATCGCCGCCGATTCCATCTCCGAACAGATGGCGCCGCCCTCCACCCAGGCTTTCCAGCGCGCCTCGAGTTGTTCCGCAATGGGCATCCGACGGGACTCTGTCTCCCCGTAGAAGGAATCCTTGGAGTGCGATATCCCAACCCTGTACGTCAGACCCAGCTTTTCAGCCCCTTGTCGCAAAGCCAGCACGACATCGGGATCAGCGATTGCCGGAAATTCGATTGGCAGATAATGACTGGTGGTACCCTCATCGCGGATCGCCCCCGTGACGATGGCGACCTCGCCGGTCTTGGTGCCCGGCTGCATCCCGCCGGAAGTACCCACGCGGATAAAGGTGTCCGCGCCGATCTTGATCAACTCCTCCACGGCAATGGCTGTCGAAGGGCAACCGATTCCGGTGGAGGTAACCGTCACCTTCTGACCCAACAGCATGCCTGTATAGGTCGTGAATTCGCGATTATTCGCAACGAACTTAGGATCATCGAAATACCTGGCGATCTTCTCGCTTCGTCCCGGGTCGCCGGGCAGGATAACATAACGTCCCACATCTCCCTCCTGTAATTGAATGTGATATTGTCTGGTCATTTCGCTATCCTTTCTCAAGGAATTTCATAAGGATGTGGTAACTACCAGCCAAGCGGGGAAGTTCCCGAAAAAAGGGTGTGCAAAGGGGGCGCAGCCCCCTTCGCACACCCTTTTTTCGGGCTAATCCGTTCGATGGCTGAGCAGTTACAGAATGTGTTTCATTATCAAACGGCTATCTTCTCAAGAATACAACAACGGATCGAGAAATCAACGGATTTGGCAAAAGCCGAATCACGAGAACTGCCTACTGCCCACTACCCACTGCCAACTGCCAACTGCCTACTATCCTCACAACTCCACCTCGGCAAAATCGCCATGCAAATGGATATTCTCTGCCGCGGCAGCCACCTCGGTATATTGTCGTGACTGTCATTAATAATGGCTATGCGCATATTTTTTTACTCCTATAGATCGAATTCACTATGTGATAAACTTCTAGCCTCGCTTTGCTTATCAGTTGGATGTGTTTCATTTCAGTTGAAACCGTCCCGATGGTTGTCGTGAAAGCAGCAAACTCTCTGTGAAAACCTTCGGGACGTTCCTACTTTCAATTCATTCGAAACACACCCTTATCAGTTGGTGTGATATGAATCGAAAACATTTTACCCTCTCTATTCTACTCTTACTGACCGCCTTAAGTCTAACCTTTCTGGCGGGGTTCTTCACCCATGCTCTCTGGGGCTCTCTCGATACCGACTTCCCCATCCTGGTCGAAGCCCGGGACATCCTGGAAAATAACGCGCTGGATGATCTCCCCCAGGCGCCAGCCCTGGAATACGGCATGATCCGCGGCATGTTGGAAGCCTTCGGCGACCCGCACACCCGCTTCGTCGAACCCGTGCAAACCGAACTCGACAACAACAACTTGGCGGGCAGCTACGGCGGAATCGGCGCGACGTTGAGCCGCGATCCTGAAGGATTCATCCTCTTGTACCCCTTCCCCGATGGGCCGGCTGCCGAGGCTGGAATCAGCAACGGCGACAGGCTGATTCTGGTTGATGGGGTGGACATCACCCCGGAGACTTCCACGGATGAAGCGGTGGCTGCGCTGCGGGGACCCGAGGGTGATCCTGTTTCCCTGACCATCACCCGCCCCCCTGAGCATCGGGAATACAGCTTCGAGATCGTTCGCGAAAATATCCCCCTACCCTCGGTCACATGGCACACCGCCCCTGCCGATCCGAGATTGGGCATCGTCAAAGTCAACCTGATCGCCGCCAGCACCGCCGAAGAGATCGAGAACGCCGTCGCCGATCTGAAATCCCAGGGCGCGGCATACTTCGCTCTTGACCTTCGCGGCAACGGCGGCGGTCTGGTAGACGCCGGGGTCAATATCGCCAGCCTGTTCCTGGAGGATGGCGACATCCTTCGAGAACAGTATCGCGATAAACCCGTCCACACCTACGAAGTCGAAAAATCCGGCTCGCTGGTGGATATCCCCCTGGTGGTTCTGGTGGATGCCAACACGGCCAGCGCGGCCGAGATCGTCGCGGGCGCGCTGCAAGCCCATGGACGCGCCCCAATCATCGGCGCCCACACCTTCGGCAAAGACAGCATCCAACTCGCCTTCGAACTGCAGGATGGCTCCAGCCTGCATGTCACCGCCGCCAGGTGGTGGATCCCCGGCCTGGATACAGATATTGGCGAGAATGGCCTGACTCCAGACATCGAAGTCGCGCCTGGAGAAGAGAATCAAGATATAGCGATCGAAGCTGCCATTCATTATTTCACACAAAGGAAATGATTTGACACACTACCCCTCGAGTGACCCGTGGAGCGAAACTCAACCCACCTATGCCACCCACCCGCGGCCAAACCTTCCGGAGTGGGCCGAGCTGCCACGAAAACGCTCCTGCTGTTGCGCTAGCAGTTGCCTGTGGGGTCTGGCTGCGCCCAGTCTGGCGCTGACGTTGATCCTTCTGGTGTACCTACTCTATCCCTGGCGAACGAATATCCTGCTCATGGGCCTGGATGTGCGCGAACCCGATTCCTATCTTGGCCGCACCGACACCCTGATCCTGACCACCATTGAACCCTGGCGACCCTATGCCGGGATGCTGTCCATCCCCCGCGATCTATGGGTGACGATCCCTAGCTATGGCGAAAACAGGGTCAACGCAGCCCATTTCCTCGCCGAAGCCGATCATCCCGGGGCTGGCCCAGGCGCGGTCATGCTGACCGTCTCCTTTAATTTCGGCGTAGACGTAGATTACTACATCCGCATCCGTTTTATCGGGTTACTGGAAGTGGTAGATGCGATGGGAGGCATCGTAGTGGAATTGCCCCGCGACATGTCCGGTTATCCTGCCGGGGAACATCTGCTCGACGCCGAACAAGCCCTGGCCCTGGTCCGAGACCGCGCCGGAAGCGATGATTTCTTCCGCATGGAGCGCGGCCAGATCTTCCTGAAAGCCCTGCTGAAGAATATGCTCGCTCCGGCCAACTGGCCGCGACTGCCCCAAACGCTGCGCGCGATGTCCGAATTCGTAGACGCCGATCTGCCGGTCTGGTTGTGGCCGCGCCTGGGGTTTGCCGCGCTGCGCCTGGGAGTAAGAAATATTGACGCCCGCGTGATCACGCGCGAGATGACCTATCCGTTCACGACGGCTGGCGGCGCACAGGTGCTGGCCCCCAACTGGTCTGCCATCAACCCGGTTCTCATGGAGATGTTTGGACAATAAATACACACCACTATTGACATTGGTACTAAGGTACAATACCATTTACACCTCTATAAAGGTAACTACCCCTGAATGGAAGGAATAGGTGACAAGCCTGAATTCCTTAAGGGAGCAAATACCTCACAAACAAAGCAAGATGTAGTACACGGATCAACACGGATTGCACGGATATTAATTTTTTTCATCCGTGTTCATCCGTGAAATCCGTGTCCAAGAAGTCAGTGTCTCGTCTACACATGAGCATCAAAGTCATCGCCCGAAACAAGAAAGCCTCCCACGATTATCTCTTGTTCGATCGCTTCGAAGCCGGATTGGCGCTTCAGGGCAGCGAGATCAAATCCATCCGAGCCGGCCAGATCAGCATCCGGCAGGCCTATGTGCGCGTCGATGGCGAACAGGCCTGGCTGGTAGATGCGCACATCGCTCCCTATGAGCAGGCCTCCCGCTTCGGGCATGATCCCACCCGGCCGCGCAGATTGTTGCTGCACAAGAAAGAAATCTACCGGTTGTGGGACGAGGTGCGCCGAAAAGGTGTCACGATCGTTCCCACGCAGGTTTATTTGCGGGGCGGGCGCGCCAAAGTCGAGATTGCTATCGCTCGCGGCAAGAAGCTGCACGATAAACGTCAGAGCATCGCTGAACGGGATGCGCAACGTCAGGTCGAACGCGAACTACGGCACAGTAGTCATTAAGGAGCCCCTATGTCAACACCAGCCACCATCGGCGCCATCAACCTCCTCACGATGGCGGAGAAGCGTCGCCTGTACGCCAGCATCATCCCGCCTGAGCTTTTAGAACGCTTTCACCTGAATCCCTTCCTGACCGATAGAGAAGGGCGCGACTTACTGCGCCTGGATTGCCCCACAGGGAGCAGCAGCGCCGAGGTCAGTCTCTTTCACCGGCCCGGCTTCCGAGATCCAATCCTTTACGGTCACATCACCGATACCATCAATGGACAGCTACACATCCTGTTATACATCCTCAATGATCCAGAGTCGCCGCGCTACGATGTAGACCAACTCCCCGATGGCACGGCCACTAAATTTGGCACCAACATCCGCAACATCGAGGCTGAAATCGCTGCCATGCAAGCAGGACTCTCCCCAGGCCAGCTCCGCGAGGGACTGCACCTCCTGAAATCGGCCGTCGCCGCCTTCGAGAAGTTCGTCGAGGAGGCTGGTCATACGATCTATTTCGCCGAGCCGCTCTACTACCACAACGCAGTGATCTTCGAACGCTACGGCTTCACCTACCAGCAAGGCCGCCGCCGGATGGAAAGTTACAACCGTGGGTTCTCTCCCGGGGGGAACCTGCTGCCCTTGCTCGATAGCAGCACCCCCTTCCGGCATCCCGAGGCCGCCAATAGCATCCGCCTGCGCTCCTGGGCTATCCACGACGGAATCCTGGGAGAGCCGTTTACCAATGTGACCATGTATAAAACCATTGGGAAACATTCCGGCGTAAACACCTGTCCGGACATATCCTGGTAATCGGAGCCAACATGTTATCCAACAATTTCCTCGCTCTCGTCATCACCTTCGCAGCCGCACTCATCTGGCTGCGGCTGAACGATTTTGCTGCTCATCGCGGCTGGATCAGCAGCCACCTCAGCCGCAAGATCATCCACATGGGTACCGGCCCAATCTTCGTGTTGTGCTGGCTGCTCTTCCATGAAACCGCCTCAGCCCGCTACCTGGCTGCGCTGGTGCCTTTGACGATCACCGCGCAGTTCGTCATGGTCGGCCTGGGGGTCATAAAGGACGAAGCTGCCGTTCAGGCCATGTCGCGCACCGGCGACCGCCGAGAGATTCTGCGCGGTCCGCTTTTCTATGGGATCGTCTTTGTGGCGCTGACCATCATCTACTGGAAAGATTCCCCCATTGGCATGGTTGGGCTGATGCTGATGTGCGGCGGCGATGGTCTGGCAGACGTCTTCGGTCGGCGTTGGGGAAAGGCCAGGCTGCCCTGGGCATCCGGGAAATCCTGGGTGGGTTCATTGGGCATGTTGATCGGCGGCTGGACCTTCGCGGCTTTCGTTTTGTGGGTCTACGTCGCCGCGGGGTTCTTCTCTGGCTCCTTCAGCGGCTACTTGCTGCCCCTGGCGATTATCGCTATCGTTGGAACCCTGGTGGAATCTCTTCCCATCAAAGATGTGGACAATATCACTGTTACGCTGGCCGCAGTGATCCTGGGTCCTCTCTTACTCTGAGAGATCGTACAAACTTACGCCTCTGTCTTTCCGCTTCTGCTTAGAAAGCCTACAACGATATAGCCGCGAATGGCCTCGCGGATATTCACCAACGCCTCAGCCCTGTCCTTGCCCTGGCTGATACAGCCCGGCAGGCTGGGACACTCTGCCACCCAGTAGCCATCTTCCCCAGCGTACATCAGTACTTGTCGCATGGAACACCGCTGCTTTCTGCGTAAATCATAACGCGGCCTCCAGCCGCAACCAAAATCAATCGGACGCGGATTTACGCGGATGCACGCGGATTATTTCATAATTGTTCCGCTCCCGCTCTGACAAGCGGAGATCCCCCAAACCAGGCCTTGGAGCGGGTCTACTCCTTTGGGGCGCACAAGGTGAGTAAGGAATTCTGCCAGATTCTGTCACCGACAACCAAAGGTCGAACAGGATGACGTTCGGAAAAACCCCTGTCAACGGATTTTGGGAACGGATTTAGCGGATGATGCGCCGCTGGCGGCGTCGGAATCCGTTCAATCTGTTCTAATAAATCCGTTGACAGCGGCTCACCCGAATCCAATCTTTTGTTGACGGGTACAAATTCTGCCAGATTTGTTTCGCCAGGCCGAAACGATGCACGATGGCAGGAAACCAGGTGCGGATTGTGGGTTTTATCCTCGTTCGATGGCAATATATCACTGGACGGAACAAAAAAGAGCTGTATCATCGGCCCTCGCGCCGCCGGGCGGTGGAGTCCCCCCGGTATGAGGCGCGCCAATATATTTCTAAATGAAAAGGACTGGAAACCAAGAAATGAATATGGAAAAGGTACTTGTTACCTATGCTAGCCGTTTCGGTTACACGACGGGCGTGGCGGAGGCCATCGGCAAATCTCTGTCCGAAGATGGCACACATGTGGATGTGCTCCCCATGCGGGATGTGAAAGACCTGTCCGCGTACAGCGCGGTGGTGGCGGGCAGCGCCATCAACGGCGGGGAATGGCTGCCCGAGGCAATAGCCTTCGTGCGCGACCACCAAACCGAACTGAACCGCAGGCCCTTCGCCGCTTTCCTGGTCTGCATGACCCTGACCATGCGCAACGCGGAGCGGTATCGCAGCCATGTGGCGGCCTGGTTGGAGCCGCTGCGCGCCCTGGCGCGGCCGGTGAGCGAAGGCCTATTCGCCGGCGGGCTGGACATCAGCAAAATCCCCTCGTTTGGCGACCGGCTCAAGTTCCGCCTGAGCGTGCTGTTCGGCGTCTGGAAGGAAGGCGACCACCGCGATTGGGACGCCATCCGCGCCTGGGCAGTCCAGGTCAAGCCGCTTCTCTCGTCGTAAAGCGCCTTGCAGGAAAGAATGACTGCGTGAACTCGGTCGCTATACATGAACGTTCACGAATTCCCTAACAATCCTGGCCACAACTCGCGGTTTGAGGATATTTCGCATCACATCCCTATAGGAGGCATGGGCGGAGACCGCGTCGAAGAGACCTTTATGGAGGCTGGGGTCGTTATGAGCTGCCCTCACAATCGGGTCCAGCAAATGGTAACGTGAAAAGAGAATCGTCGCCCGGCGCATGAATTGCCCAAAAGGGAGATCCGATAGAATGTCCCGGTTCGCCAGGCGGTAGTGCGCATCGAAGGCTTCAGCAGTGATACCGGCGTTCAAGATGGTCTCGGCTGCCCGGATGCCTGTTAGTATCCCTGATGTGACGCCTTTGCCCTTGAATGTGCGCACCAACCCGGCCGCATCTCCCACCATGACGTAGCGATCGCCATAATAGCAGCGGGCCAGGGAGCAGGGGAAACGGCCTTTGAAAAACTGCTGGTCATCGGCGTTCCATTTCCCGGCCTCTGCGAAATTCGGCAAAACGCCCTGCACTTCCGGCAACGAGAGGAAATATTGCATCATGGGAGCGTCCACGCTCCGGCCAGCGATATTGATCGTCAGATGATTCCCCTTGGGGGTTACTGCGCCAAACTCGATCCTTGGATGGTCTGGTAGAAAGGCATGGATATATCTGCCTGCAGCCTCTTCCAGGGGGCTGCCAGGATGGTATTTGGTCACCACCGAGCTAAGCGCCTGCGGAGGCCGGTAGGGTGTCTGCCTGGCGAAGAGCGCGCCTGTGCCTTCATCCAGCCCGAAGGCGCCGACTACTACATCAGCCTCCAATGAGGCGTTTTCGGTATAGATTACCACCCGGTCGGCGTGAAATTCCAGGTCCACAGCCCGAGCGGAGAAAACGCGGATTCCGCGTTCTTGCGCGGTTTCCAGCATATAGGCATCGAATTGCACCCGCCGCACCGCGGTGGATGGCTGCATATCGCCATCCAGGGTGATCGTCTCCTGGCCGGTGTGAAGGATATAACCTTCGATTTCGCCGCGGCTCAGGTGGGAGGGAAAAGCAACATCCAGACAGGTGGTGAGCAGTTCAGGCAGCGGAGGGGATAGGACCCCTACGCACTGATTGAAGTGCTGTTCCTGGGCAAATTTCTTGCCCTCGACGATGGTGATGTCCACCCGCCGTCCCTGCGCCAGGCGTTTCGAGGCCAGGGCGCAGGCCGTGCCAGCCGGTCCGCCTCCGATGATGACAACTCTCAGGTCTTTGGATTTGTCACCAATATCTCTCATACGATCTCCTTCATGTACGCAAATGGTAACTGCTCAGCCATCGAACGGATTAGCCCGAAAAAAGGGTGTGCGAACGCAAAGCGGCTGCGCCCCCTTCGTACACCCTTTTTTCGGGAACTTCCCCGTTTGGCTGAGTAGTTACCGCAAATGTTTCAAGATGCGGATGATCCCATCAGGGTTGATTGATAAACGTAGCAGTTTTCGATAGGATTCATCGCCGGTGAACATCCCCCACAGGATGCGGATGTGAACCCGGCTATCCTGTGAAAAAGTCATTTCTTCCCTGACACATTCGACCCAGGCCTTGAGAAGCCGTGGGGATTGCAGCGTTCGGTTCCAAAAGAAGAATAGCAATTGTCCATGGCGGTTATCCCACTCCACCTGCTGGCAGTACGGCCGATACCCCGCGGCGAATGCGCGGCGTGAGACGCCCTGCTCCACAGCAACCTGCATGGCTTTGTGGCTAGTGAAGAAAGCAGAGCCGATGCCATCCTTGTACAGATGGGTGACTGCGGCGTCCCCCACTGCAACCCAGCGATCCCCAAAATAATTCCTGGCTGGGCCAGTGGCAATGCGCGGCGTGCAGCCGCACAGGCTGCTGGCCTGATCGAAGGCCAGGTCCGCGCGCAGCTCCTGCGCCTCGACGAATTCCTCGACTGTATCGCGGGTGAACTGTCTACCTAGCAGGGAGATATTGAGATAGCGGCCCTTCGGGATGATCGCCCCAAAGATCAGCCCCTTCGGACGGGTGAAATATGCGCTCACTTGATCATCCGGCCAGTTTCGCGGGCGCAGGATTTCATCCTGGGCCATAATAGCCGAGGGGGGAGGGGAATATCCAAAGAAAGGTTCCAGCGGAGGGCGGCTGTTCACCCCGGTAGCCAGAACAAGCAAATCCGCTGGAAAATCCCCCAGGGAGGTGTGAACGACTGGTTTTTCCTCCCAACTCACAGACCGCACCCGGTGCGCGATCCGATTTGCCCCGCGGGCTTGGGCGGCGCGAAGGAGAAAATCGTCGAAACTGTCGAGCGGGGAACCCTGGTGCTGCCGGGGACCTCCGCCTCGGTACACGCTGATGATCTTCCTTTGCGGATCAGGCTGGCCAATCTGGATCACTGCGGTATCCAGGTGCAGCGTATATGCGTTGAGTTGAGCCTGGATTACTGCGGGCGGAAGCTGGATTCCCAGGCTGTCCAGCCCTGCCATCAAGCGAGATGAAAGAATGCCAGCGCAGCGGTTGCAGCCCCCCGGTCCGGGTTTCGTAAAATCGCGCGGTTCGAAGATGAGGATCTCCAGGTGGATTCCGGCCTGCTGCGCCTGTCGAATCAGATGGAGCGCGGCTAAACTCCCCCCAGGCCCGCCGCCGATGATACATACCCGATCGTCGTTATTCAGTCGCATCATGGATCACCCTTCACCTATCTTAGCAGCAGACTGGCTATCTGGCATCAATGCTTCATTGACGCCGAATAGTGAATATGATAGACTTTGTCGAAATTTAAACCCTGAAGGTTTCTCTTGAAAGGTAACAAACATGGTAGTGACTGACACCCAAATTGCTGATGTGATATCGCTAACCCCCGCAGCCGCAGATGCCGTCCGTGATCTGTTCGCCAGGCGCGAGTTGGAAGGATACGCGTTGCGGGTTTTCGTCCAGGGGGGCGGCTGTTCTGGCTTACAATACGGTATGACGCTGGAAAACAATTTCCGCGAACTGGATACTGTGGTTGACTCGAACGGCGTGAACGTAGTCGTTGACGAAGTCTCCATCCAGTATCTGGCCGGCTCGACCATAGATTTCGTCGAAGACGTCAGGGGCAGCGGCTTCAAAGTCGAGAACCCCAATGCCTTCAGCGCGTGTAATTGCAGCAGCGCCTCCGGGGCAGCAAGCAGCGCGTGCAGCGGCTGCTAAGCAAGGTCAGAGAATTCGGGGATTACCGCTGGCGCAGGAATGACAAGATCAGGCCGAAAAACCCAAAAACGCCCAGGCCGATGATGACAAATCCAATCGGCACGCCGCCTGTCCCCGTGGCAGTTTGTTCGGGAGGGAATGTCGGGATGACCAGGGGAGGCGGCGGAGTCAGCGTGGGCATACGCGTGGCTGGAATCTGGATTACGAATTGCGAGGCCAGCGTGGGATCAATAGTTGGCGTGACGAGCGGGGTTGGGGTTGGCGGCGGTTCCACGATGGGAAGCTCGTCCCCGATGATGCGCACGAGAGGCGCGTAAACCCACGCCACGCCCTCCTCGACCCCGGGGTAGATGATCTGAACCCAATCGCCTGCCGGAGTGCGACCTAACGCTGGCACCTCCTGGCGGTTGAGCAGGACGCCCACACGAGGATAATCGGTGCCCGGCCCCGAACGGACGTTGATCTGGTCCTCAGGGTCGGAGTAGATCACGGCGATAGGCCCTGCAGGCGTTCCGGTCACCGTAGGGATAGCGACCGTCGGCTGCTGCTCCAGCTCGTTCTGCGGGGGCATGGCCTGCGCTGTCGGAATTTGCGCCGCCAATAAAACGAATAAACTTACTCCAAGCCATAGGATGGCTTTTACGCTCACGGATTGCATCGAACCTCCGATATTCCCATCACCAGTACTTCCAGATATGATCTAAGCCCCGTCCTCGGGGCGCCTGGGGCTTGCACTGAGTATGATCGAAACGGTTTATACCATAGCATGAGATTCACGGCAACCGACTACCTCCCGAAGGTTGCCTGTAAGAAGCCAAAGATCATCCAGAACCAACCTTCGGGAGGTTCGTCCACAATCCTTTTGATATAATATCAGCATGAAAAATAAGATCTTCCACGGCGACATTGACCCCCAAATATTTGCCAGGGCGCTCATCGCGGAATTCAACCACGGTAATCTACAGGCCAGCCAGACGAACACCCCAGAGGGCCTGATCGTTCAGATTGCCACCCGCGCTTACCGCCAATCAGGAGGGCAAACCGGCCTGACCGTTTCGATCGGGCGCGTCGAAGATGGCGTTGCCATCCAGACGGGCGACCAATCCATGTTTGGCGTGGCTGCCAGCCTGGGAACGACGGCGCTGGCGGCCATCCGCAATCCCCTCAGTTTGCTGGGCCGTCTGGACGATGTAGCCCAAGATATCGAAAGCATGCAACTCGAGGAGCGCGTCTGGGATGTGGTCGAAAAGGTGGCCCAGGCGGCGGGAGCATCCCTGGAACTCTCCGAACGATTGCGGAGATTGGTCTGCGCCTACTGCGACACCGCCAACCCCACAGGCGAACCAAGCTGCATAGCCTGCGGCGCGCCGCTGGGGGATGTCCAACCCACCACCTGCCCCAACTGCGGCTTCGTTGTGCGTCGCAGCGAAACGGTATGCCCGAATTGTAAGGAGCCGTTGTAAGAATCAGTCGAATTCCAAAAAACCTCACAGGTTTCCAATTTGGTGAAACCTGTGAGGTCTGGGTTCTCGACTTGATCTTACGGTTCCTGGAGTAAAGTCAGGGCGGCCTGTGTCGAGGTGAGCAATGTGCTCTCATCTGGTTCGGTAGGGGGCGCAAAGGACATCTTCTTCTGACCATTGGAGCGCGCAGACAATCGTTCGGCCAGACGCTCCAGATAGGGGATGGCCTCGATAAAGCCCACCCTGCCGATGAAATGGATCGCCTGCCGGCGCAGCGATACGGCCACCCGCCGATCAGACATCAATTCCGTCAGGATGGCCCCGGAGTGAGAACACAGGTTGAATATGGCCGCAATTTGAGACTCGACCGAAGGCTCCAGTTCAGCGACTTCGAGCATGGCGAGAACTGTCCCACGGCCAATCACAGCGCAATGGGCTTTCAAATGTCGCCTGACTTCGAGTGGTAGACTCTCCCCATTCCCATTAGAGATGATATTCCCCAACGCCTCGATCACGCGCATCCTGAACTTCACGCTTGGGTCAATCAGGCGAGTGGCCAGGACGTATGCCACCAGCGGAGACAAACGCGGCGCATCCAGGGCGATCAACTCGTCCAGGCTGCGAATACGCACCGAGACATCTGGCGAAGCGATCCCTTCCAAAGCGCGCCAAACCGCAGGAAAAAGTTCTGCGGTTCCGGTGATGGTGCTATCGAATTCGAATAATCCAAGCTGGGGGAAGTACATCTCGGACATAGGCGATCAGTATACCTCAGACCATGCCAAATGGAGAAGAGGCGCAGATGAGAAATAGGTAAACTTTAATGATCGCGTATAGCAATCGTCAGGTATGATGAGCATGTTCACGCTCCCTGACGATTTCACCCACCGTATTGCCGGCGCTTTTGGGGAGGATGGCATCGAATGGCTGCGATATTTCCCCGAAACGCTCGCAGAATATACCCGACGCTGGTCGCTGACTCTCCTGCCCTACTTCGAGCCGCTCTCGTACAATTTCGTCGCCCCGGCGGTGCGCCAGGATAGCACCGAGGTGGTGCTAAAGCTGGGCGTGCTCAATCCCGAGCTGACCTCCGAAATCGAAGCCCTGCGCATCTTTGCGGGACGCGGAGCAGCGCGCCTGATCGAAGCTGATCCTGCGGGTGGAGCTTTCCTGATCGAACGCCTCGAGCCAGGTACTCCGCTGGCGGAACTCGGAGACGACGAAGTAGCCACCGAGGTCGCTGCACAGATCATGCAGCAGTTGTGGCAGCCAGCACCCGCTGAACACACCCTGCGCGAAGTCGAGCAGTGGGCTTTGGGCTTGAGGCGTCTTCGTGAACACTTCAGCGGCGGAACAGGTCCTTTTCCGGTGAATCTCGTGGAACGGGCTGAATCCCTTTTCCCTGAGTTGATCGCTTCGACGGATCGGTTAGTTGTGCTGCATGGCGACCTGCATCACTGGAACATCCTTGCCGCACAGCGCCAGCCCTGGTTAACCCTGGACCCCAAGGGCGTGATCGGTGATCCTGCTTTCGAAGTCGCCGCCTGGATGGGCAATCCTATGCTCTGGCTGTTGGACCAACCCCACCCCGGGCGCATCCTCTCCCGCCGCCTGGATCAATTCAGCGAAATCCTGGGCTTCGACCGCCGCCGTTTGCACGCCTGGAGCCTGGCCCAAGCGGTGCTATCCGCCTGGTGGTGCATCGAAGATAACGCCGATTGCGTCGAAAGCGCTCTCGCCATCGCCGAAATATTATCTGCGTTCGGATAGATAGATACCCCCTTATACCGATCAAAAACCCGTCATCGGGTCGCCCGGGGTTTGCACTGAGCAAAGTCGAAGTGACGGGCTCATGATCTTTTTTGCAGCGCGGCTACTCGCCTCTTCTCCACCGAAGCTAATAAATCGGTGAACGCATCCGCAAAGGATTTCACACCGGCCTCCTCCAACTCCTGGGTGGCTTCTTCGATCAAAATGCCCAGGGCGCTCAGATAATCGAAGGTCGAACGAGCCTCTCCCAGACCAGATTCCAGGAACGGTTCGGCTACGCCGTGATCGCGGAATGCTTCCAGGGTTTTAGGAGGGATCGTATTGACGGTATTCGCGCCGATGAGCGCATCCACATACATCGTATCGTGATAGGCGGGATTTTTCGTGCTGGTCGAAGCCCATAGAGGGCGCTGAATTCGCGCGCCCCTGGCCTCGAGTCTTTTCCAACGCTCGCCGCTGAAAAGTTCTTTATGTCGGGCATAGGCCAGTTTCGCGCTGGCTATGGCCAGCTCCCCTTTCAAGGTGATTGCCCACTGGGCGTTTTCACTCGCTACGAACAACAAGGCATCTATGCGATCATCCACATTTGTATCAATGCGCGAGACGAAGAAGGAAGCTACCGAGGCCACATGAGCGATAGGCTCTCCGGCTTTCAGTCGCAGTTCGAGGCCGGAGAGATAGGCATCCACGACCTCTTCGTAGCGCTCGATGGAGAAGATCAAGGTCACATTTACATTGATCCCATCAGCGATGGATCGGGCGATGGCTGGCAGCCCCTCTTTCGTGGCAGGAATCTTGATCATCAAGTTGGGACGATCCACCCGCCGCCACAGCCGAGCCGCATCCGCACAGGCGCCTTCCGTGTCATGCGCCAGATAAGGACTGACCTCCAGGCTGACATAACCGTCACCCTGGTTGCTTTCTCTGTAGAGGGGCAGGAAGAGGTCACAAGCAGCCTGGATATCGGCGACAGCCAGGTTCTCGTAAATCTCCTCGCTGGAGAGTCCCTGTCGAGCCAGGGGGATCAAGGCCTCATCGTAATCGCTCGAGTTGGCAATGGCGTTCTTGAAAATGCTGGGGTTGGAAGTCACGCCGCGGATGTCGCCTCGCTCGATCATGGCAGCCAACTCGCCATTCAGCAGCAACCGCCGCTCGATATTGTCGTACCAGATGGATTGACCGAGGGAATGAAGTTTTTCGATAGGGTTCATTTTCTCTCTCCTATGCGGTTTTCCGCCAGAACCGAATTCAATTTTACCGTAAATGTTCCGCCTCAGTCCTTGTTACCCAGGTAACAATATTTTCCCCCAACCAGGGGTTCGATGACAAATGTCAAAAACGTTTGTGCTATAAATCACTAATACTTTATATCACTCTGCTTTATCATGACTTACGTTTTGTTGTTCTATGCTTTTTCATGAGGTGACATTCTACATAGATAAAGAATGTCGAATATCCTAATGATATAATTCACGATTGTAAATAATAGTTCATTTTGTAATTCATGCTATACTGTTGAAGAGGCGTTCTGATAAATCTAACCTATCCTTTTGTATAGGAGGTAGCATAAATGGCAGCGAATGCAGTCCCTCATTCCCCCTCTTTTACGAATACATTCTATGAAAGTCTATTCGATGTCGCCGATGGTGAAAACATCAAATCCTGCCTGCAATGCGCAAATTGCAGCGGCGTTTGCCCCTTCGGTTTCCTGATGGACTTTCCTCCAGGCAGGATGATCGCCTGGATGCGCGCGGGCATCCTCGACGAGGTCTTGGGATCCGATTCCGTCTGGATGTGCGTTTCCTGTTATGCCTGCACAGAGGTTTGCCCAAAGAAAATTCCCCTGACTCCTGGGTTGATGACTCGGGCCAAAGAAGAAGTTCTTCTGGCGGGTAATGTGCCTACTGAACTCCAAAGCGCATTGGAGTTTTCGCAGCGTTACGGCAACCCTCTAGGCGAATCGCCCCGCAAGCGCGCCGATTGGGCAGCAGATTTGCGACCTGAAGTGCCCATCATGCGCAAAGCCAGGCGCCCGGTAGACGTTCTATGGTTCGTGGGCGACTACCCCTCCTACCACCCGCGCGTGCGACAAACCACCCGGGCGCTGTACAAAATCCTCACCGCCTTAGGGATAGATTATGGCATCCTGGGGCCGGATGAGAACAGCGACGGCGATACGCAAAGGTTAGCGGGGGAGCGCGGCCTCTTCGAAGTTTTGGCCGAGAAAAATGGCAAGGCCTTCAGCTGTTATGAATTCAAAGAAATCATCACGACTGATCCCCATGCCTACAACGCTCTCAAGAACGAATACCCCAAGCTGGGCATCGAATACCCGGTGAAACACCACACCGAATTCCTGGCCGAACGGCTCGATGAACTCAAACCGCGGCTGAAAGGGAACGGAGAACTCAAAGTCACCTACCATGATCCCTGCTACCTGGGGCGCGCTAACAAAGTGTACGATCCGCCGCGCGCCCTGCTGGAAGCGATCCCTGGCCTGGAGCTGATGGAAATGCCCCACAACCGCACAACCAGTTTATGCTGCGGAGGCGGTGGAGGCGGCATGTGGTTGGACGGCTTCCAGTGGGAAAAGGCCCATGTGAGGCTTTCAGAGTGGCGCGTGCGAGAAGCGGTAAATACCGGGGCCGATGTCTTGGCTGTCGCCTGCCCCTATGAGCCGCCTCGCTTCGAAGACGCCGCCAAGATGGTCTCAGGGGCTGGAAATCTCGTCGTAAAGGATATCGTGGAACTATTGGCCGACGCCATGGAGGAATGAAAAAGGAGGAACATCATGACGCACATCCTCGTACCAGTCAAACTTGTGCCCGATCTTGTAGAAGAACTCCAGATCGCTGGCAGCGGTAATGCGTTAGACATGACCTGGTTGCGCCTGATCATCAGCGAATTCGACGACCACGCAATCGAGCAAGCCATCATTCTAAAAGAACGCAGTGGAGGTGAAGTAACCGTCATCGCCCCGGATCAAGAAGGGATGGATGATGTGTTATTCACTGCCGCCGCTAAAGGCGCCGACCGCATCACCAAACTCAGCGGTGATTTTGGAGAAGGATTCAACAATCATGCCCTGGCCCGGGCTTTCGCATCGGCGGTCGAAGGATTAGCCCCCGATCTCATCCTGACGGGAGTCCAGGGCAACAATGACTTGGATGGTTCGGTTGGCCCATGTCTGGCCGAATACTTGGGCATGGCTTACGTTGGCTATGTGGCCGGGGTTTCCCTCGAAGGCGGCAAAGCCGTGATCAAGAAAGAATATCCGGGCGGCTTGATCGCCGAGATGGAAGTTGCCCTTCCGGCAGTATTGGGGATTCAGGCCGCCGAGCAGCCGCCTCGCTATGTGGCTGTCAGCAAGGTGCGCCAGATGATGAAAGAAACCTCCATCGTCGAGATAGATGCGGGCGATCTGGATCCCAGCGGTGGGCTGGACGTCAGCAGAATGTACCTGCCCGAGGCGGCTGAGCGAGCGGAAATGCTGCAAGGGAATGAAAAGGAAGTCGCCGCCAGGCTGGTCGAAATTTTCAAAGAAATCGGCGTGATCTGAGAGGAGGAGAGCGATGAATAACGACATCTATGTAGTAATCGAACACTTACGCGGTCAAGTTGCCGATATCTCCTACATCATGCTGGCCGCAGGGCGCGACCTGGCTCGAGAAACCGGCGGAAAGCTGGCGGCCGTACTACTTGGGCAAAATGCGCAGGCATTGGCCGAAAATCTGGCTGCTGATCAGGTGCTCTATGGCGAAAACGCCGCCCTGGCTGAATTCACCTCGGACGCCTATCAACAAGCCCTGGCCGGTCTGATCAGCGAGAACCAGCCGCGCGCGGCATTCTTTGGCAGCACAACCATTGGCACCGATGTTGCCGGCACACTCTCTGCCCGCCTGAATATCCCCCTGGTTAGCTCCTGCTCGAAGATCAGCGATGGGATGATCGTCAGCCAGATCTGCGGCGGCAAGATCATGGCCGAAACCAAACTGGCCGACACAACCACCCTCATCACCATGATCCCCGGAGGGTACAAACCCGAACAAGGTCGGGGCGGTCCCCCCGAAGTCAAGCCCGTCCCGGTGTCTGTGGCTGACCTGAAAGTCGCCCTGAATCAATATATCGAACCTGAAGTCGCCGATGTGGACATCACAAAAGAGAAAGTCCTTATCTCCATCGGGCGTGGAATCCAAACTGCGGACAACATCGAGCTGGCCCAGGCATTGGCCGATCTATTGGGCGGCGCGGTGAGCGCTTCCCGGCCAGTCGTTGACCAGGGCTGGCTGCCGACCAGTCGCATGGTAGGGAAATCTGGTCAACGCGTGAAGCCAAAGCTCTATCTGGCCTTAGGCATCAGCGGCGCGCCCGAACATGTGGAAGGCATGGCGGATGCTGAGAACATCATCGCCATCAACATAGATCCCGGCGCGCCCCTCTTCGATGTCGCCAAGTATGGCGTGAATGTTGATCTCTTCGACTTGATAGACCCCCTGATCGAGGCTATCGAGGCAGCAAAATGAATGATCTGAAAGCGTAGACAGGAGAGAAAACGATGCCTGAACGAGTCAATTATTGGGGTATCCCCCATGAGTGGGGCCCGCCGGAATACTACGTCTATACGATCATGTTCCTGGCTGCCCTCATCATGCTATTCCGCTTCTACCAACGCGCCCGCATCTGGTGGAAAGTGGGACGTCCAGAACCGCGCTGGGATAAACTGCACATCCGTCTTTGGAAATTGATCCAATACGGCATCGTGCAAATCAAGGTATTGAATGAGCGGTATCCAGGCATCATGCATGTGGCTATCGCCTGGAGCTATTTCGTATTCTTCCTGGGAACAGCGCTGGCAACCATCCACGACCACTTCTTCGAATTCCTGTATGGCAATGTGCTGTTAGCCTATAAGTTCGTGCTCGACCTCTTCACAATCGTCTTCTTCGTCGGCGCGATCATGGCCCTTATCCGGCGCTACCTCCAAAAGCCCAAACGCCTGACGCTCAACGCTGACTTTACATTCTCCCTTGTGATGATCATCATGATCGTCCTTGGCGGTTTGGTCACCGAGTCCCTGCGGCTGGCGTTCGATCAACCGGAATGGGCCTGGGCCTCCCCAGCGGGCTGGGCGGTGGCGCAATTGTGGATCGTCGCTGGCGCATCTGACGCCGCGCTGATCAACTGGCACCTGGGCGTGTGGACCTTCCACCTGCTCAGCGTAGCCATCACGATCATCACTCTGCCGGTTGGAACCCTGCTGCATAGCCTGACCGGCCCGTTAAACTGCTTCTTCTCCGAATTGGACAAACCCACAGGAAAGCTCTCCCCCATCGCGCTCGATGCAAAGGGCAACCTCGTTTACGTCAATAAGCTCAGCGACCTGACCTGGAAACAGTTGTTAGATGGAGATGCCTGCACCGAATGTGGGCGCTGCCAGGATGCCTGTCCGGCCTATGCCGCGGGCACTCCGCTCAACCCCAAAGAGTTGATCCTGAACATTCGGGAGGCGCTACGCTCGGACGCTGCGCCGGCGATGGCCGGAAACGCCCCCCTGCTGGTCGGCGAGAAGATCCAAGCAGACATGCTCTGGGCCTGCACAACCTGCGGCGCGTGTGTGAACGTCTGCCCGGTGATGATCGAGCATGTTGGCGCTATCGTGGATATGCGCCGCTATCTTGTCATCGAGGGCGCAGTAGACGCCGAACTCCAGACCGCGCTTTCCAACCTGAGTCGTTACGGCAATTCCTTCGGCAAATCGGATCGTATGCGCGCTCGCTGGTCGCAAGAGATCCAACCCGCGATCAAAGACGCCGGACGGGAAGAGGTCGAATACCTGTGGTTCGTTGGCGACTATGCGTCCTACAGCCCCACCCTGACCGAGATCACCCAGAAGACAGCCAGGGTCTTCCAGCAAGCCGGCCTGGATTTTGGCATCCTCTACAAGGGAGAGAGCCACTCTGGGAACGATGTCCGCCGCGCAGGAGAAGAGGGTCTCTTCGAGATGCTGGTCGAAAACAATATAAAATCCTTTAGCGGAAGCAAGTTCAAGTCTATCGTCACCACCGACCCACACTCCTATAACACGCTCAAAAACGAATACCCCGCCTTCGGCGACGGGGACGGCGAATGGAACGTGATGCATTACAGCGAGTTGCTCGACCAATTGATCTCGACTGGCAAGCTCCAATTCAACAAGAAGCTAGGTTACAAGGTCACCTATCACGATCCCTGCTACCTGGGCCGCTACAACGGCATCTTCGACGCCCCCCGGCGCGTCATCGAGGCGACAGGATGTGAAATCGTCGAAATGCCGCGCAACCGCGAACGGGGCTTTTGCTGCGGCGCGGGCGGCGGTCGCATCTGGATGGAAGAAGGCAAAGTGACGGAGAGGCCCTCCGAATCACGTATTCGCGAGGCCGTTGGTCTCGATGGAGTCACCCAATTCGTTGTCGCCTGCCCCAAAGATGTCACCATGTACTCAGACGCAGTCAAGACTACCGGGCAAGAAGCAAACATCGTCGTCAAAGACTTGATCGAATTAGTTTACGAGGCTATGTGATTAAAGAACCAAACCATGACCAGCGCTACGAAACCGATCTCTGAGCAGCGCAAACGGACAGACGCAATCCCCATTTTGCGCAGGATCAGCATACCCATAGCGACCAAGCTGATCTTGAGTTTCTTGCTGGTTATTCTGATCATCAGCGCTGTTTTCGTGGTGTTCGGCGTACGGCTGATCAACGATCTTATCCTCGATGAGGCGCAAGAAAAAGTACGCAATGACCTGAATGCAGCCAGAGAAATCTATCTCAGTGAGCTGAAGCGTATTGATTACGTCGTGCGAAGCACAGCACAACGCTTCTTCTTGAAAGACGCGCTCATCGCCGGAGACATAGACTCGGCCATTAACGAACTGATACGGGTAAAAGATGCAGAAAACCTGGATATCCTCGGGATCACCGACGAGTACGGCTATGTCTTGATCCGCACATGTAACCCCGACCACGCCGGAGATAACCAGGGACACGACGAACTCATTCATCGTGCGCTATACAGCAAGGAACCTGCCGCCGCGACCATTGTCGTCAGCGGCGAGGACCTTGCCAAGGATATGCCAGAACTTGCCGAGCAAGCGTATATCGAAATCATCGAGACTCCGCTGGCGCGCCAGACAGATCGAACACAACTACTCGATGGCATGATGCTCAAATCTGTTGCGCCGATCTTCGATTACGAGAACAATCTACTGGGCGTTGTGTACGGCGGCGTCTTGCTCAATAAGAATTACGAGATCGTAGACAAGATCAAGCATACCGTCTACGAAAATGTAATCTACAAAGGACAAGACATCGGTACGGCCACCATCTTCCTGGATGACGTCAGGATTTCGACGAATGTAAAAAACGAAGATGGCACGCGAGCGATTGGCACCCTCATCTCCGAAGAGGTCTACAACCAGGTCGTCCTGAACGGGCAGCCCTGGATCGCCCAGGCCTATGTCGTCAACAACTGGTATATCACCGCCTATGAGCCTATCCGAGACGTTTATGATCGCATCATCGGCGTTCTCTACGTCGGCATACTCGAACAGAAATATCTGGACATTCAACAACAAACCGTTTTGACATTCCTAGCAATCGCCTCTCTTGGCGCTGTGGTTACCATGGCGGTTTCCTATATCGTCAGCCAGCGAATCCTGATCCCCATCAACAAGTTGGTTTTCGCTTCGAAAGAATTAGCCGGCGGCAACCTGGATGCCAGAGTAGGGATCACTACCAACGATGAGCTGCAATACTTGGCCGAATCGTTCAATGAAATGGCGTTGGCGCTAAAGCGACGCGATGAGCAATTGAAAGACTTTGCCACTCAAAAAATCATGGAGTCCGAACGCCTGGCGTTGGTCGGTCAACTTGCAGCCAATGTCGCCCATGAGTTGAACAACCCTCTTCAAGGGATCGTGACCTTCTCGCATCTGCTCCTGGAGGATAGCGCGTGTAAAGACGCCACCACGCAGTTTTCGCTGGAAAAGATCGTCGGGCAGGCCAACCGCTGCAGAGATATCATCCGCGGATTGCTGGATTTCTCCCGGCAACGCAAGCCCGATAAAACGTTATGCAATGTCAACGAAGTGCTCCACGAATGCGTTTCTTTAGTAGAACATCAGGCGCTATTCCACAATATCGAGGTCGTGAAACACTTCCAGGAAGACCTGCCAATGGCTATCATTGATGCATCACAGATCGAGCGAGTCTTCATCAATATGATCATCAACGCGGCAGAAGCCATGGAAGGCGGTGGCCACCTGAATATCAGCACTCGCTACAGCAAAAGGAGAGATAGTATCGAAATTGCCTTTTCAGACACCGGACCTGGGATCAGCGAAGAGAATCTCAAACGTATATTCGATCCCTTCTTTACGACCAAGGATGTCGGCCATGGCACCGGCCTGGGCCTGGCGATCAGTTATGGCATCGTCAAAGGGCATAAGGGCACCATCAAAGTAGACAGCGTGGTTGGGCAAGGCACGACTTTCATCGTGGCGTTACCGGTAAAAAGCAATGGAGAAGAAACAACGAATGAATGAGACGCCGAGAATTCTAATCATTGATGATGAGGAAATCGTTCGTGATTCCTGCACCCAAATCTTGATGAAGAAGAACTACGAAATCAAGACAGCCTGCAATGGCATGGATGGATTAGAGCTGTTGAAGGAATTCGAACCTGACCTGGCCTTCGTTGATCTAAAAATGCCGGGGATCTCTGGCTTCGAGGTGATCGAACAGATCCATGCCTTCGATCCGACCATTGTGACGATTGTGATCACCGGTTTCGCAACAGTGGACTCGGCTGTGGACGCCATGAAGAAAGGCTCCTATGACTTTCTACCCAAGCCCTTCACCCCAGACGAGTTACGCCTGATCACTCAGCGCGGCCTGGAGCGAAGAAAGTTCGCCCTGGAAGCCATCACCCTGCGACGGGAAAAAGAAATGCTGCGAGAACATTTCGCCGCCATCGTCTCCCACGAGTTGAAATCACCTTTGGGAGCCGTCCAAACCAACTTATTCGTGCTGGCCGACGACCTGAAAGATAAGCTGACCGAAGAGCAAAAAGAGAAATTCGAACGACTGCAATCCCGGATTGGAGAGCTAGTTAAATTGATCAACACCTGGCTACGGGCAATCTCGGTGGATATCAATCGTATTCGCGACCAATTCGGGCCGATTTGCATCAAGACAGTGATCGAAAAAGCGGTCGAAAATACACAACCACACGCCATCCGCAAAGCAATCGAGATCGAAACCTCTATCGCCGAAGACCTTAAATCCGTCAATGGCGATGAAGGCACACTGGTAGAAGCAGTGGTGAACATCACCGGAAACGCAGTCAAATACACTCGCATAAATGGGGAAGTCAAAATAGATGTCCAGGAGCAAGGCGATGAGATCGTCATCACAGTGACAGATAATGGTGTGGGTATCGCGAAAGAAGATATTCCACACTTGTTCGAGGACTTTTATGTCGGTAAAGCCAAGACCGAAGGTGAAAGGAGGTCCGGCGTCGGCCTGGCGATTACCCGGCGCATCATCGAAGCTCACGATGGAACGATCAGCGTAGAAAGTGAGCTTGGCAAAGGCAGTACGTTTGCAATCCATTTGCCTGTTTCGAAAGGTTAGAAGAGTGACCCAAATACTCAGTAGATCACGAAAAAGATCAAAAGCCCATCCCCGGGCGACCCGAGGCCTGTGCTGAGTGAACCGAAGCAACGGGTCTTCGATCCAGTTTTCGTGAAGTACTGATACTAGAACCAAGGAGGTTCCTAATGACACAAACGAAACTTTTGATCATAGACGACGATCCCGATTATGTTGACGGAATCAAGTCTATCCTCGAAAAAGCAGACTACTCAGTAGATGTAGCCTACAACCCCAAAGATGGCTTCAAGGCTTTGGAATCGGGCAACTACGATCTGCTGCTGCTCGATATCATGATGGGACGAGGCGCTGAGGGGGTCATGGTCGCCCGTAAGATCAACAAGGATCCCAAGCTACGCAACATCCCCGTGCTGATCATCACCGGCATCCGTGAGCAAATTGCGTTCCTCTTCCCAGGCCAACCCGTTCATCCACGCTTCTTACCCACAGATGAATTGCTCGAAAAACCTGTGGATCCCAAGTTTCTTCTGGAGAAAGTAGCCGCCCTTCTCGAAGAAGCGAAAGCGAAGAAAGCAGAATAGGATAAGCCTATGGCAGCCAAACCCACGTTCAGCCAAGAGATTTCTAACTTGCTGTACGCATCTCATGGAAATCCACTGAAGACCTGCATACAGTGTGGTACCTGCTCTGGCACATGCCCGGTGGCCGAATTCATGGATCAGACGCCGCGACGGCTGATTGGTATGATCAATGCTGATCTCAAAGAAGATGTCTTGAAATGCAATACCTACTGGTTCTGCGCATCTTGTTTTCACTGCACGGTACGCTGTCCGGCAGGGATAGACATTGCTGACGCCATGTACGCGGTGAAACGTTATTCCATCTGGCATAAGACATACAGCGAAGACCTGGTTGGGCCTACCTTCTCCGAGACGTTCGTGAAAACGATCGCCCGCAGTGGTAGATCTTATGAACCCATCCTGGCTCCCACCTATATGTTCAGTATGGGGATCAAGGAAGTTCTCCAAGAAGCCTACATGGCCACGCAAATGATGCTCAAAGGCAGAATGCCGGTGCTCCCCGCCAAGATCAAACGATTGGATAACTTCAAGGAAATGATCCGTCGGATCATCCCTGTGGGAGGTGCAGAATGAAGAAATTTGCCTACTTCCCGGGTTGTTCGCTCGATAAGATTGCGCTGAGCTACAACCATTCTTCTGTAGATACGGCCAAATTACTGGGCGTCGAACTGCAAGAATTAGATGATTGGAATTGCTGTGGAGCGACTACCTACTTCCATGTAGACCAGCTTCTGGCCTACACGCTCGTCGCTCGCAATCTTGCGCAGGCCGAGAAAGCAGGCCTGGACCTTGTTGCCCCTTGCAGCGCCTGCTACAAGAACGCTTACTTCACCAATAAATACATCAAAGAAGACCCTGACCTTGCCGAGCACATCAACTTTGCCCTCGAAGGGGACGATCTGCAGTTCAATGGAAAGATCAACGTTCACCACATCATCGAAATCTTCGTCAACGAAGTCGGCGTCGAAGAAATAAAAGCCAAAGTCACGAATCCGCTCGAAGGATTGAAAGTAGCCCCCTACTATGGTTGTCAGATCGTGCGCCCCCGCAAGGATGGCGAAAATCTCGAAAACCCACATTTCTTCGAGGAGCTGGTAGAGGCCATGGGCGCGGAAGCCGTTGACTTCCCCTATCGTCTACGCTGCTGCGGCGGATCCCTGATCATGACTAGCCGCCATGCCGCCCTGGATATGGTGCGTAAGTTGTTGCAAAACGCCGTCGATTCTGGAGCAGATGTGATCGCCACCGCCTGTCCACTCTGCCAGGTCAACCTGGAATGCTACCAGTTACAGGTCAACGACGAATTTGGCACAACCTTCAAGATGCCGGTCATGTATTTCACTCAGCTCCTGGGTTTGTCTTTAGGCCTTTCGAAGAAAAAACTCGGCATTGGGTCTGAGCTGGTATCGGCTGTGCCGGTGCTCAAATAAGCCGGCCAACAAATGAAGCAGAGGTCTTGTAAAAGTTCATCATATAGTTCGAATAGGAGAGAGACCTATGAGTGAAAAAGTTAATCCAGTGGGAGGCGAACGGGTCGGAGTCTACATCTGCCACTGCGGCTCGAATATCGCCAAAGTCGTGGATGTGGCAGGAGTCGCCGAATGGGCTGGAAAGCTTCCTCAAGTGGAAGTAGCTCGTGATTACAAATTCATGTGTTCCAGCCTGGGCCAGGACTTGATCGAAGAAGACATCAAGGAAAGAGGCCTGACCAAAGTTGTGGTGGCATCCTGTTCGCCCCACATGCACGAAAAAACATTCAGAACGGCCTGCGAACGAGGCGGATTGAATCCCTTTATGTTCGAGATGGCCAATATCCGCGAGCACGACTCCTGGACCACCGACGACGAAGCAGCCGCAACGCTGAAGGCGAAAGCTCTCACCAGCGCTGCGGTCGAGCGCG
Source organism: Chloroflexota bacterium (assembly GCA_016865865.1). Lineage (GTDB taxonomy): Bacteria > Chloroflexota > Anaerolineae > Anaerolineales > UBA11858 > NIOZ-UU35. The sequence continues at coordinate 30,627 of VGOC01000020.1, forward strand.
TTGTCCATCACCAACCCCTGGAGCCTCTGCCTGTGGAGATCAACCCCAATACCCTGGTCGTTGGCGGAGGGATCGCTGGCATCAGCGCAGCCCTCGAACTGGCCAATGCGGGACATCATGTGTATATCGTGGAAAGAGAACCCTCCATCGGCGGCCACATGGCGCAGTTGGATAAAACCTTCCCCACCCTGGACTGCTCGGCTTGTATCTTGACCCCCAAGATGGTAGATGTCGGCCAGCATCCCAACATCACACTGCTGACCTGGAGCGAAGTGGAGAAGCTCGATGGCTACCTGGGCAACTTCACAGTTTCAGTCCGCAAGAAGGCCCGTTACGTTAACGAGGAGCACTGCACCGGCTGCGGTATCTGCATCGAGAAGTGTCCTTTCAAAGTGGTTGACGAGGTATTCGAGGCTGGCCTGGGCGAGCGCAAGGTCATCTATCGTCCCTTCCCGCAAGCTGTGCCCAAATACCCCGTCATAGACAAAGAGAACTGCGTCTACTTCTTACGAGGGAAATGTAAAGCCTGCCAGAAGTTCTGCCCCACCGAACCAAATTCGATAGACTTCGAGCAAGAAGACCAGATGCTCACATTCCAGGTAGGCAACGTCATCCTGGCTACCGGCTACGATCTGTTCGATGTCAAGCGCATCCCGCAGTACGGCTACGGCAAGCTGGCTAATGTCTTCACCAGCCTGGAATTCGAGCGAATGGTCAACGCCGCTGGCCCCACCGAGGGTAAGATCATGCTCCGGGATATGGAAACCAGCCCAAAGAGCGTCGCCATCGTCCACTGTGTTGGCTCGCGCGACGAGAACTATCACAAGTACTGCTCCAAAATCTGCTGCATGTACTCGCTGAAGTTCGCCCACCTGATCCATGAGCGCCTCCCAGATGCCGAAGTCTACAACTGCTACATTGACATGCGCACACCCGGCAAGGGTTACGAAGAGTTCTATAACCGTTTGCTCAAGGAAGGCACACACTTCATCCGCGGGAAAGTGGCCGACGTCACCAACGCCGCCCGCATTCCAGAAGAAGAGGGCAAGCTCATCGTCCAGGTTGAAGATACCCTGATCGGCCGCCAACGCCGTATACCGGTGGATATGGTAATCCTCAGCCCGGCCATGGAAGCAAAACTGGACTCCAAAGAGGTGTCCCAGCTCTTCAAGATGGGCTGCGACTTCGACGGTTTCTTCGTCGAGCGTCACCCCAAGCTGGACCCGGTTGCCACGATGACCGAGGGCATCTTCATCGCCGGCGCATGCCAGGGCCCAAAAGATGTCCCCGACAGTGTGTCCCAGGGCGCAGCAGCCGCCGCTCGTGTGGCCGGCCTGATCAATCTCGGCACAGTGATGATGGAACCCATCCGGGCAAGCATCAACCAGGACCTATGCTCTGGCTGCAAGATCTGCAACAATATGTGCCCCTACAACGCCATCATCTTCCACGAAGACCGCAAGGTCTCGGAAGTGCTCACAGCCCTCTGCCAGGGCTGCGGCACCTGTGTTGCAGCCTGCCCAAGCGGCGTCATCAGCGGCGCTCACTTTACCAACGAGCAACTGTTCTCGCAGATCGAAGGTATTCTGTGGGACGTGAGGCCTGTGAAGGAGTTGGTGGCTGTGTAGACTGTGTCAGGTGTCAAGTGTCGCGTGACACGTGGCGAGTGAATCCTGGTACATGATACAAATACACGGAGAGAAAACTATGACTGAACAATTCGAACCCGTAATCGTTGGTTTTCTTTGTAACTGGTGCTCTTACCGCGCCGCCGATCTGGCAGGGACAGCCCGTATTCATTACGCCCCCAATATGCGCCCCATCCGCGTGATGTGCAGCGGGCGCGTCGATCCCCAGTTCGTGCTCAAAGCGCTGCGCGAAGGCGCCGATGGCGTGATGATTGCTGGCTGCCATCCCGGTGAGTGCCATTACGTGAATGGAAATATAAAAGCCCTACGCCGATTTATCCTACTCAAGAGCATGCTTCGCCAACTGGGCGTCGAGGAAGGACGAGTGCAGCTCGTTTGGGCCTCGGCCTCAGAAGGGATCATCCTGGCTGAAAAAGTCAACAAGATGACCGAAGAAGTCCGTGCACTTGGCCCGCTCAATTGGAGTGAAAAGGTCCTTGGCGGCAACGGCCACAAAATCGCCGAAAGCGTTCCCGTGGCGGAGGAGGTGTGACAATGTCTTCGAAACCCAAACTAGCCATGTACTGGGGCGCTGCTTGTGGAGGCTGCGAAATCTCAGTACTGAACATCCACGAACATATCTTGAAAGTGGATGAAATCTTCGACGTAGCTTTCTTCCCCTGCATCGCCGACTTCAAAGTCCATCACGTCGAAAGCTATCCTGATGGCTACATTGATGTCTGCCTGTGGAATGGCGCCATCCGCAACTCGGAGAACGAGGAGATGGCACACCTGCTGCGCAAGAAATCCAAGGTGCTCGTAGCCTATGGTTCCTGCGCCTATGAGGGCTGCATCCCGGCGCTTTCCAACCTGACATCCAAAGAAGCCACCTTCAAAACCGTATACCACGACAATCCATCGCTCGACAACCCCGAGGGGATCATCCCCCTGACGAAGGTCGAAGTTGCCGAAGGCGTATTGACTCTACCGGAGTTCTACCACACGGTGAAGTCGCTGGATCAGGTTGTGGATGTGGATTATTACCTGCCCGGCTGTCCCCCTGAACCGCCTCAAATTTGGGCTGTTCTGCAGGTGGTGGTGGCGGGCTTGCTCGAAGGCGCTCCGCTACCCCCGGCGGGCTCTATCGTTGGAGTCACGAACAAAGCCGTCTGCGAAGAGTGCGAGCGCGTGAAGAGCGAGAAATGCATCGAAAGGTTCTACCGCCCCTACCAGATCGTCCCCGATCCAGAGCAGTGCCTGCTGGAGCAAGGCCTTATCTGCATGGGCTTGGCAACCAATGGCGGCTGCGGCGCGCTCTGCCCGAAGGTTGGTATGGGCTGCCGCGGCTGCTACGGGCCGCTGCCTGGTGTAGAGGATCAAGGCGCCAAGATGCTCTCAGCAGTAGCCTCCGTGATCGCTGCGGGCGAGCCTGGTATGGAGGAGGCCGAATTGGAGAAGAAGATTCAGGCCGTCGTAGATACCATTGCCGACCCCGTCGGCACATTCTATCGTTTCAGCATGGCTCACTCGATGCTCCGCCGAGCAAAAGTGAGTGGTAGTAATGGGAAAGGAGAGGCCTAAATGTCACGCATAACCATAGACCCCATTACCCGTCTCGAAGGCCACGGGAAGATCGAAATCTTCTTGGACAAGGAAGGTAACGTCGAGAACGCCTATCTCCAGATCCCTGAATTGCGTGGCTTCGAGCAGTTCTCCGTAGGCCGCCCAGCCGAGGAGATGCCGCGCATCACCAATCGCATCTGCGGCGTCTGCCCCGAGGCGCACCACATGGCCGGAACCAAGGCTCTGGATGCGCTCTTCGACATCGAACCTGCCCCGGTGGTCAAGAAGATCCGTGAGATGTTCTATAACTCTTTCTATTGCACGGATCACACAGTCCACTTCTACGCCCTGGGTGGACCCGATTTCGTCATCGGCCCCGACGGCCCCCCGGCAGAACGCAACGTGTTGGGCGTAATCCACAAAGTCGGCCTGGAGATCGGCGGACAGGTGATCGCCTGCCGCAAGCGCAACCACGAAGTCATCCAATGGCTGGGCGGGCGCGGCGTGCATCCGGTCGCTGGTCTGCCCGGCGGCTGGAGTGTGGCTGTCACCGAGGAGATGCGCCAGAAAATCGAAGCCATCGCCAAAGAAAACGTGGCATTCGCGCTCTTCAGCCTCAAGCTCTTCGAGGATGTCGTCCTGGCGAACAAAGCGTATGTTGACCTGATCCTTTCCGACGCCTACGCCCATAGAACTTACTACATGGGCACCGTAGACGAGAACAACCATCTCAACTTCTACGATGGCATGATCCGCGTCACCGACCCCGAAGGCAAGGAATTCGTCAAGTACGAAGCCAAAGATTACATGAAGCACGTCGCCGAGCACGTCGAACCCTGGTCGTACCTCAAGTTCCCCTACTTGAAGAACATCGGCTGGAAGGGCTTCACTGACGGCATGGACAGCGGCGTCTACTGCGCCACCCCGCTCTCGCGGCTCAACGCCGCCGACGGCATGGCCACCCCCAAGGCGCAAGAATTCTTCGAGAAATTCTACGAGACCCTGGGCAGCAAGAAGGTCAAAGGACGCTATCAACCGGTGCACGCCCGTCTGGCGACCCACTGGGCTCGCCTGGTCGAGCTGCTCTATGCGGCCGAGCGCATGTTAGAGCTGGCGACCGACCCGGAGATCACCGACCCCCATGTCCGGCCAATCGTCACTAACACCCCCACCGAGGGTGTAGGCTGCGTCGAAGCGCCGCGCGGCACCCTGACGCATCACTACAAAACCGACGAGAAGGGCATCCTGACCAGGGTCAACCTGATCGTGGGCACCACCAACAACAACGCCCCCATCGCTATGTCCATCAAGAAGGCGGCCCAAGGGCTGATCAAGAAAGGCGTCGAAGTGACGGAACCCATCCTCAACATGATCGAGATGGCCTTCCGCAACTACGACCCCTGCATGTCCTGCGCCACGCACTCGCTGCCAGGGCAGATGCCCCTCGAGGTGACCATCCGCGACGCCGACGGCGAAGTGATCGAGGTGGTGAGTCAGTTTGTTCAATAAGAAGTAGGCAGAAAGCAGTACACAGGTGTCAAATTATTTCTGCCTCCTGCCTACCGCCTACTGCCTACTGCCTACTGCCCACTGATTCCTGGTATGAAGACTCTTATCGTCGGACTCGGCAACCCCATCCTCACCGACGACGGCGTGGGCGTGAAAGTCGCCTATGCGGTGGAGGAGGCGCTGAGAAGAAACCCGTTTTCTGACAGAAAACGGGTTTCGAAGGATGATCTCACCATCACCGAAGCCAGCGTTGGGGGGCTGCGTCTGATGGAGATGATGATCGGCTATGATCGGGTCATCCTCATAGACGCCATCATGCGCCATAACGGCCACAAGCCAGGCGACATCTTCCGCTTGAGCACGCATGATCTGCGTGAGATCAGCCTCACCCAGCATAACGCCTCCGCCCACGACACCACCCTGGCAACAGCCCTGGAGGTCGCAGAGCGGATGGGACAGCCCCTTCCCAAGGAAGTGATCATCTTCGCCGTCGAGGTCGAAGAGATTTTCGTGTTCAGCGATGAACCGACGCCGGCAGTCGCTGCGGCGATTCCGAAAGTAGCGAAGATGGTGTTGGAAGAGATTTTTAAAACGTAAAGAGTGAAACGTAAAACGTGATTACTCTTTACGTTTCACGTTTTACGTTTACATTTCTACACACAAAACGGGTTTCCCCAGATTAAGAAATTTGTCACGGGAAACCCGTTTTGTTAGATGATACAATCGGCGCATGGCAGAAATCCTCTCTCAAGAATTGTACATCGTCATTAAATCCAACCGAGGTGACCTCCTATGAATCTACTCCACCGTCGAATTCTCCTGGGCTTTGCCGCCTTCGTGCTGATAGGGGCGCTGCTCTTACTCTTCGCCCATCAGAGCCAGGCCAGGGTTGTCGAACCGAATTGGGAGCTGGCCAGGCAGAGCGCCGGTCTGCCTCCGGCTTCGGTCTCGCCCGACCTGCCCGGCTTGCCGCCTCCCCCCCGGCAAGACCCCTGCCTGCACTGCCACATCGCTGGAGAGGAAAAAGGTCTCTGGACTCCCCTGGTGCGCTGGCTGGTCTTTGGCGCTGCCGGGCTTGTGCTGGTCTTTGGGGTCGTCCAAAGCGTCAGCATGTGGAAGACGCGCGCCCCATGGAAGCCGCTCATGGCTCGCGCCGGCGCCTGGATCGAGGAGCGCTATGAGATCGCCGCTCCGCTCGAAAAACTGCTCAATAAACCAGTCCCCGATTGGCAGCGGCGATGGTGGTACTGCCTGGGCGGCATTACCTCCTTCCTCTTCGTCGTGCAGTGCATCACCGGCATCATGCTGGCTTTTTACTATCAACCCACGCCCGAGGCTGCTTACGCAAGCATCCAATTTATCGAGAGCGAGGTGCGCTTCGGAGCAGCTATCCGCATGATCCATCACTGGTCGGCCAACGGCATGATCGTGATGTGCACCGCTCACATGCTGCGCGTCTTCATCATCGGCGCTTACAAAAAGCCGCGCGAACTCAACTGGGTCACCGGAGTCAGCCTCTTGATCCTGACCCTGGCTTTCGGCCTGACCGGCTACCTGCTGCCCTGGGATCAGCGAGCCTATTGGGCCTCCACCGTCGCCACCGAGATCGCCGGGAGCATGCCCGCCATCGGCGACCTGGCCCTGGTATACCTCCGCGTCGGCTGGAATCTTGGCGCTCAGACCCTCAGCCGCTTCTACGCCCTGCACGTGCTGATCATTCCCCTGGCCACAGTAACTTTCATGGGGCTGCACTTCATGATGGTGCGGCGGCAGGGGATTATGAAGCCGTTATGAAACTGGAGATCACCCATGACTGAAAACACATCGCCTGACGAAAAAACCATCCCCTTCTACCCCGACCACGTGACCAACGAGGCCAAGGTTGCTCTCGGCATTGGCGTCCTATTGATCATCATCGGGGTCATCGGCCTGTCCGTGCCTCTAGGCCTGCAACCTCCCGCCGATCCAATGGACACCCCCGCCCATGTCAAGCCGGAGTGGTATTTCCTGGCTCTCTACCAGATCATCAAGTTCCTGCCCAAGAGCACCGGCGCGGTGCTGCCGGTGATCTTTGCCATCCTCGTCATGATCTGGCCGTTCCTGGATAATAAACCCGACAAAACGAAGAAAGCCGCCCGCGTGCGCTTCATCGTCACCGCCGTTCTGATGGTCATCCTGATCGCCCTGACCGTTTGGGGAGAGGTGAGTTAACTATGAGCAAAATAACCCGTCGCGATTTCCTCAAGCTCGTCAACCGAGTAATGGCCGCCGCTGGGCTTGCCGCCGTGCTGGGTCCAGTCCTGGCCTATTTCTACCCGTCGGATCTGACAGAGACCCCCGCCGAACCGGTGCTGGTTGCGCCCGAGGCCGATATGCCCGTCGGCGAATCCCGCACGGTTTCCTTCGGTCGCTACTCCGCCCTGGTGATCAACACACCCGCCGGGCTGAAAGCCTACTCGGCCGTCTGCACCCATTTCGCCTGCATCGCCAAGTGGGATGCCGAAAAACGAAGCATCGTCTGCCCCTGTCACGACGGTTACTTCGATCCGCTCGACGGCAGCGTAATTTCTGGGCCGCCCCCCACAGGCCTCAAACCTCTCCAAACAGAGATCAAAGATGGCGTCATCTACGTCAGCGCCGGAGAAGAATCATGAGCACAGCGACTAATACCCAATACCCAATATCCAACAAACAATGGCCTGCAGCCCTGCAAGATTTCTTCCTCCACGCTACCGTCCAGGCGCGCATTTGGAAAAAGGTCTACGCTGGGGTGATGCACTTCTTGATCTTCTGGGGCGTGGCCATCCAGGTTGTCGGCACAGCCATCAACCTGATGCAGATGGCGCTCTTCACGCCTTTTGCTTTGGAAAATTTTCCTCGAGGGAATTGGTACTTTGCCTATGAATTCCTCATGGATTTGGCAGGGCTGTTCATCCTGGCGGGTGTGGTGATGGCTGCTTTCCGAAGGCTGGCCCTACGACCGAAGAGCCTGCCCACTGCCTGGGATGACACCTATGCTCTATCTACGCTGATGCTCTTGCCCATCGTCGGGTTCTTCACCGAATCGATGCGCCTGATCTCAGCCGCCCCGCCGTGGGCGCGCTATTCCTTCGCTGGCAATTGGCTGGCAGACATCCTGAAAAGTTGGGGCTTGAATGCCGATACAGCCTTCAGCCTTCACCCCTATCTGTTATTGACGCACATCTTCCTGGCCCTGACCCTGATCGCCAGCATCCCCTTCACCAAGATGCGCCACCTGCTCTACGGGCCATTGAATATCATCCTGCACCCCCGCCGCGCTTACGGCGCGCTGACCAAGATCGAGGGCCTGGAGACTGCTGAAGTCCTGGGGGTTGGCAAGATCAGCGATTTCACATCCCAAAACCTGCTCGAATTCGACGCCTGCCTGCGCTGCGGGCGCTGTGAAGAGGTCTGCCCGGCGACCTTCAGCGGAATGGATTACTCGCCAAAAACGCTGTTGATTCAGTTGCGCGACGCCATGACCGACGCGCTGGGGACGCCTGGCAAGAATGGAAACGGCTCGAAGGAATTGCCCGTGCATCTCTTCGAAGACGAGAGCCTGTGGTCGTGCACCACCTGCGGGGCCTGTCTGACGCGCTGCCCGGTCTTCATCCGCCCCCCTGAGAGGGTGGTGGATATGCGCCGCTACCAGATCCTGACCACCGGCGAGATGCCCAAGTCGGTTGGCGACACCCTGCGCAATATGGAACGCCAGGGCAACCCGTGGGGGATGCCGCCGCAGGATCGCATGAAGTGGGCCGAAGGATTGAACGTGCGCGAGCTGGCCCCCGGTGACGAGGTGGATGTGCTGCTCTTCATGGGCTGCGCCGCGGCCTATGACGAGCGCAGCAAGAAAGTCGCCCGATCTTTCGTGCGTTTGCTGCAAAAGGCGAATGTCAATTTCGGCGTGCTCGGTCTCGACGAATCCTGCTGCGGCGAGACCGCCCGGCGCATGGGGCACGAATATATCTTCCAGGTTTCCGCCGCGCAGAATATCGAAACTTTCAACTCGGTCGAATTCAAGCGCATCATCACCCAATGCCCGCACTGCTTCAATACGCTGAAAAACGAATACCCGCAGATGGGCGGCGAGTACGAAGTAATGCACCATACGGAGTTGTTGGTCGAAATGAATGCGGTGGGAGCATGGGAGCAAGAGAGCAAGGGAGATGCCTCCCAGCATCCAAACACCCCAGCACCTAAGCTTACCTACCACGACTCCTGCTACCTGGGACGGTACAACGGAATCTACAAAGCCCCCCGCCAACTCCTGGATCAGGCCAAAGTGGATCGAGTGGAGCTGAAACGCCATGGCGAGAACAGCTTCTGCTGCGGCGCGGGCGGCGGCGGCATGTGGCTCGAGACCGATCCCAATAAGCGCATCAACCATCGCCGTTTGCAAGAAGCCCTGGACGCCCAGGCCGAGACCGTCGCCACTGCCTGCCCCTATTGCCTGAGCATGTTCGAAGACGCCATCAGCTCCAAGGGTCTCGGCGAACGAATTCGGGCGATGGATATCGCGGAAGTATTGGAACAGCAGATGGGGGATTAATTCGACGAAGAAGGTCAGGTAACCGAAGAGAAAGATCAGCCAGGGCGCGCCCCGGTTCCACCACGGCCAGTCCCAGGTGAGGGCGCCGGCGGCGTTGAGGAAGTACTCGACGAAGACGCAGAAGGCCGATCCAGCAATAGCCACGAACCAGCGGTTGGGGATGCCGAGGATCTTCGCCTTCTTGTCCGGTTAGAACCAATCTAGCTTTTTCAACACCAGGGCTACTCCCAGGGAAATAAAGAGGGAAAGTAGCAAGATCAGGAAGAACGACACTGGATGTGCATCGAGCAACGGCAAAGATACATTCATCCCGAAGAAGCTGGCGACGATCGTCGGGAAGCTCAGCACGATCGTGAAGGAGGTCAGCAGCTTGATGACCTGATTCTGATTGTTCGAGATGATCGAGGCGAAGGCATCCATCATGCTGCTGAGAATATTGCTCTGGATGTTGACCATGCCGATCGCTTGCTGGTTTTCGGTCAATACATCATCCAATAAATCCTCGTCCTCTGGATAGGTATTGAATATCCGGCTGCGATCTAAGCGTTCCAATAATAATTCATTGGTTCTGAGGGCGGTTGTGAAATAAGTGAGACTCTTTTCGTACTTGAGCAGCTCGAGCACTTCTCGATTGCGGATCGAAAGCTGCAATTGGTCCTCGAGGCGGTCCACCGCCCTGGTGATTTCTCTCAAGTAGTGTAGATATTTATTGGCTGTAGCCAACAACACCCGCAGAATAAAGCGATATCGCTTGGCGGACGAAAAGTCCTTCATGCGGCCAGAAGCAAAATCGTTGATGATATCATTCGCCTTCCTGCAAACAGTTATGATGTAACTTTCAGTTAGAATAATACCTAAGGGGATCGTAATATAAGGAATATCCACGTCTTTACCCTCGAAATACGGGATGCGAAAAATAACCAACATCTGGCCATTTTCCCGTTCGATGCGAGGGCGTTCGTCCATGTCGAGAGAATATGAGATGTAATCGGATGGAATGCCAAGTTCCTTCAAACGGAGCTTTTCTTCGGGGGTAGGATCAACGATGTTAATCCAGCTCTCCTGGGTTGGTTCTTGAAGACGATCGAGCTGGTTTCCATTATTCTTGTATATCGTAATCATATTAGCCTCCTAAAAAAAATCCCGGAAGGCAAAACCTTCCGGGAAGCAGAGACTAATGACCAGGCCTCCAGGTTATGCCTTCCTGATAGGACATAAAATGTCGAGAAGTTCCCTCGCGCCAAAGGTTGGATCGTGGTAACGTTGACTATCTTCGCCGTCGTCTGAAGGGACGGCGGTCTCAGCCGAATACATTAAGTCACTCCTGGATAGATACATCGTTAATAAAATCTCGAAGCGAAGTATAGCACTATAGTTCGATCCGGGCAAGGCGCGGATTTTTCCGTTGCCCTGCTTGCCGTCGCGGCTGCGCCAGGCGCCTGAACGAAACCTGTTAATCCTCAGAGACAAGCGCTTTCCAGGTCTTTGGCCCAACGATGCCGTCCACCTGTAAGCCATAGTCTGTTTGGAAATCTTTCACGGCCTGATCTGTATTAGGGCCGAAGATGCCATCAACTGCGATGCCGTAACCGAATTTATCCACCAAAAGCTGCTGCACACCCCTCACGGCATCGCCTATGCTGCCATTTTGCACCGTTTTGCCGCTGATCAGCGCGCTCCAGGTTTGCGGCCCGACGATGCCGTCTACCGTCAGTCCCTTATCGCCTTGAAACTGTATCACCTGAGATTTGGTTTGTGGGCCAAAGATGCCATCAACAACCAGATTGTAATTGTGAGAACGGAGTAAATATTGGATGGCGTAGACCTCCGCGCCCTGGTCGCCCTGGCTGATGATCGGCCAATCCTGCGCCGCTGGAGGAGGGGGCGCCACAGCTTCTACATTGATCTTGACCCAGAAAGCAGCCGTTCCTTGAGCGCCAACGCCGAAGACGATTCCGTCGGAGTTGCGCAATTTCCAAAACCCCTGGTACGTGCCAGCATTTCCAGGAGCGGTCAGGTTGACTGACGCATCCACTGTACCCCCGGGTGGGACGCTGCCATTCGTCAATTGAGTCGAGGCCGGACCGCCCATCTGATCCCCATGATCGAATACCAGGCTGTAACCCGAAGTCCAGGTACAGGAGCCATTGTTCTGTAGCCGCCAGGTCTTGGTAAAAGCCTCCCCGGCCGATAGCTTGGCGCCGTCAGGAATGGTGACATCCGATACGAAACTCGCCCGATCACAGGGAAGAGGGGTAACCGTAGGTGAAGCGGTGGAGGTAGGCGATGGGGAGGGAGACGGAGTGGGTAATGGATTGGTAGGCGTGGATGTCGAGGTAGGCGTCTCTAGCGTCTCGGCGCCGATAGCAGGGGTAGTAGCTTCTGCCATTTTACTGACGGCGGTCAATTCGGCTGCCAGCGCGTCCACTGTTGCCTGAGAGCTGCTCATCGGAAAAGGCAGGTTGCATGTCAGCGTCATCAGGGAGAGCAAGATGAGGAGAAATATCAAACGTTTCATGCCCAACTCCTTCCCAATAAAAGTACACCTTAAGTCGCCATTATTGCATGTATTGAGTCCACTGAAAAAACTCCAGAACGAGGCGGCGGGGCGGCATATATGGGGGTGCGTGCTGCGTACGCACCCCCATATATGCCGCCCCGAATCCTCTACATGTGGTTTTTGCAGTGGATTCATGTATTGATAGTATTGCACGGTTCATTCCGATTCATCCTCAGCCCCGTCCGCGGGGCGCCCGAGGATGGGCTTCCGAATGGGAATACTAATTGAATCTTGAGTAGTCGTCAAGTGGCTCAAGGCGACCGCGAAAATTATCGGGGTCGTTTCATTCCGCAGGTTGCCGTTTCACCCTTCGGGAGGTCGCTCAATCGCGATTCGCCTGCCTGACCAACCATTCCATCCCCCACAGGACCAGCCCAATCAACAACAACGGCGCTGCGCCCGCAGCCAGACAGATCAATCCCATGATGGCTGATTGGCGGCCATAGAAAGCATAGATCAGCCCATCGCCGACGACGAAGAGCAACAGCAAGAAACCCACCAGCAAGCGGGTGTTGGTCTGGCGAGCGTATTTGCGCAGATCACGGGTCATGTCAGCTTGCAAACGAGAATTCGCGAACTTCTATTTGCAACTGGTTGCCCAATTCATCACTTGCTTGTGTCAAGAAATTACCCAATACCCTTTCAAGGCGCCACCCCCGTCCCCTGGATCGAGAAAGTATATGGGTTCTCGTCGCTATCGTCGTTGGCGATGCTGACCGTCGCCTGGCGCAAGCCGGCGGCGCTGGGGTCGAAGGTGATCTGGAAGGTAGTCTCTCCGCCGCCGCTCGATACCGGCGTAGCGGCGTCTGTCGTCAGAAGGAAATCCGCCGCATGATCGCCGCCGAGGGTCACGATGGGGCTGCCCAACAGATTGAGAACTACGCTGCCGGTGTTGCGGATGGTGAAGGTGTAAGTGACCGAACCGCCAGCGACGTTCACATCGCCGAAATCCGTCTGATCCGCTGTATCCGGCGAGCCGTCGCCAGAGGGGATGGAGATGCCATTGCCCAGCACATCCATCTCGGGCGCAGGGCCAGTCCCGCTGCCCTCGATACTGAAGGTGTAGGGAGACTCGTCGCCATCGTTGCTGGCGATGCTGATCACTGCCTGCCTGGCGCCGGCGTCGCTGGGGTCGAAGGTAATCGTAAAGGTGGTCTCCCCACCCGCGGGTACAGGCGTCGTCGCGTCCACAGTGAGGGTGAAGTCCGCGGCATGTGCGCCGCCAATCGTGACGATCGGGGAACCGCTCAATGTCAGGTCAGCCGTGCCGTTGTTCTGGATCGTGAAAGCGCGCGTGACTGTCGCGCCGTTCACATCCACATCCCCAAAATCGGTGTGATCGTCAGCATCGGGGGTGGTATCGCCGCTGAAGACGATGCGGTCGTTGCCCAACACTTCCATCTCTGGAATCGTCGCCCCGTTCCCAATGATCTGGATATCATAG
>VGOC01000021.1 GCA_016865865.1 Chloroflexota bacterium
CGGCTTTCCCTAAAAAGGAGCAATATTTCGTGATCGCCGCCGTCAACGTCGTCTTCCCATGGTCTATGTGCCCCATGGTGCCTACGTTCAAGTGCGGTTTGTCGCGTACAAATGTTTCCTTTGCCATGCTTTCTCTCCTCGATAATAATATCGAACTTACGGTTGTACAAAATCGGCGAGAAGAGCCCACAATGGGATTCGAACCCATGACCCCATTCTTACCAAGAATGTGCTCTACCGACTGAGCTATGTGGGCCTGTCTCTTACATTAAAATACCCGCCGACAGGTGCAGCATCTGTACCGGTCAGCGAGTTCTGATGGGCGGAGACGGATTCGAACCGCCGAAGTCGTGCGACAACTGATTTACAGTCAGCTCCCTTTGGCCACTTGGGTATCCGCCCGCAGAAAACTGTTGCCAGTTCGAGATCAAGGCCACATCCGGCAGCCTTGATCGCCAACTGTCAACAGGAGCCGACGACGGGAATTGAACCCGTAACCTGCCGCTTACAAGGCGGCTGCTCTGCCGGTTGAGCTACGTCGGCGTAGATATTTAAACGTTCCAAATGCCAGAAAACGAGCGGAGGCATTATACCAGAGGGAATCTTCACAAGCAAGGTTAACACTCACTTCTCGGGAGTGACAACGGGGCTGGAGTTTATCAGAATTCGAGATTAGCGTCAATGGCCTATCGAGCGCGAAGATTCCTCGGGCACCGGTAACCGCGGATTTACGCTGATCTTACTCTCACCAGCGTCCTATTTTGGCCACGGTTGGAAGCATTACTGCGAATCCCACCCTACTTCGAAAACTTACGCGCGCTCCAGGCAAAATATAAGGCCACCGAACCGGCCACGGCCGCATTCAGAGAGTCGATATTGCCGCGCATGGGCAACTGTAACAAAACATCGCAAGACTCGCGCACCAGAGCGCGCATCCCCTCGGCCTCGTTCCCCACAACCAGGGCAAGCGGGCCGCCGAGATTAATTTCTGAAAGGGATTTTGCTTGCGAAGACCTTTCCAGCCCATAGACCCATACCCCTTCTTTTTTCAGGTCTGCGATGGCGCGGGCCAGGTTGGTCTGTGCGACGAGGAGGTGTTCGCTTGCCCCCGAGGAGGCGCTGACTACCGCTGGAGTGACAGTAGCTGTGCGACGTAATGGCAACAAAACGCCGTGAACGCCTACCGCCTCGGCTGTACGTAGAAGGGCGCCCAGGTTGTGAGTGTCTTGCACGGTATCCAGGATCAGGATGAAAAGCGGCTCCTCTCGCTGTCTGGCGCGTTCGAGGACGTCGAATATTGAGCTGTAAGGATATTCCTCCGCTTCCAGCGCGACTCCTTGATGATTCTCACCAAGTTTATCGAGTTCCGAACGCGGCACATATTCGACAGGTAGCCGCTTTGTTGCCGCCAGGCTCATGGCATCTGCCAGGTGACGTTTTTCGTCAGTTTTTTGGGCCACCCAAAGGCGGAACGCTTTGCGGCGTTCCGCTCGTAGAACTTCATAGACCGGGTTGCGGCCGGTGATCCATTCTTTCATGAGCAGGTGATTAGGTATTGGGTACTGGGTATTGGGAAACCACGGGCCAATATCTAATATTACAGCGCAAAGTCACATAAAACTGATCCCCAGCCCCGTCCTCGGGGCGCCCGAGGACGGGCTTTTAATCGAATATGGAGGCTATTCGCGCCAACCTTGCGCTGTAATACTAATATCCAACTCATTTCCATCGCCAGGTGGCGTCCTCTTTACCGTCTTCCACGATAACGCCCAGTTCTGCCAGACGGTCTCGCACTTTATCGGAGAGCGTCCATAATTTTTGGTTACGCAGCTCGGCGCGCACCTCGAGGAGTAGATCAACAAATGGTGCCGCCTCACCTGGGCCACGCCCATCGCCCCCCGCGTGCTCCAACTCCAGGCCAAGCACACCCGCAAATTCCAGGAGCAAACCCTGGGCTTTCGCCAATCCTTCGGGGCCAACGCCCTGATCCCGCGCCTGATTGACAGCGCGCACTAGCTCGAAGAGATGCCCTAGAGCGCCGGCGGTGTTGAAATCATCGTCCATCGAATCGATAAAACCCTGGCAAGTAAACGCGATCTGCGCTTCGAGGAATTCAGGCGCCGCGCCGGTTGCCCCAGGTGAGGCGGGGCGCAAGGCCATGCGCAGACGATCCAGGGCGCGTTTGGCATGGCCAACGGTTTCGTCTCCGAACTTCAACGGGCTGCGATAGCTGGAGTTGAGCACCAACATACGCAACACATCGGCGTCGTTCTCTGCGAGGAAATCGGCGATTGTCACCAGGTTGCCGAGGGATTTGGACATCTTTTCGCCAGACAGTTGCAGCATCCCATTATGGACCCAGTAGCGGGCAAAGGGTTTGCCGGTGAGGCTCTCGGTTTGGGCGATCTCGTTCTCGTGATGGGGAAAGATCAGGTCGTTGCCGCCTCCATGAATATCAATCTGCTCGCCGAGGTGGTAGTAGCTCATAGCTGAGCACTCGATATGCCAGCCTGGGCGGCCCTGACCCCAGGGACTTTCCCAGGCAGGTTCGCCAGGTTTGGAAGCCTTCCACAAAGCGAAATCCATGGGGGTCTCTTTCCGATCATCAACATCTATTCGGTAGCCGGATTGCATATCTTCCAGCTTGCGACCAGAGAGTTTGCCGTAGCATTCAGCGCTGCCGACGAAGAAGTACACATCGCCTCCAGATGCGTAGGCATGGCCTTTTTCGATCAGCCCCTGGATCATCTCGATGATATGCTCGATCTCTTCCGTTGCGCGTGGGTAGAGCGTTGCGGGCAGGATGTTCAAATCATTCAGGTGCTGCCTGAACTCTTCGATGTACTGTTCAGCTAAATCGAATGGATTGACTGCTTCGATATTGGCGCGCTGGATGATCTTATCGTCCACGTCGGTGTAATTCATCACATGGCGCACTTCGTACCCACGGTACTCCAGATAACGGCGGATGATATCGAAAACCAATACCGACATAGCATGGCCGACATGGGCTTTGGCGTATACGGTTGGCCCACAAACATATATGGAAACCTTATTGGGTTCTAATGTCTCGAAGGTTTCTTTTTTTCGAGTCAGCGTATTGTAGATTCTTATCGTCATCAGGGTTTATCCTCCGGGCGAGCAAAGATCATGCGGCCCGCGGCTGTCTGCAAAACCTTGGTCACAGAGACGAAGATTTCTTTGCTCAAATAGTCGGCGCCATCTTCGACGACGACCATCGTGCCATCGTCCAGATAGCCAACCCCCTGGCGGCTTTCTTTGCCCTCCTGGATAATATCCACTTTGATGATCTCCCCAGGGAGCAGCACAGCTTTGACGGCGTTGGCAAGTTCGTTGACGTTCAACACCGGCACACCTTGCAATTCGGCAATACGGTTGAGATTGTAATCATTGGTCAATACCACAGCTTTGAGTTGGCGCGCCAGTATAACCAGCTTATCGTCTACCTCGCGGGTGCCTTCCACGTCAATATCGCTAATTTGAACGGGGATGCCGGGTTCTTCCTGCAATTGAGCCAGAACCTCCATGCCGCGGCGTCCGCGCTGACGGCGAAGGCCATCCGCAGAATCAGCGATATACTGCAACTCATTCAGAACAAAACGCGGAATCAAGAGAGTGCCGGTCAGAAAACCAGTCCGAGCGATGTCGGCAATGCGACCGTCTATGATAACGCTGGTATCTACCAACACTTTCCGTCTGGCGACATCATCTTCCACGTCTTCGACGCCTTTCCTGCGAGGGAGTCGATCGCGGAGAATCGAAAAGATGTCATTCTGGCGCATGATAAATACTGCCACGCCAAAATAACTCACGATCAATACCCCGATAAAGGGCAAGATTTCTCCGAAGGGTGGCGGGAGAAGCGAGAGTGGAAAAGCCAGCAGCGCGGCGATCACCAACCCAACGATCAGTCCGACCAGCCCGGCCACCAGAGTTTGCGCTTCCACTCTCCCCAGTAAGGCGCGCAAGGCGCGCACCGGACGTGTGGTGAGATATGGAGTCAACACCAGACCGACCAACACTCCAGATAGACTCAGCACAACCGTATAAACGATGGTCGGCTCGGGGAAAACCGTTTCCCCCCAGGTGCCTCCAACATATCCACAGAATGTGCCAAAAACAATCATGCCGACAATGCGAGCGATAAAATCAGAACTCATGATGAAACTCCTATCAATGCAGATAAAAAAATAGAGCGCACAGCAATCTGCGCTCGTCTCCCCACAGAGGGGGTCCGGCCTCAGGATAAAGGACTCAAACCCGGATAATGAATAAAGAAATAATGACGAATCGATTCGAGAGAGAACTCTCGACGTTTTTGTGGTAGTGAGTCCCGTACTTCAGGCCATTGCACAAATTATGCCGTACTGGGATGATAGCACGGCTGAGGGATAACGTCAACCAATATTGCTTGACAATCCAATGTGACGCGTGTAAAATCTAGCCTGCTTTCGACAAGGATGAATCTTCAGGCCGAGATAGCTCAGTTGGTAGAGCACGCGACTGAAAATTGCGGTGTCGCCAGTTCGATTCTGGCTCTCGGCACTCTCGGTCCTCATATCTGACCGAAATGCGCGGGCGTAGTTAAGTGGTATAACGTCTCCTTGCCAAGGAGAAGGCCACGGGTTCGAACCCCGTCGCCCGCTCTCGAAATCGCTGATTGAAAGATTGAAGATTGTGGATGATAGAATCAACGGTCTTCAATCAACAATCAGCATTTTTTTGGCGACGTAGCCAAGTGGTAAGGCAGAGGTCTGCAAAACCTTGATCACGGGTTCGAATCCCGTCGTCGCCTCAAACCCCAAAAAAGCTGTTGAGACGCGAAGGGCGTGAAGTTATTCGTAAGGTTTTTTTGCATCCTCTGCGGCTCGCCAGGGGCATGTAAGGCATTTCGTGTCCCCCCATATCTCAATAGCACAGCCCGCCCTCCAGCCTTGTTTATCAGATGATCGAGAGGCGCTACCCTTCGATCTCGGCTACAAGTTCTGCCGCAGTGTTGTTCAGCTCCTCCAGGTAGGTGGGGATTTCATCGCTAGAACCATTGATGATCATATCGCCCGCGTCACCCACAGCCCGGCGCACCGAAGTCCAGGAAGCTCTGGTCGGTTCAGCCTGACCGTATTGTAGCAACTCGAGGCCAGTCACCCACAAGGAATTTGCCGCGCCGTAATCTTCGAGCAGATCCTCAGCGCTGATGCGCACAGGATAGTAGGCGCTGGCATTGATCCACATAGCCTGGGCCTCAGGCGAAGTAAAGTACTTCAGGAACAGCCAGGTGGCCAACTTCTGGGCAGGAGCACCTTCCACGACGGCCACGTATTGACCAAAGGCATTTACGGCCTTCTGTCCATCCGGGCCGACGAAGGGAGCAAATGTCCATTCATCTGCGCTCCCAGCCTCTTCGAAGGCTGCCAATTGATAAGGAAGACCAGCCGTGGAGCTCATGGTGAAGAGCGCCTTACGAGTGGCAAATTCCGGGTTGGGGTAACTCTCGGTAGGGAAGGCGCATCCTTCGTCCCACATCTCCTTCCAGTCGGACGCGACCGCCTGGGCAACGGGGGTAGCAAAATCATACGCCGCGCCATCCTCGGTCAAGCCATCATCGCCATATGCGAAGAGGAAGGAATAGAAGTTGGAAGCACTGGGGTACAGCACCAAACCGCCGGTGCCATCGTTGTCCGGGGTATCATCAGAAGCGTTGGCGGCAGCCGCGGCGCAGGCCTGCTCCTTGAACTCAGCCGCATTTGCCGGCGGCGCATCGAAGCCCAGCTCCTGGGCCCAAGATACATTATAGAACAACACATTTGCCGATTGGCTGATCGGGAGCGCGATGCGAGCGCCATCTGCCATCACACCACCATTGTAAGGCCCAGCATAGAAATCGGCGATTTCTTCGGCAGTGAAACCTGCGACAGGATCGTCTATATAGGGCTGCAGATCAGCGATCATGCCAATAGAGTACCAACCTGCAATAGCGTTGGAGTACCCTACAATAGCATTCGGAACATCGCCAGATTGGATAGCAGCGTTCATGACATCTTCAGCCTTGCTGTAGGAGTCCTGATCGAAAGCTTCGACCGTGATCCCCCACTCGTTTGCGGCGTTGAACTCATCAACAATGGCGACGATGCCCTCACTCGGCGCGCCGGCGCCCCAGACATGCCAGAAGGTTATGGTAGCGCCAGCCAATTCGGAGAATGGGACGCCCATGGTTTCGGTTGCCTCGTCGAAGGAGTTGGCGTTGACTTCATAGTCGGTCTGTTGCTGTGACTCGAGGCGCCTGGCCTCGATGCCTGGATCAGCCATGGCATCTTCCGTGCTTTTGCAGGCTGTGGCGTCGAACGACTTGTCGTCGCTGCCGCCTACCTCGGTCGCCTGGCAGTCCTCGAAGACTGGCGCGGTCTTCTCGGCAAGCGCGGCCTCTTCGACAGGCGCAGCTTCCTCATCTGGCTTAGCAGGCCTGCAGGCCCCTAACACTACAGCAAGCACAAAGGCCAATAGCATCAAAATGGATAGGGTTTTCCGATGATGCAAACTGGCAAAACGCGCAGACCCCGCTGGGAATATTCCAAACCTGAAAATCAGCAGCATTGCAGGCGCAATCATCGAATATGCAGTAAGACATTCCCGCCATTCCCGGATGCGTCGGCCGGATAGGAGTCGTCGTTCCATGCTTGACCTCCACAAATCGTAACTGTTCAGCCATCGAACGGATTAGCCCGAAAAAAGGGCGTGCGAAGGGGGCTGCGCCCCCTTCGCACACCCTTTTTTCGGGAACTTCCCCGTTTGGCTGAGTAGTTACCACAAATCAACATAATCGTTGGCTGGATGGAAAATGATAACATGCCAGCTCGATCTCTCGAAAAACTATGCTCGATCTGACATCGAAACTGCTCGCCGATCTACAAAAACATCGCCTGGATGCCGAGATTACTCATAACTCTGCGATTGCAACAGCCGCAGCAGCGAGCGGCGCGAGAGCAGAT
Source organism: Chloroflexota bacterium (assembly GCA_016865865.1). Lineage (GTDB taxonomy): Bacteria > Chloroflexota > Anaerolineae > Anaerolineales > UBA11858 > NIOZ-UU35. Next base: position 7,008 of record VGOC01000021.1, read on the forward strand.
CGGTCGTCACCATGCCCAGCACAGCGTTTCCCTCTACCACCGGCATGGCTGAGATTTCGTAGTGTTCCAGTTTGCGCACGCATTCCAAAATCGTGTCGTCGGGGTCGGCGGCGATCACCTGGCGAGTCACGATTTCCTCGAGGGGCTGGTCATCGGGCGAGCCGAGGGCGGTGGCGCGGGTGATGTCCCAGCGGGTCAGCACGCCTTCCAACGCTCCCTCGAGCGAGACCACCGCCAGAATCGAACTGGCTGACTCGATCATCCTGGCCGCGGCTTGCTGAACGGTATGCTCGATCTCGATGGATGGCATGGGGGCCATGATGTCGGCGGCGGTGCGGTCGCTCTCGCTGGCGGCGATGCGGCGTACGCTGATCTTCTCGGCAACTTCCCAGGGCAGCAGGTCGGCGTCGGCGGCCAACAGGTCAATCAACTCGACCATGTTACGGCGGATGACCTCCTCTCGGTAGGCTTCAGCCGCGGACAGGCGCTGTCCGGCCAATCGAGATAATTCCCTCGCGTGATCGGAGAGCCAGCCGTCAACGGCCTTGCGGTTACCAAGAATCTCCTCTGGAATTCTGAGTTGGTGAGGCGTTTTGATGAGATGTTCCTGCGCCGCGAAAATGACGCCGCCGGAGTTGACCAGATAATCCGTGGCGATCAGCACACCGCGCTGGCGGTAAACGGCGCGCTCCATGCGGGCGCGGGCGGCCTTGCGTTCGGCCAGGGGGGAGTAGGTGTTGGCCCCCTCGATGCTGACAGCCCACCTCCCCATGCGCTCCACGGTCATGCAGGGGTTCGTGGCGGGGTCGGTGTCCAGGTAATGGGCGATGGGCGCGGCAGGGATCAGGCAGAAGGCCGATTCGCGCAGCAGGTCGTCCGGATCGGTGGAGTATTTGACCGGCGAGCGGTCGTGCCGCCCGGAATCCATCAACTCGTCATAGTAGCGGCGCGTCACCAGGCCGTGCTTCTGCCACATCTCGAAGAGTTGCTCCGTGGGCAGGCCGTCTTCGTCGTAGAGATAGCCCAGGTAGTCGCTGACGCCGATCACCCGCGCCCCGGGGAGTCGCTCTTTCAGAATGCGGGCAGCATGCGCCCCCACCGCGCCGAAACCCTGGATGAGCAAGGTCAGGTCTTCAGGGACGGGGATTTGCAGGTTAGCAAACTGGGGGATGGCGCGCAGGCGCGGCATTTCTTCGAGTAAGGCTTGCAGGGCGATGATGCAGCCTCCGGCGGCTGCGCCCAACTCGTCAATGCGGTTGCCGCCCATTTCGACCGGTTTGGAGAGGGCGTTGTCGAGGCCGTTCTCGATGGCGATGGTCTTCATGTCGGCGTCGTTGGTGCCCACATCAGGGCCGGGCAGGTAGATGTCGCAATAGCGGTAGATCAGACGAGCGAAGGCGCACACCACATCGGTGTGCTCCGCGGAGGAGAGCCGATTGGCCACAATGCCCGATTTGCCGCCGCCGTAAGGCAGGTTGGCAGCCGCGTTCTTGAGGGTCATGCCCCGCGCCAGGTTGTGGATCGCTGCCGGCGTGACATCGGGCAGCATCCGGATCCCACCCATCGAGGGACGACCCATCGCCAGATTATCCACCACCAGGTAGCCGCCCACCTCGAGGTCGGTCGCTTCATCCCACATGCAGACCACCAGCCTCGGGCCGAGGGCATCTACTTCGATATCCAACCGCGCCAGCCGATCCACGTCCAGGGAAGAAAATTCTATGAAGCGCATGCCCCCATCTTCGATCAGGCGGTTCTCGATGGTCTGCTCGGGGAGGCGCTCTTTCAAGAAGGATTGCATTCGTTTGGGAATCATGAATCCTCACCGATGCAATTTCATCGCCGCGATGAACGCCATCCCCTTTTCCGTCAACGCCCAGGCAGTTTTATTGGTAGCATCGAATTTGTCGAGGAAGTTGAGCTGGAGCGCCTCCCAATCGCCGCTTTCGATCACCTCGCTCTTGTCTCGGAAGTAATCGAGGATATCGGAAGGATGCTGGCGGGTCTGATCGGTCTCAGGGTCGCCGCCCTCGTGTTTAGCGGAGATGTTGGCGACATGGTCGGCGATCTCGAGCAATTCGGCGCGGCGGTTGTAGGGTTGGCGGACGATGCTCTTCCAGGTCTCGACGATGTGATGTTCGAAACGCACCACATTCTCGAAGCCCCAATCCTTTCGGAACTGGGCGGTGATCTCCATGGTTTCGTTATCCACCGAATTGGACCAATTGAAGCCGATCAGCGGAGAGCTGCCATCGTCGCGGGCGAAGAGCTTGGCCCCCAGCAGAGTCCACAGACCGGCATAGGGGTTGTCGTTGCCCATGAAGACGGAGATCTTGAATTCGATGTCCACACCCAATCGGTGCAGCATATAGCCCAGAAAAACCGTGCCGGGGTTGATATTGAGCACCTGGGTGACGCCGTAATGGGTGTAGTAGTACAGGTACTCGTCCACCCATTGCAGAGCATGGCGATTGGGCTGGCCGACGCCCCCGAAGTAGCCGGTGATGGTCGCAGGGCCGCCCAGGTGGATATTGGAGCCATCGGTACCTTTCGTATCCAGCGTTTCCACGTAGCTCGCGCCGATGATCTGCATGGCGGCGGCTACGGCGGCCAGATCGCCATCTGCTTCCTGCTCTTTCATCTTGCGCACGCGAATAAAGCGGCAGGGCATCAGCATGCCCTTCTCGATGGCGCGTTCGGCGGCAGCGCGCACCCAGGGAAAGTATTGTAATGCGCTGATCTCAAGGGTCACGGCGAAGTCATCGGCGAAAGTCATTTTGTCAACTTTATCGCCAAGCACTTTGCGACGATAATCGGCTACGCTGATGAAGGCGCCGACATCGCGCTGCTCGCTTAGCCACTCCAGGTCTGCGATAAATTCTGGTTTCGTTGCTTTGACTTTTGCCAGCAGATTATCCAGTTTGCGCGCTTGATTGGCTTTGGCGTTGATCTCCTCGGGCGTGCCGTATTTCGCTACCACCTCGAGGAAATCATTCATCACGCGCATCTCGGGGTCGAGCAGCACGGCGTTGATTTCATCCAGCCGGACGGCAGGGATTTGTAGTCGCTTGCGTAAGTCTGTCATTTTATTCCTCATGCCTTGGTAATCGGTACATTGTGTTCACTGAAAAAATTCGTGAAAAAGGGGCGGGGTATCACTTCAGTATCTCCATTAGCTCATCGAATTCTTCATCCTTGATCGTGAACCAGTTCTCTGGCTGGGGGAAGGTTTTGTCGCTGACTTCGTTCACGTATTGCGTCAGACCGTTGAGGATCACTTCCCCGGCGTTGCCGAATACCTTCGCCATGCGGGGTTTGAACTTGGGATACAGCCCGAACATATCGTGATAGATCAGCAGTTGGCCATGCGCGTGCGGCCCAGAACCTAGGCTCATGATGATGCAGTCTTCGGCGCGCTCGGTGATGATCTTGGTCACTCGGTCGGGCACCATCTCCAACAGGATGCAGAAAGCCCCGGCGTTTTCCAGGATTTTAGCGTCTTCGATGATCTTTTTCGCCTGTAATGCGCCGCGCCCCTGGACCCGGTAGCCGCCCAGGGCGCTGACGCTTTGCGGAGTCAACCCCAGATGTCCCATTGCCGGGATGCCCGAACTGGTGATGGCGTGAATGCGGTCAGCCATCTCTCCACTGCCTTCCAACTTGATCGCGTCACAGCCAGCTTCGGCCATAAAACGGCCAGCATTGCGGATGGCGGTCTCGTTGCTGGGCTGGTAGCTCATGTAGGGCATATCACCCACTAAGAAAGCGATCGGCGCGCCGCGGCGCACGGCCTGACTGTGGCGGATCATATCCTCCATGGTTACGGGCAACGTGGTGTCGTACCCCAGCATGGTCATCCCCAGGCTATCGCCGACCAGGATCATATCAATCCCGGCCTGCTCCTGGAAATGCGCCGTGGGGTAGTCGTAGCAAGTCAGCCAGGAAATCGGCTCTCCCTTTTCCACTTTGTCGAAGAGGGTGCGAATGGTGATTTTATTTCGGTCTAGCATGTTTTTAGCCTCCGTATGATGATAAGAATGAAACGCCTGATCTATGGCAATTCCCAGTATAGCACATCAGAGATCGTCACTCGAAAACCTGCCGTATTCTCTCCTTTGATGAAAGCTCCAAATTTGCCCTCGGCGAGTCGGTCGTCCTCGACTTCAGCTACCAGGCCCCCATTCACATACAAGGACAACTTCTCCCCCACGGCTTCGATACCCAGACGATTGAACACACCCGGGCCGGTGTTGATGAACTTGCTTTCCGTCCAATCCCGGAGGGTGGTGAATTCCTCGCCGTCCCAGTAAAGTAGACGAAAAGCGCCATCACAACTGACTCCGAAAAGATAACCCTCATCGGGATCCGGGGCGCGCGCCACCATGCCATAGCGATCCCTGCCCTGACATTCCTGCCCTGTCAAGATAGTGTATTCAAGATAAAAATCTGCCAGGAAGGGGTAGGACAGGCTCCAGATCTCGAAGATGTCGGTGCTCTTGGCAGTCAGCACCAGGTTGCCGCCCCACATCAAGATGCTGGCGTTCTCCCCATCGAAGGTATACCAATCCGACTCGAGAGAGAAATCCGCCTGCCAATCTGGCGCGCCTAACTCGCCTCTGGGATCACCCGGGACGAGAGTAGGGGTCGAAGTGATGGTAGGAAGGGGAGTCGTCGTCGGCAAGGGGGTTTCGGAAGGCGTGAGCGTCGGGCCTGTCGGCGTGGGAGGCGGAAGGGTGGGCGTGTTCGTTTCGGGCGGGGGAGACAGCGTTGGCGTCCAGCCGGCTGCTGCGGATCGAGTCAGTTGGGCGATGACCGTCTGCGCGGCCTGGGTGAGTTCCACTGCACCGGCGGGTTCTGTCGCTGTGGAGGTTAGCTCCTCCGATTCGGATTTGCAGGCGGCTAAAATAAGAACAAGAATCAAGATCAATGCTGGTTGTAGAAGCATCGGTTTGTTCTTCATAGTCACGTCCTTTGCAATCATGCGTATGCGCTTTCGCTCTTTATCAAACCTTCGATGTGATCATCTCTTCGTCAAAATCCAACTCTTCTTTACTGTGTTATTTTTGAACGCTGCTCACCGATATAAATTACTGCCGCACATGGTGAGTATCAGGTAACTACTCAGCCAAACGGGGAAGTTCCCGAAAAAAGGGTGTGCGAAGGGGGCTGCGCCCCCTTCGCACACCCTTTTTTCGGGCTAATCCGTTCGATGGCTGAGCAGTTACAGTATCAGTACTTCTGCCCAACTACTCGCTGATCTCGAAAACCATCCCGGCGCTGTTGCCACGGACTTCGGGGAAATAGAACTGCCAGGCCTGCGCGGGGATGACCCGGTATTGGCCCGGCTGGTTGAGCACCAGCACATAGGTCAATTCGTATGTTCCAGCCGGTAAGTAGTCCACAGCCCAGGCGATATGATCATCGTAGATTTGGGGGTCGTTGAAATACCACCAGCCCCAGCCTTCCTCGAAGGGATCCCCGGCATCAATCTCGATGAACTGCTGGCTGGTCTTCAGGCTGGCGTCCAACACCTCAGCGCCGGCGGGGATGTAATCCTCCACCACCAGGTAGTAAGCTTCGTTCTCTAAAGTAAGCGTGAGGTGAACTGTTAGCTTATCACCTGTACTGGCTGTTGAAACAGGTTCGACCGCAGACGGCTGACCACTGACTTCCTGCAATAGGGGGTAATACGCTCGCTCTACATTGATACCAGCGTCTATAGCAGCCACATCCTCCACCGGGCGGAGCACATTCAGATGGGCGGTGTAGTACAGACGCCCAGGCCCGGCCGCGCGTTGGATGGTGAGGGCGTTGGGATGATCTGGGTACAGATGCTCGACGGCTAGCGACGTCGTCACGGCGCTGAGACGGGCATCTCCTCCAGCCTGACCTTGAGCCAACTGCGAGCCATTGACCTCAGCGGAGAAACCGAAATCCCCGGCCAGCTCGCCGGTACCTTTCATCACCTCGGTGAGCGCCATCAGAGTCCAGGCAGTTTCGTAGGTCGAGGCCCAGGCGCCGCGGGCGTCACGGTGGGCCATCAGGTAACGCACCGCCTCCGGCAGCGTGACTGAGGCAGGATCATCCTGCGCCAGGGCATAGATCACCACTGCGCTGTTGAAGACCGCCGTCTCCATGTTGCGCTGCGAAGCGCCTCCTTCCCAATGCGTCCCGGTTGCCGAACGAACGGCGGCGGAATTTAAATCGGAGAACAAGGTCGCGGCGCGCTCGTCGCCGGGATTCAGCCCCTCGAGGGTCATCGCCAGCATGGCCTGCGCCCAGGGGCTGAGTTGGTCGCGTAAAGAATACAACTCACCGGCATCCATGATGAGCCGTCCTGCGCCGCTGTAGTCAGCCTGCACAAGCACATATTGGATGAAGGCGACCCGTTCCAGCCTCCAGCTTTCGTTATCAGTCCAGAGGGTTGACATGGTCGTGATCAAATAATTGGATGCGTTTTGGATGACCGAATCGTCTATGAAAGCCCCGGCGTCCTTGGCGCGGCTGAGACCGAAGAGCACATAGGCGGAAATATAGGGGTCGCTGCCCCCCTCTGGGCCCTCACTCTCCCCTACCCCATCTGAGGTCGGGGGGGAGGGGGGTGAAGACCACCAGCCCCAGCCGCCATCTTCGTTCTGGCTGGCGACTAATCGCTCCAGGCCTTCATCAAGGGTGCGCTCCAAACGTGCCTGCAAATCTGGGGCGTCCAAACCCAGGCTTTGGATGGCGCGGTAGGCTTCCAGGTTGGGCAAGAAGCGTGAGACGGTCTGTTCGGTGCATTCATACGGGTAATGCTCCAACACATCCAAACCGGCCGTCATAGCCGCTGCCAGCGAGGGGGCCAATTCCACATCCAGCTTGCCGGACGATGGATCGTAGCTCCGCGGCAGGCTGACCAGCTCCAGGCGCTCCCCGCCTTCATCGAGCACGCCGGCTGCGCCGAAGGTCTGTGGGGCCAGGTAGCGCGCTAAAGGGATATCGCCCCAAACCGGCCTGGTGATGTCTTGATAGAGCAGATCCCCCTGGGCATTCTGACCAGATGCAGAAAAAAGCATGGCGATGGCGTCTGCGCCAGTATCTTCGACCGTACCCCACCAGCTCACCTGTTGACGGCTGCCCGCGGCCATAGAGAATTTTTGCAGCGCAGAAGTGGGATCATCCAAAACGAATCCGGCCGCTTGCAGGGCCACATCAACCTGCAAGTCAGCGTCGCTGTTGTTATGGATGATAGCAGATATACGCAGATGATCGCCTATCACCATGAAGCGCGGCGTGACCGGGCGCACCAGCAACTCCTTACTGGCGATCAGATGGGTTTCGGCCTGTCCAACGCGGGTATCCATCGTCAGGCCGCGGACGTCAATATGCCAGGTGGTCAGGCTGTCAGGCAGGGTGAAAGCGGCCTGGGCCTTACCGTCAGCATCGGTGACGATCTCGGCATTCCAATAGGCAGTGTCGGGGAATTCTTCGCGCACAAAGGGCGTGAGGATATCTCCACCGCCGCCGCCCATCCCACCAGGAATGAACAACTGGCGCTGCACGTGCATGACCAGCGCCATACTGGTGTTGACGCCCAGGGGTTGCTCCCCATAGAAGGCTGGCACGATGTCGAGGGAATACGGGTCGGCCAGGGCCAGGGCGGCCAGATCGGCCACCGCCAGGGAGAACTCGCCCTGCACAGGATTGCCATTGGCATCCGTAACCCTCAGGTCGAAAGTGACTTCCTGACGCGGTTCCAACTGCCCGGGGCAGTTCGAGCCGGTCTCGCAGGCCACATCCACCCCCTCATGGATGGCTAGAACCTGGATGTTGAGTTCCTGCGCAGATGGATCAACCGGCAAATCGAGATAGCCCTGGCGGAAATCAACATTGTTCTCGGAATCCCTCCCAACCAGGCTGACCGAAACATACACGTTGGGGGCGTCATCTTCGGTCAAGGGCAGGGCCAGTGTGAACCCGCTTGCATCCAGCTCGAACTGAAAATGCCGCGTGACCAATCCTCGTTCCACGGTCACCAGGGCTTGTGCGCCCGCTCCTAAGGGATTGGGGATGAAGATCTGGGCGGTGTCGCCGGGTTGATAACTGTCTTTGTCGGCGCTGACCCGCAGGCGCTGGTTGGGCATATTCGGCCACACGGCCTGCCCTTCGCCGCCAACCCACAGCAAAACCTGCGTCCTTGCGCCGTCATCGCCGCGAATTTCTAATTGGTAAGTGCCGGCCTGGGGCGGGATGAAAGCCAGACGCGCCATGCCGTCGGCGCCGGTGCGGAAATCGGCGCTGGAGATCGTCGTGTATTGGGGGATCATTTCGGGCGGCATATAAGGATCATCGGAATCCTGGCGCACCCAGGTCACATTTTGGAAGATGGCCTTCAGATCGAGATTTGGGGCGGCTGCGCCATCCCAGGCGACAGTCAGCACATCGAAGGTGATCTCATTCCCGGCCTGCCCCAGCCAGGTATCCGGCCTTACGCCGATGTAGTACTCCGCCGGGTGGACGGTAAACTCAGCGCGGGCGCTGATAGGGAAACCGCTCTCGTCGGTCATGGTGACCTCGAGGGTGTAGTTCTGGGTGCTCTCCTCGGGGGGAATCTCAAGCTCGAGGGGCAGAATCCCCCCTGCGTCCGTCCGCCCCTCCCCTGAGGCAACCTGTTCCCCATAATATCCAAAATAAAACCCCATCCAATAGGGATACATCCAGCCGTAGCTTTCCTCCCCTACCTGGTAACCCGGAAGATAGAAGTAATCGTGTTCCTTGTACAAAGCCCAATTCAGCGTCAGGTCGTCAGCCGGGGCGTCGAAGTAATAGCGCGCTTCCACCTGCGCCTGGAGGGTTTTGCCCGCCAGGATATCCGTGACCCTCTCTGTGGTGGAAACCTGCAAGTTGATCTCCGGCTTGCGGTATTCAGCGACATCGAAGAGCACCCCCCCATAATCGGTTCTGATCTCATAGGCGCCGGGCTGTGCATCCTCGGATAGGGTATATTGGCCGTGGGCAGTGCCGAAAGAGGAGAGCGAGAAATCGCTCTCGAGAAGGATGGTTTGGTTATAGTCGTAAATTTCGATGGGAAGAGCGCCCAGATTGGCTGGCGTGTACCGTCCGTTATAAGCCTGCCGAACCACCGCCCGGAAAGATACAGTTTGGCCAGGGCGGTAGATGGGGCGATCAGTGTAAAAGTAGGCCTTGATCTCGGGCCCCGTGAAGCTGGTAAAGATGCCAAAGTTATGGCCAGCAATGCCCTCGTTCCAGGTATCGAGGCTGAGGGCGAAATTCTCGTCGCCGGGCTGCCCGATCATGGCGTAATGAATGGAATAGATATCAGCCTGGGCAGGGATCGCCGACTGGAATATCCCGTTTTCATCTGTCGCGCCGCTGGCCAGCAGCGTGCCGTCGCTTTTGTACACCCCAACAGGGGCGCCCGGCGCAGGGTCATTTGTGCGCAGATCAACAGCCCAGACGAAGGCCTGGGTGGCGCTGAGTTTGAACGTTAAATTCAGATTGCTGGAAACCAGCACGAAAGGCCCTGGGGGGTAATCTACCCCCGGCGCATCCAGGCTGAGGTGGTACAGCCCTGGAGGTAAGCCGCTCCCATCTGGCTGCACTGGAAGCTGTACTTTATACATGCGGTCGCCGGGCAAATTCAGCGCGTGATTCCAGATCTGCCAGTTATATGGCTGATAGCCGTTCAATAAATCATACCCATCTGGCTCAAAGAAGCTCACGAAGTCGGCGTATGAGACCTCGCCCAGCAGCATGTCTACGCCGCTGATGTTGGCTGCCTGGGCCGCCAGGCTGGTATCGCCTGGCGTGATAAATAGATAAGACGAGTATTGGGCAAAACTGAGACTGGGGTCCAAGGGACGGGTTTGGAAGCTGTATGGATAATCCATGCCCAGCACGCCGCCCCAGGGATCAGGCAAATCTCCATCAATGGTGAGCAGATATTCGGTTTGGGAATCGAAACTTCCGCTGATGTTGAGGCTGCTGGCCTCATCGCCCAACCAATAATTCAGGTTTGGCACTTCTGGCGTGATCGAGATAAATTCCAGAAGATCATCGTCCGCAGAAAGAGGGCTGCTGAAATACAACGTGACGCCTTGATAGATATTCGTCGCTCCCCCTGGATAGGGATCAGTGGAGATGACCATCAACCCCGATACGGAGCGCACTGCGGCGCTGGTACTGACGCCTAACGGCGCGCCTCCGAGCGCCTGGGCGCCAGAGGATAGTTCGAGGCGGTAGATCGTATCGCGGGATAACAATCCCGAAGGGGTAAACACTGCTACCGAGTCATCCTGTTCCCACTCGAAAACCCCGGGGACGTTTCGACCATCTGCGGCGCGCATGGTGAAGTTCCTTTCCACGCTGGCGACATCCATGGATTGATTGAAGGTCAGCGTGAAAGGCGTGTCCAAGCGAACAGCGGAACTGCCATCGCCTGGCTCGATAGAAACCAGGCTCGGCGAAGCGGTGCTGAAACTCCACTCCTGGGCAGAGGCCAGCGAGGCCCCGCTGGCAGCGGTCAGTTGTGGATTCAGGCTGATCGAGTAGGTCGCCCCTCCGAACAGGGCAGTCTCAGGGTAGAAGATATAGGTGCTTGTGTTGACCCATTCTCCTCGCCCTGCCGGGGATGGCTCGATGACCAACGCCGCGGGAAGCGAAGCGGGATCGGCGCCTATCGCTACAACAGGCTGGTTGAAAGTCACGACAACCGCCGAGGAGGGAGCGACCTCTGTAAGGCCGGCTTCAGGAAGCATTTGAATGACCTTCAACGGGGGAGCAGTGTCATAACTCACGCTGACGGCTTCGAGCATGGCGAGTCCATTGGCAGCGCGGGCTGAGGCGTCGATCTCTACGGACAGGGTAGCAGAGGGAGGCAACCGACTGTCGAGCACATAGTTGAGGGTGGCGTCATCCAGCCATGTGAAACTTCCCCCAACGGATTGAGCAGCGCCATCTTCAGAAGCAAAGACAGCACTCAACGATGCTTCTACCGAGACGCGCTCCATGGGCTGGTTGAAGTAGAACGTGATCGAATCATCCAGGGGCAGCCTGCTCCCAGGCAATGGATCAACTTCCACCAGGGCTGGCGGCAAGGGCTGGGGTGTGGGGGTGATCGTGGGAGGAGGGGCTGGTGTAGCATCTTCCCCCGGCGCAAGGGATTGGATCGCCGAGGGCAGGCCACAGGCTAGGGTGAGCAACAACAAGCCAGCAAGGATCGCAGCCCAGCGGTATTTCGCGAAAAACAGCGGCTGTTTGGTTTTCATAGGAGACTCTCCCGGGAGAGGGTAAACAGGCTAAATATTTCACCCCCCATTATACACGCGGAAAGACAGGAAGCGTAACGCGTGAAAAGATAACAGAGAGTGGGATATTGCCAAGCCTTCTATGCTAAAATTGTTCTATGCAAATCGTTTATCCCAACGACCAATGACAAGGAGACTGTGATGCATTGGCAAGAGCGAATAGTTATTGATCCTAACATCCTGGTTGGGAAACCCGTAATAAAAGGCACGCGTCTGGCTGTAGAGTTTATCATTGATCTTTTAGCACAAGGCTGGACAGACACGGAAATTTTGCGTAATTACCCAGGTTTAACCCAAGAAGATATACGTGCTTGCCTGAATTACGCTACCGACACTTTACGGGCTGAGAAAGTATATCCCATGGTGGCATGGTAACCCTGCGCATCCTGGCGAATGAGAACTTTCCAGAGGACGCAATAGCAGCATTACGCCAGCAAGGGTATGACGTTGCATGGGTACGCACGGACATGCCAGGCAGCAGCGATGAAGCAGTACTGGCGCGTGCGCAAGCAGAAAATCGCATCTTGATCACATTCGATAAAGATTTCGGCGAACTCGCTTTTCATGCTGGGCTTCTCGCCATGAGTGGCGTCATTCTATTTCGAATCTCAGCACCTTCTTCAGCGCATGTTGCCCAGGTTGCAATGGCTGCCTTGGGTAGCCGCATTGATTGGTCAGGTCATTTCGCGGTAATCGAAGATCATCGAATCCGTATGACCCCCTTACCTGATAGTGGGGAAAGCTGAATGTGTGGTGATCTATTGCATCCTTTCCAACGCGGGCTAGTCATCTTCATCGGCGGCGTCGGACTGTTCATTCTGGCGTTGGTTATGTACCTCATCGGCTTCTACTTCGACTATTCTGGCCGCATCTACCCTGGGGTCAACATGGGATGGGTGGATCTCTCGGGGAAAACCCCTGCCGAAGCTGCCCTGCTATTGGCCCTCCAGTATGATTACCCTCACAGCGGGCAAATTCTGCTCAGGGATGGCGGGCAAACCTGGGTCGCTTCCCCCGTGGAGGTCGGCCTGGCCCTCGACCCGGTGCGGAACGCGCACCTCGCCTACAATCTCGGTCGCAGCGGTTCGTTGGGAGAACGCCTGGGGGACCAGTTCCAGGCCTGGTATCACGGACTCACCCTGCCCCTCGAAATGACCTTCGACCAGCGCATCGCAAGGCATTACCTAGAATCCATCGCCGCGCAAGTCAATATCCCCACCGTCGAAGCCTCCCTGCACGTGGATGGCCTGGATGTCCTCGTTCAGCCTGGGCAGATCGGGCGCAGGGTGGATATCCCCGCCACAACGGCCGCCCTCGAAACGCTTACCCGGTCGCTGATGGATGGCGAGATTCCCCTGGTAGTGCAGGAAGACCCACCTGTGATCATGGATGTGGAGGAGCAGGCGCGCATTGCCAGAAATATCATCAGCGCGCCGTTGATCGTCAATTATCCCGGCGCCGAGGAGGGCGCTCCCGGCCCCTGGGCCTTCGCTCGCGAAGATTTGGCTGACATGCTGATCATCGAGCGCGTGGCTACCCCAGAGGGGGCCGAATACCGGGTCAACCTCAGCGACGAGAGGCTGCGCAACTTCCTGAACGAGATCGCCCCAGACCTGGCGAAAAGAGAAGAAAACGCCCGCTTCATCTTCGACGACGACACCCGCCAGTTAGAAGTGATCCAACCTGCTATCTACGGCCAATCTGTAGATGTGGAAACCACCATCCAGTCGCTCAACGCCAGAGTACTGGCCGGGGAGCACGATGTCACCCTGGATATGGAATATTCGACACCCGAGATCACCGATGAAGCAACAGCAGAGGATTTGGGGATCACGGAGTTAGTCAGTTCGCACACCACTTACTACTACGGCTCCGACTCCTCACGAAAGCAAAATATCGCCACGGCGGCCGAGCGATTCCACGGCCTGTTGATTCCACCCGGCGCGACCTTCTCCATGGGGGATGTCCTCGGCGATGTCAGCCTGGATACCGGCTACGCCGAGGCCTGGATCATCTACGGCGACCGCACCATCAAAGGCGTCGGCGGCGGCGTTTGCCAGGTCAGCACAACGCTCTTTCGAACGGTTTTCTTCGGAGGCTATCCCATCGAGGAACGCCATCCCCATGCTTATCGAGTCTACTACTATGAGCAAACCTACGGCGGTGGACACGACACCCAATGGGCCGGGCTGGATGCCACGGTCTATGTGCCGGTGGTAGATTTCGAATTCACCAACGACACCCCCTACTGGCTCTTGATGGAAACCTATGTCGGTAATTTCTACCTGACCTGGAAATTCTATTCGACTTCGGATGGACGCACGGTCGAGTGGGATACCACCGGCCTGACCAACAAACAAGACCCCCCAGAGCCGCGCTACGAAGAGAACGAAGATTTAGATGCGGGGGTAATCAAACAGGTAGATTGGTCGGTAGAAGGCGCTGACGTGACGGTCACCCGGGATGTATGGCGGAATGGCGAAATCATCTACGAGGATACTTTCCAGACACACTATATGCCCTGGCGCGCCGTCTGTGAGTATGGCCCCGCCACCGAGGGCATGCCGCCAAAAGACCCCGATCCCGATAACCCCTGCAGGCCAGATAGCTAATCGACGCCTGATCCTGGCCGCGCCAACACGCTGGCAATATCTCTCAACGCCAGCCACCACTGCTCCCTGGGGCGCTGATATTCCAGATCACCCATGCGCGGGAAATCACGCATATCGTGATAGATATATTTCCCTTCCTCCAGTCCAACGAATGCGCTACGCGTGGATTTTTTTTCACACTCTTCGATCAAAAAATCGAGACACAAACGCGCCAGGCGCGTGGCTTGAATGCGGTCGAAAGGCGATGGGTCGCCGCCCTGCTGTTGGTGGCCTAGAATGGCGGGGCGTACATCGAAGAGATTGCGCCCCTCTTCTTCGAAGAGCGAACAGATGAAGTGAGTCGTATAGACCTTGTTGGCGTATTCATTGCGGATTAACAAGCCCAACTTCTTTCCAGATCGAAAAGCCTGGCTCAAGATTTCCACATCGGCCTGCAGGTCGCTGAGGGTGACCCCTTCTTCGTGGATGTAGACCCTCTCTGCGCCGGTCGCCATGCCGGCCAGCAAAGCCAGGTAGCCGCACCAATGACCCATCACTTCCACAACGAAACAGCGCCGTGTGGCAACCGCCGATTGTTTGATTTTATCTACCGCGGTGACGATACTGTTGAGCGCCGTGTCTGCGCCGATGCTGAGTTCCGAACCGGGCAAATTATTATTGATCGAGGCTGGCAGGCAGATTGTCGGGATATCGAAAGCCGGGAAGTTGGATCGCTCATTATACAACTTATAAGCGGCTTCGTAAGCATTCCAGCCCCCAATGATGAGCAGGGCGTCGATTTGATTGATTTCGATGGTGCGGGCGATGGCATACATATCTTTGCCCACAGGAATCCGGCGGCTGGTGCCTAATCCAGAACCGCCCATCGAAGCCCATCCTCCCATGCTCATCCAATTCAGTTCTTCGACTTCGTTCTCCGCCATCCCCTCGAAGCCATTATAGATGCCTAACATGATGTGGCCTTTATCGAGGCCCAGGCGGGCGGCAGCTCTCGAAGCGGTGTTCATCCCTGGAGCAGGGGTGCCGGCGTTGAGAATTCCGATACGAAGACGTTTTTGATCCGGGTCAGGGGGATGGGGGATCACCCGCGCCATCGTCTTTAGTGTTCGAAAGGCATCGCTGAAGCTAGGGCTGCGCAAAGCCAGAGCCTTCACGTAATCCTTCGCTTCGACAGCTTCGGTGATGGCATGGGTTTTCTCCACGCACTCCATCAGGGGCAGCCTGACGATGCGGTTGCCCTTGAAGCCGATATGCAATGGCTCATCTCCAGGCCTGGCCTCGATGATGGCATTGACAGCTTCATAGCCCAGCAACGTTCCCAGGTTGCGGTCGAAGGCGCTTGGGCGGCCGCCGCGTTGCACGTGCCCGAGCACCGTCATCCGGACCTCTTCACCCAGGCGTTCTTCCAACGCTTTTTGAACATCGTTGCTCCCGATATAATTGCCCTCTCGATCCCTGGCCCCTTCAGCCAGAATGACAATGCTATCGCGACGACCCGCCTTGCGCCCAGCTTTCAAGCGTTCGGCCATCACCTCTCGCCAGTTTTCGACATCGGGGGGGTTTTCAGGGATCAACACCCACTCCGCGCCGCAGGCCAGCGCGCCCATCAGAGCCAGGTAACCGCAATTACGGCCCATCACTTTGACCACGAAAGTCCTCTGGTGGCTGGCGGCTGTGCTGGTGATGGAATCTACAGCTTCGGTGATGCGATGCAACGCCGTGTCGGTTCCGATGGTCATATCTGTGCCGAAGAAATCGTTGTCTATAGACCCAACCAGACCCACAACCCACAAATTGGGATGGGCGACAACATCTTCGGCGCTGATCTCGCCCTTTTCGACCAGCTCGGTTAATAACGAAGCCCACTCCTGATGGAATATATTTGCCCCTGTCAGGGAGCCATCGCCGCCGATGACCACCAATCCCTCGATGCCATGCTCGATAAGGTTCTTTGCGGCGATGAGGCGTCCCTCGCGGGTACGGAATCGCTCGCAGCGCGCCGTACCGATCACCGTGCCTCCGTTTTGCATAATCCCACCGACGGAATCCCAATCCATCTTGCGAATGCGCTCACCGCCATCCACCATGCCCTGGTAGCCCTCATAGATTGCGAAAACTTCCAGTCCGCGCTCGAGGCCCGTCCGTACCACGGAACGCACGGCCGCGTTCATGCCCTGAGCGTCGCCGCCGCTTGTAATAACCGCGATTCGTTTTATAGACATGATTTCACCTCGTCAGCGTGTGTTACGTTCTTTACCCGTTGAGCCAGCTTGCGACGAGAAAGCATCACCAACCGCTGACATCCCAGGCACTCCAGGCGAATATCCGCGCCGAGTCGGACGACTTTCCATTCGTAACTGCCGCAGGGATGGGGTTTGCGCAAGCGAACGATGTCATGCATGCTCAAATCGGGTAGCATGGCGGCATTATATCACGAGGAGGAAAATACATTCCCTTGTGGGATACACTTCGGAAGTGCGCCCCACCTGAGGTATCTCGCATGGGGATGGTATAATCCCCTTATAAAGAGGTGCTTGATGCTTGGACTCGATTTCCCTACCCTGATCGCCCGTGTCATTGTTCTCCTGACCGCGTTCTCCTTCCATGAATTCGCCCATGCCTGGATGGCAGATTATTTCGGGGATGATACCCCCCGCTACCATGGACGGCTGACACTCAACCCCCTGGCTCATTTAGATCCCCTTGGCTCATTGATGCTGGTCGTCGCCGGTTTCGGTTGGGCAAAACCAGTGCCTGTTGACCCCTATGTCTTACGGCGTCGTTCGGCGGCTGCAATGATGTGGGTAGCCCTAGCCGGGCCTATGTCGAACTTTCTGCTAGCGATTCTGGCTGCGATCCCATTTCGCCTCGGTCTGGTCTCCGTGGAACAGGCTTTTTTCGGCGCCGGCAACTTCTTGCCTACTCTGCCTCAACTCCTGTTAGAATTCATCATCATCAATCTGGTTTTGATGCTGTTCAATTTGATCCCGCTGGCGCCATTGGACGGTGAGAAAATCGCCGATTACTTCTTCCCGGCCTCCTGGTCAGATTTCCTGGCGCGCATCCGGCCTTATGGCCCCATGATCTTGATGGTGCTGTTCATCGGAGCCCCATACCTGGGCGTTGATATTCTGGGCTGGATCATGCGGCCCGCACTTCAACTCTTATTCAACGCTTTAGTTGGATGAAGATCGGACCCCTTTCATCCCCCCATTTTCACCATCAACTTCCTGAATAGCTGGCATTTCGGCAGCGAAAATGAGGAGCATAGGGAGGGCGCTGTAATCCTGGCAAGTTTCTAGAAGAATGGCTTACTTCTGTTATATAATCGAGTGCTCAGATGGCACTTTATACACCGGCTGGACGACCGACCCCGAGCGCAGAGAGATAGAGCACAATGCCGGCCGCGGCGCGCAATACACCCGCATCCGACGGCCAGTGCGTCTGGTGTATGTGGAGGCGCATCCCGACCGTTCAACTGCTCAAAGACGCGAATCTGCCCTAAAGAAGCTAACCCGCTCGAAGAAAAAGACGCTGATAGAATCAAACACCAATCTCGATCATCTGACCTCCAACATCTAGCCTCCAATCTCCAATATCTAATCTCCCATACCCCAAAGAGGCAACAATGACCGACAAACTCACCTGGATAGATGAAGAATTACAAAACCTTCGCGATGGAGGGCTGTACAATAAAATCCGTACCCTGGGGTCTCCCCAAGGCGCCTGGCTGGTGGTTGATGGAGCGAAAGCCCTTAACTTTTGCTCCAACAATTATCTGGGATTAGCCAACCACCCTCGCGTGGTCGCAGCTGCTAAAAAAGCCATGGGGCAATATGGCGTCGGTCCAGGCGCGGTGCGCACCATCGCCGGTACGATGGATCTACACGTAAAGCTAGATAAGCGTCTGGCCGAATTCAAGGGCGTCGAATCGGCAATCACTTTCCAATCCGGTTTCACTGCAAACATGGGCGTCATCCCGGCATTGGTAGGGAAGGAAGATGCGATCTTCTCCGACGAGTTGAATCATGCCAGCATCATAGATGGCAGCCGCCTATCCGGGGCTACGATCATCCGCTACGCCCACTGCAATGCTGCCGATCTGGAAAAACAACTCCAGGAGCAGCGGACTGATTTTCGACGCTCATTGGTGATCAGCGATGGCGTCTTCAGCATGGATGGCGATGTGGCTCCCTTGGACAAGATCTATGAGGTTGCGAAGGATTTCGATGCCCTGCTCATGGTTGATGACGCCCATGGCGAGGGCGTCCTGGGACGCGGCGGGCGAGGCATCGTAGACCACTTCGACCTGCACGGTAAAGTAGATGTCGAAGTCGGCACGATGTCCAAGGCCTTCGGCGTGATGGGCGGTGTGGTGGCTGGGAATCCCAAAGTCGTGGAGTGGCTGCATCAGCGCGGCAGACCCTTTCTGTTCTCCTCGGCAATGACCGTCCCCGATGTGGCCGCCTGCCTCGAGGCCATCGCCATCCTCGAAGAATCCACCGAGCTTGTGGACAAGTTGTGGGCGAACGCCGATTACTTCAAAGCGGAAATGAAATATCTGGGCTTCGACACCGGCAAGAGCGTGACCCCTATCACGCCTGTCATGCTTGGGGAAGCGCCCCTGGCCCAGCAATTCAGCCGCGAGTTATTCGAGGCCGGAGTCTTCGCGATGGCAATTGGGTTCCCAACGGTGCCGCGCGGCAAGGCCCGCATCCGGGTGATGATCTCCGCCGCCCACTCAAAAGACGACCTCGACCAGGGCCTGGAAGCTTTCGCAAAAGTTGGCCGAACGTTAGGAGTTATCGCATGAAACGAGAATAGTGCACGGATGAACCCGGATTGGACGGATTTTTTATCCGTGTTCACCCGTGAAATCCGTGAACCTTTCATTCAATGCCCACCAATCTTCCTCCTGATTATTTCAAGGCCGAGGAGCAATTCCGTAAGGCGATTACCAACCAGGAAAAAATTGCCTGGCTGGAAGAGATGCTCGCCATCATGCCCAAGCATAAGGGCACGGATCATTTGAAGAGTGATCTGCGCAGGAAGATATCCAGGCTCAAAACTGCCGATACACAGAAAAAAGGCCGCCCCGGACGTCAGGTCTCAGCTTTCCACATAGATAAAGAGGGCGCAGGTCAGGTTGTGGTGCTCGGCCCGGCTAACACCGGCAAATCAGCGCTGGTGGCAGCGTTGACCAACGCCAAACTGGAGGTTGCCCCCTATCCCTTCTCGACCTGGGGGCCGACCCCGGGCATGATGCAGTTCGAGAATGTGCAAATCCAGTTGATTGATACCCCACCCCTCGAGGGAGAGTTCATCGAACCAGAGCTGTTCAACCTGATCCGCATCGCCGACATGGCTCTGTTGATCGTGGATCTCCAGGCTGACCCCATCGGTCAAATCGAAGCGACCCTGGCATTGTTGGAAGAACACCGCATCATCCCCCAGCATTTACAGAGAGAACATGAAGGGGGGCTGCGCATGAAATATATGCCTGTTTTGGGGGTGGTCAACAAATGCGATGATGATGCAATGGATAAAGATTTCGAGGCGCTATGTGAGTTGATGGAAGGAGATGAATGTCCCCTGATCCCCATCTCCGTCACAGCAGAACGCCACTTCGAGCGCTTGAAGAAAGCGATCTACGATACGTTGGGACTCATGCGCGTTTATTCGCACCCCCCTGGTAAGGAGCCTAATTTCGAGTCACCTTTCGTGCTGAAGGTTGGCAGCACAGTCGAAGATTTCGCCGGCAAGGTGCACCAGGATTTTCTCGTGAATCTGAAATCTGCCAAAGTATGGGGTAGCGGGGCTTTCGACGGGCAGATGGTCAGCCGCGATTATGTGCTGCGAGAGGGGGATGTGGTGGAGTTGAGAACAGACCGATGACGGAGGACGGAAGACGGGGGTTCGGTCTTCGGTACCCCATCTTCCGTCATAAGTGCAGCGATGAAAATTACCTATCACCCTATCGGTGTAATCCACAGCCCATTCACGGAGATCGAGGACATGCCCATCCAGCCTACGGGAGCCAGCGGTGCTCAAGGGATAGTAGAAATATTCCCACAATTCCAGGAAGGGTTGAGCGATCTCGAAGGCTTCTCGCATATCATTCTGCTCTATCACCTTCATCGTTCCGAGGGATTCAGACTCACCGTAACACCTTTTCTCGATAACCAACCCCGGGGGTTGTTCTCTACAAGAGCTCCCAAGCGGCCTAATCCCATCGGGTTGTCGGTGGTCAAGTTGGTGAAGCGCGAAGAGAATACCCTGCACATCGAAAATGTGGACATCCTCGACGGCACGCCGTTGCTGGATATCAAGCCTTACGTACCGGCCTTCGAGCCGGATATTGATATTCGGGTTGGTTGGCTAGAAGAAGCGAATGAGGAAGCTCGAAACAAACGTTCAGATGATCGCTTTCGCTGAGCGCACAACACTGATCGCCACCCAATCATCAATTTGACGCCTTTCATGCACCTCGAAGCCATGGGTTTGGAGCACATTTCCTATTTCAGAAATTTGTTCTTCGAGTATTCCGGAAAGAATCAAGACGCCATCAGGCGATACTAAAACCCCTAGCCCGGCATCGAGCAGGCGAATCAAGATAGAGGTCAGGATATTTGCCACCACAATAGGGGCTTGTCTGACGGGGAAAATCCCAACTTTTATTTCAGGAACAGAGCCGACAGCGAAATCCACCCGGTCGGCGACGGCGTTGTTGGTCGCGTTCTGTCTGGCGGCAGTAATCGCATCGGGGTCAGTATCCACCCCAAAGGCGCGTGATGCGCCCAACTTGAGAACAGCGATGGATAGAATCCCTGAGCCGCAGCCGATGTCGAACACGTCAGCGCCCAGAAACCCGGTTTCGCCGAGAAACCGGGTTTCTAGTAACTCCAGGCATAACTGCGTCGTTGGATGGGTTCCAGTGCCGAAAGCCATCCCCGGATCAATGCGGATGGGGATACGTACCTCCACCCCCCCTGTCTCCCCCCCGTTTATGTGGGGAACGGAGGGGGGGGTGGGGTCAAGCCAGGCCGGGACGATGATCAAACGCTCCCCAATCGCAATCGGACGATAGTGCTGCTTCCAGGCCTCCGCCCAGTTGACTTCAGCGATGGGCTTGAATTCAGGTTCCGGTAAAGGCTGAATGCGTCCTAAAAAGTAGAGCGCTTCTTCGATTCGCTGGCGGGTATCTTCCATCTGCTCATCCATAGGCAGATAGCCGCAAACCCGCAAAGGCCCCACGGGATGACCTTCATCTTCCGGGTTGGCTGCGACAGCCGTGCTTTCGATGACCACGCCATTGGGAGCATAGCGCGCCAGCACCTCGGCCACCGCTTCAGCCATCTCCCCGTCAACGGTCAGTGAAACTTCGAGATAATTCAAGAATCATCCCCCGATGACATCTTTCAGGCGGTCGAAGAAGCCGCGCTCCTGGGGCGTCACCTCAGTGCCCAGGCTGCCGGCCAATTGCTGGAATAACTCCCTTTGCTCGTCGGAGAGAGATTTGGGAATGCTGACATTGATGACCACCAACTGGTCGCCCCGGCTGTTGTTCCGCAGATGAGGCACGCCTTTGCCGCGCATACGGATGATCTTGCCGGGTTGGGTGCCAGCGGGAATCTTCAGCACAGTTTCCCCATCGACCGTTGGTACATTTACCTCGTCGCCAAGAGTGGCTTGAGCAATATTGATATTCAAATCCAGCAGAATATCGTACTCACGTCGGCGGAAATATTTATGCGGCTGGACTTGTATGAGTAGATACAAGTTGCCCGGCGGGCCGCCATTGCCCCCCGGTTGACCTTCTCCGGTCAGGCGAATCTGCGTACCCGTATCCACGCCCGCGGGAATGGTGACCACTTTCTTGCGCGTCCTGCGCACCTGCCCTCTGCCGCCGCAAGTATGGCAAGGGGTAGTGATGACTTCCCCTTTCCCGCCACAGGTTGGGCAAGAAGTCACCTGCACCATCGAACCGAGGATGGTTTGACGAGATTGCCGAACTTCTCCCTGTCCATAGCAGGTGGTGCAACGGGCTGGCGAAGTACCCGGTTCAGCGCCCGACCCCTGGCAGGTTTCACAGCGCTCATTGCGAGTGACCTCGATCTCTTTGTCCACACCAAAGACGGCCTCAGTAAAGTCAAGATCGACGCGGTATTGCAAATCCGGGCCACGACGGGGGGCGCTGGCCGAGCGGCGCGAACTTCTCCCGAAACCGCCAAATCCAAACCCGAATAGCTCTTCGAAGATATCGCTGAAATCCATCGTAGTCCAATCCGGCACACCGCCAGCTCGCTGGACTCCGGCATGACCAAAACGATCATAGGCAGCGCGCTTCTCCTGATCGGAGAGCACCGCGTAGGCTTCGTTGATTTCCTTGAATCGTTCTTCGGCGTCAGATTCTTTACTGACATCCGGGTGATATTTACGCGCTAAGTTTCGGAAGGCCGATTTTATCTCGTCTCCCGATGCGCCCCGGGGAATACCAAGTATCTCGTAATAGTCGCGTGGCATATTGATCGTCCAAGTGCCAGGTGTCAAGTGTCAAGTGTTCAAATGTCACATTGCAGCTTGCCGCACGAAACCTAACACCTGGCACTTGACACTCGATACTTACTTATGCGCTGCGGAATTCACCATCTACGATATCCTCATCGCCTGGGCCAGATGGGCCCTCGCCAGGAGGCGGGCCTTGGGGGCCTGGCCCTTCGGCGCCTGGCATAGGCCCGGCTCCAGGCTGCCCATAAGCGGCGGCGCCGATTTGCTGAATTTCTTTGCCAAGCTCATCAGCCACACGGTTCAGAGTCTCTGTATCGGCGTTCTCATTTTCTAAGACTTTGCGGACTTCGGCAACTTTACCTTGCACTTTTGTCTTGACATTCTCCGGAACCTTGTCGCCAAGGTCTTCGAGCGCCTTTTCAGCAGTGTAGGCCATATTATCCGCCTTGTTGCGGGCTTCGACCCGTTCCTTGCGTTTGCGATCTTCATCAGCATGCTTCTCGGCTTCTTTTTTCATCTTCTCGACTTCAGCATCGCTCAAGCCGGAAGAAGCCGTGATCTTGATATTCTGGCTGCGACCAGTGGCCTTATCCTGCGCGGTGACTTCCAGGATGCCGTTGGCATCAATATCGAAGGTCACCTCGATCTGAGGGACGCCGCGCGGCGCGGGAGGGATTCCATCCAGAATGAAGCGGCCGAGGGATTTATTGTCGGCGGCCATGGGGCGTTCACCCTGCAATACATGGATCTCGACCTGAGATTGGTTGGCAGCCGCTGTGGAGAAGACCTGGCTCTTGCGCGCCGGGATGGTGGTGTTGCGTTCGATCAACGCCGTAGCCACCCCGCCCAGTGTTTCTACTGACAGAGTCAAGGGGGTGACATCCAATAAGAGGATATCTTTGACATCGCCGCCCAAGACGCCAGCCTGAATCGCTGCCCCCACCGCAACCACTTCGTCAGGATTGACACCCTTGTGAGGCTCCTTGCCGAAGAATTTCTTCACCGCGTCCTGCACTGCGGGCATACGGGTCATACCGCCCACCAGCACAACCTCGTTGATATCAGCAGGCTTCAATCCGGCGTCCGCCAGGGCTTGTTTCACAGGCCCAATCGAACGGTCAATCAAGTCGGCGGTCAACTGCTCGAGTTTGGCGCGGGTCAGGTTCAAAACAAGGTGCTTTGGGCCGCTGGCATCGGCGGTGATATAGGGCAGGTTGATCTCCGTCTGCTGCGTGCTGGAAAGCTCGATCTTGGCCTTCTCGGCAGCTTCCTTCAAACGCTGGAGCGCCTGGCGATCCTTGCGCAAATCGATAGCATGGTTTTTCTGGAATTCATCAGCCAGATAATCAATCACTCGTAGATCGAAGTCGTCGCCGCCCAAGAAAGTATCTCCGCTGGTGGAGCGCACCTGGAAGACGCCTTCGCCAACATCGAGGATGGATATATCGAATGTGCCGCCGCCCAGGTCGTATACAGCGATCACTTCATTTTGCTTCTTATCCAGGCCATAGGCCAAAGAAGAAGCTGTCGGCTCGTTGATGATACGCAACACTTCCAGGCCGGCAATCTTGCCAGCATCCTTGGTGGCGTTGCGTTGAGCATCATTGAAGTAAGCGGGTACGGTGATCACCGCCTGGGTGACTGGCTCGCCAAGATACGCCTCTGCATCAGCTTTGATCTTCGCGAGAACCATCGCAGAGATCTCGGGAGGCGAGTATTCCTTCCCATCCAGGACCACACGCAAATCACCATTAGGCGCCTTAGCTACCTGATAAGTCACATGTTTCCTGGCGCGTTCCACTTCTGGATCATCGTATTTTCGACCCATGAAGCGTTTGATCGAAAAGACCGTATTTTCTGGGTTGACAACCGCCTGATTGCGGGCGGGACGCCCGGTCAGACGTTCGTGATTTTTGTTGACAGCGACCACCGAAGGAACCAGTCGTTCACCTTCAGCGGAAGGGATGACGATCGGTTCTCCGCCTTCTACAACAGCTCCAACAGAATTGGTCGTCCCTAAGTCAATTCCGATAATTTTTGCCATTTCTTTGTTCCTCCAAAATTCGTTTGGTTAGTTTCGTAGTTTGGTAGTTCGATGCTATGCGGCTATTCTCACCTTTGCCGGGCGAAGAACGCGATCACCAATCATGTAGCCTTGCTGCAAAACCTCGATGACCTGTTCGCTCTCGTGCTCATCGCTCTCGGTTTTCACAATGGCTTCGTGAAGATTTGGATCGAAGATCTCGCCTTCAGCATTGATTGGGGTGATACCATCGCTTTCTAAAATCTTGAGCATCTTGCGATAAACCAACTCGATCCCTTCAGCCCAGGTAGCGCCGTTGCCCTCTTGATGCTGATCATTGAGCGCTCGTTCTATGTCATCCACGATGGGTAGATAGCGTTTGGTGACATCGCCGACCGCATCGATATAGAAACGTTCGCGATCCCGTTCCACCCGCTTTTTGTAATTGGCAAATTCAGCCCTTTCTCGCTGCCAGCCATCGAGATATTCATTCGCTTTTGTTTGACTCTCTTCGAGCTCAGTTTTTAGTTTCATAATTTCTTCGGGAGAGAGATCCAACGCCGGACTCTCCTCGGCAACCCCGGGGGAGTCCGCTTTTTCTACAGGAGCTTCGGACTCCGCTTGGGGTTGATCCTTTTCCTCGACAGGGGATTCACTCTCGAGGTTTTCTTCAACCAATACTTCAGTTTCCTTATTCTGCTTTTTGCTCATCGTGATTCATCGTACCTTTCATTGGACAAAGTATCACCGACCAGGTCACTGAGCAAATTGGCGACAAACTGGACGGTAGAAATCGTCTGGGCATAAGGCATGCGGGTAGGGCCAAGCACGCCCAGCGCGCCTGTAGCTACACCGGGCACCCCATAACGGGAAAGCACCACCGCGCAGTCGCTCAGATCCTCCCAGGTACCCTCGCCGCCGATCAGTACGTGAATGCCGCTGGTATCTGGCGATAGCACCGTTTGAGAGAGCAGATCTTCGAGCTGAGAGCGTTCCTCCCAAAAGCGTAACGCCCTGTGAGCAACGCCCGGAGCGGAGAACTCTGGCTCTGCCAGCACGTTTGCCAATCCATCGCGGTAGATATTTCCAGCCAAGATATCATCGGAACGATGCATCTCGGCGAGGGTCAGTTGCAGAATATCACGCTTGAGATCATCGTCAGCCCGACTCATCAGCGCTGAGATCTCCCAAGCGTCTTTTTGCTGTAATATCTTATTCACCCAGGCGGCGGTAGCGCTTAGCTTTTCCTGAGAGATCGGTTCGCCCAACTTCAACATCTGCTGGCGAATCTCGCCGCCTTCTAGAACCAAAACCATCAGCACCTGCTGCCCCCGGGTGGCGATGAGTTCCATGTGCTTCAGGCGGGCATGTTTCGGGTGCAGCGAAGTGACCAGGGATGCCCCGCGCGATTGGCGAGCCAAAACCGAGGCCGCCAGGCGCATCCACTGATCAATGTCCGTGCGCGCCTGGTAGAACTGGTGCTGGATCGTGTGCCGCGTCTCGGAGGGCAGCGATGTGCGCCCCATCAATTGGCTCACGAAATAGCGATAGCCTTCCTCGGTGGGGATACGGCCAGCCGATGTATGGGGTTGTTGCAAGTACCCTGCCTCTGTCAGGAAGGCCAGTTCATTGCGCACTGTCGCCGGGCTGACGTTGAGCGAGTAATCTTCGACCAACGATTTCGAACCAACCGGGTTCACCTGCTCGACATATTCCCGGATGACCAGGGCGAGGATCAATTTCTGACGTTCGGTTAGATCGGTCATCTTAGCTCATTATTTTAGCACTCTCGCTATAAGAGTGCTAAATAAACGCCATGAATCATATCATGCAGCCTAGCAAGCGTCAAGAAATGGGGCTTTGGAACGATAAGTTCTTATAAGATATTAACAAATTAGCACCAATCCCCCAAGAGTGATAACAGCAAGAGGGTTATACCGACGATGCCGGCGAATTTGGGGCCGAATACCGCTTACGCGGCGCCGACGCAGTCTACGCGGCCGTCTCCAATCGCTATAACACCACATTAGTTACGCTCGATAAGCAGCAACTGGAGCGATTGCCATCTGCAATTTCAGTTCGAAGCCCGAGCGAGGCGTTTTCTATCCTGGAAAGTAGAGATACCTAAGTGGATGCCTTCGCTTCTCCACGGCGGACTCCCAACATCAAGATCAGGGCGCAGGCTATGAAGATGGGCGCCACCAGCATGATGGTGTTGTAGTTCCTGCCGCTCATTTGAATAATCAGGCCATTGACATTGGGACCGGCAATGGCTGCCAGGGTCGAAAACAAATAATACAACCCGGTGAAGGTGCCGATGCGGGCATCTTCGACCATATCCACCACCATGGGCAGAGAGTTGATATTGATCAACGCCCAGGCAATGCCTGCAAACATCATAAACAGGCTGATCACCCTCACCGTGCCCAACACAGGCAACTTCGTCAGGGGGTTGGCCAGCAAATCAGAAGGTAAGACGAACATCGCTCCGATCAGCAGGACAAGCAGAATCAGGCCGATCGAAATGGTGACACGCCTCCCCACGCGCGATCCGATAAATCCAGACACCAGGGCAAACAGTACGAAGAGCAGCGATAAATGCCCCAAGATGGCGGCGCCATCCGCTTCGTTCAATTTCAGTTGATTCACGGAATAGAGCGTAAAGAACGCTTCGATGGCGTTGTATCCCACGAACCAGAAGAAGATCGCCAGGAACAAGCGCAGGGCGCTCTTCTCGGGGTCATTCCACACCTCGCGCAAACTGGCGAACATATCCGGCTGCTTTTCGGTTTCTTCATACTCCTTAGGTTCTTTGATGAAAATGAAGACCAGAATGGCGGACAGAATGACCAGCCCCGAACCCATCCAGAAGGGGAAGGCAGGGTTCTGGGAATACAATTTACTGCCGATCAAGAAAGCGATGATGGCCCCCAGGCCGCCCATGAAGTTGATGATGCCGTTGGCCTGCGAGCGCTTCGGCGAGGGGGTGATATCGGGCATCAGGGCAACGACGGGCGTGCGCCATAAGGCCATGCTGAGCAATAGGGTGCTGGTACAAGCTACAAACAAAGGCAGAACCGCAGCAATGGGGATAATGCCAAAGGCAATTGCCCCAATCGGCGCGCCGATCAAAATGAAAGGCATCCGACGTCCGATGGGAGTACGCAGCCGATCAGACCAGGCCCCCACCGGAGGCTGGATGAGCAAGGCAGCAATATTATCTAATGTCATGAAGAAGCCAATCCAGGCCGGCGCCAAACCGAAACGGTCGGCCAGGAAGATGGGCACAAAGGCGTTGTAGACGCTCCAGATCACGCTGACGCCAAAGAAGCCCAAACCGAGCAGGAAGATCTTGCCGTAGTTGAATTTCATAGTGCGCTCCTTGGAAAAAATAATTGCGTAAAACGTGAAACGTGTTTACGTTTTACGCTTTACGTTTCACGTCTAGCTCTTCTAAAAAATTACGATCTTCTTTTGTCAACTCCACCGTTTCCAAAAGCTCCGGCCTGCGTTCCCAGGTTCGGCGCAGGGATTGCTCTCTCCGCCAGCGTTCGATGCGAGCGTGATCTCCCGAACGAAGCACCTCTGGGACCCCCCAACCGCGAAAATCTGCAGGACGCGTGTAATGAGGATATTCCAATAAGCCCTGGGCATGCGAATCTTTTTGGGGCGCATCAGGGTCTCCCAATACCCCAGGAAGCAAGCGCGTGATGGCATCTATGAGCACCAGCGCGGGAATCTCGCCGCCGGTGAGCACGTAATCCCCGATGGAAATCTCATCACTGACCAAGTGTTCACGAACCCGGTCATCAATGCCTTCGTATCGGCCAGCGATCAACGCCAGGCGCGGCTGCTGAGCAAATTCTCTGGCGACCGTTTGGGTGAATAACCGCCCCTGGGGGGTGAGCAGGATAACAGGGCAGGATGGCGGCGCGCCAACGATATCTTCGACGGAGGCGAAGATGGGCCCAACTTTCATCACCATCCCGCCGCCGCCTCCATAAGGTTCATCATCCGTCACGTGATGTTTATCCATAGCCCAATCACGGATGTTATGCCAGTAGTACTGCGCCAGACCGCGCTCACTGGCGCGCTTCAGAATGCTGCTGTGCAAATAGGGTTCAAGAACCTCAGGAAAAAGGGTGAATACGTCGAAACGCATGACTGGATTATAGTCGAAGTAACTCGATCAGTCTAACTGATTGAGTCCACTGAAAAAACAACGAGTAGTGGATTCGGGGCGGCATATATGGGGGTGCGTGTGCAGCACGCACGAAATGGACAACACCTTAGGAGAATGGTAATATGACCGCATGTACTTGAGTGGCAGTAAATGGTCTATGCGCAGGAAGCGGCGCAAGCACTCCAATCCCTGGCGCATTCTGATTATCGTATTGTTCATCGCGGCTGCGGTCTATGTGAACCAAATCGTCGTCCCTGCGACGCCTCCCTTCTTTATCCCCACCGTGACGCCAACCATCAACCCCGAGTCCTTCGTCAACGAAGCCGAGGCCTTTTACAGCGAGGGCAAACTGCGCGGCGCAATCGAATCCTACGAACAGGCGATCCTCGCCGACCCAGGGAATTCAGCCATCTACGTATCCCTCTCTCGGGTGCAAATCCTGGCTGGACGCTACGAAGATGGTCTGGAAAACGCCGAACTGGCCTTGCTCCGCAACCCCGGTAACCCGATCGCGCATGCCATGCGCGCCTGGGCTTTGGATTTCATGGGAGATTATCTGGAAGCAGAGGCTGCCATCAAGCGCGCCCTGGAACTCGATAAGAACAACCCCGTTGCCCACGCGGTCTACGCTGAGATATTAGTTGATAAAGGAGATTTCGAAGGCGCCGCCGAAGAATCGAGGATCGCGGTAGAGCTTGACCCAACCTCATTGGAAACGCGGCGGGCACGCGGGTATGTCCTGTATTGGACGAGCAACTACGAAATGGCGCTCGAAGAGTACAAAGCTGCCCTGGCAATCAATAACAAGATCCCAAATCTCTACATCATGACAGGATATATTTATTCCGCTTTAGGAGATTATGACTTAGCAGTCGAAAATTTCAATCAAGCCAACGCCCTTAATCCGGATGACCCTACACCAGAATACGAAGCTTCGAGGGTTTATTTCACGATCGGCGAATTTGCACAAGCCGCTCAGTATGCCCAGCAAGCTGTAGAAGATGATCCGGCCAACGCCAGCCTTCAAGGCAATCTCGGGGTCATGTATGCAAAAAACAACGAGCTAGACAAAGCCATCGTTCATCTCACCCTGGCCGTGCAGGGGGGAATAACCGGGGAGGGCGAAATCGTGGAGGGCATTCCCATCTCTTACAAAGTGCGCTCCATCGAAATCTACTCGCTCTATGGGCTGACCCTGGCGCGCTTGAATCGCTGCGGAGAAGCCATCCCTATCTTCCAATCCATGCTGGCGCTCGTGCCGGATAATGAGATCGCAGTCTATAACGCCACCACCGGGTTAGAGATGTGCCAGGCAGGGATCGAAGAAACCTCCCCCGAAACAGGTCCCCCAGACTCCTGACGTTCTATGGATCGCAACATCACCGGGAAAAAACCCACATTTCACAAAAGCGAGCCGAAAACGAATCCCTACCGCGTCCTGGTTTTGTTGGGAATCATCGCCGCGATCATCTGGTTGCTCACTCAAATTGGCATCGGGCCAGAATATCGTATCCAACCTCTTTTCTTATCTACACCGACTGCAACGCGAACCGCCGATTTGTATCTTCTGGCTGCAAAGGCCTATTTCGACGCCGGAAAGATCGAAGACCCGGCAGATACCGATGCCATCGATGCCTACCGCCTGGCATTGGAACTTGATCCGGGCAACGCCCTGGCCCGGGCCGAACTCGCCCGCCTGTTGACCTATTCGACCAGGCTGCTTTCGACCAGCGCCGAACGGGTGGCTCGCCTGGAAGAGGCTCGTGAAGAAAGCGCCAGGGCGGTCGAGCTGGCCCCTAACGAAAGCACGGTTCAGGCGATCCATGCGCTGGTATTGGATTGGAGCGCTTCGTTTGCTGTTACTGTTGACGAGTATCAAAGGTGGCTGATGGAAGCCGAGCAGGTTGCCAGTCAGGCTTACCATCTCGATCCAAACAATGCGCTAGCGCTGGCCTATTACGCCGAAGTTCTGCTCGACCAGGGCAAATGGATCCCCGCCGAGCAGCATGCCAGACAGGCGGTCGAGTTGGCTCCTGATCTCATGGACACGCACCGGGTTTACGCCACGGTGCTCGAGACAATGGGACAATATCGGGTTGCCATCGAGGAGTACGAAAAGGCTGCCGCGATCAATCCCAATCTCACCTTCTTATATATCCAAATTGGGGTGATCTATCGCGAGTTGGAAGTGTACGATGTGGCTTTGGAGCAATTCGAAAAGGCGATCAAGATCAACGAGGCCAATGGCGTACAGGATCCTCTGCCCTATATAGCTATCGCTAAAACCTATTCCCGCATGGGGGAATTCTTCATCGCCGCGCTGAATGGCGAAAAGGCTCTGAGCTTCGATCCCACCAATCCCAACTCTTATGGGCAATTGGGAGATATTTATGTAAGGGCGCGTAATTACGAGGGCGCCATGCCGGTGTTGAAATGCGCCGTTCTGGGATGTGATGCGGATGAAAACGAAGTTGGCGGTGTGGATGTAGAAGGTTTGCCATTGACCAATATCGAAGTAGCATTTTACTATGTGAGATATGCATCGGTGTTGGCCGCCTTGAGCCGCCCGGGGTTGAATTATTGCCCCGAGGCGTTGACTGTGCTGACAGATGTTCGCGATGTCTTTTCTGATAACGCGATATTGATGGGGATTGTCGAAGAAAACGAGGCAATTTGCAGGTTGATCGCAGAGACGCCCGCGCCTTAGGGTGGTCTTAACGACCCACGACCTTTGGGGTGAGTGCAAGACCCGAACCTGGCAGCCACCCCCAAACCCCGGTCCGAATCTCAGAATTATATAAGAATTTCATATACATTCTTCTGATCTCTCTTGACTTTCAATTCAATAATCGTTATGATTCACCGCGTTTGTTAGCACTCGTTTTAATCGAGTGCTAAATGCGAGTTCACGAAAGTAACTCAACCAACATGGATGCCTTTTCCAGCCGCGGCTGAGTTACGGAAAAATCTAGCATTAACATTTTTCAGGAGGTTCGTATGGCTCAATCAATCAAACCCCTTGGGGACCGGGTGGTAATCGAACCCATCGAGCAGGAGGAAATGACTGCCAGTGGTATCGTATTGCCCGACACGGCGAAAGAAAAGCCGCAGCAAGGAAAAGTCTTGGCCGTTGGTCCCGATATCGAGGGCGAAATCGCCGTTGGCAATCGCGTTCTGTACGCGAAGTACGCCGGCACCGAGGTCAAGATCAACGATAATGAAGTTCTCATTTTGCGTGAGGATGATATCCTGGCTCTGGTCGGGTAACGCCGCCACGTCGGTAAAGAACAACAATATAAGGAGTAATAACCTATGGCAAAGCAATTAGTCTTTTCTGAAGAGGCTCGCCGCAAACTTCAAAAAGGGATCGACACCCTGGCGAGCGCTGTGATTACAACCCTGGGGCCTAAGGGCCGCAACGTTGCTCTGGATCGCAAATTCGGCAGCCCCACCATCACCCACGACGGTGTGACGGTTGCAAAAGAAGTCGAATTAGAAGATCCCTTCGAGAACATGGGGGCGCAACTTCTCAAAGAAGCTGCTACGAAAACAAACGATATTGCTGGCGACGGCACCACAACCTCTACCGTTCTGGCTCACTCCATCGTGACCGCCGGTATGAAGAACCTGGCTGCTGGTTCCAATCCTATGCTGCTCAAACTTGGCATCCTGAAAGCTGCGGAAGCGGTTGCCGAGGAAATCAGCAAGCGAGCAATTGACGTCGAGACAAAAGATGACATTGCCAACGTTGCTTCGATCTCGGCCCAGGATCGTTCGATTGGCGAGCTGATCGCCGATGTGATGGACAAAGTCGGTAAAGACGGCGTAATCACCGTCGAAGAATCCAAGGGTCTGGAATTCGAGACCGAGTATGTCGAAGGCATGCAGTTCGATCGCGGCTATCTCTCGCCATACTTCATCACCGACCCTGAAACGATGGAAGCCAGCATCGAGGATCCTTATATCCTGATCCATGACAAGAAAATCTCTGCCGCCCAGGATATCGTCCCCGTGTTGGAAAAACTGGTTCAGATGGGCAAGCGCGAGCTGATTATCATTGCCGAGGACGTAGACGGCGAGGCCCTGGCAACCCTGGTATTGAATAAACTTCGCGGCATGCTCAACGTGCTGGCCATCAAGGCCCCCGGATTCGGCGACCGCCGCAAGGCTATGTTGCAAGATATCGCCATTCTGACCGGCGGCACCGTTGTGACCGAAGAAATGGGCCGCAAACTCGACAGCGTGACCATTGATGACTTGGGCCGCGCCGAGCGCGTCGTTTCCTCCAAGGATGATACGACGATCGTCGGCGGGAAGGGTGACGCCAAAGCGATCAAAGGTCGTATCGAACAAATTCGCGTAGAAATCGATAAGAGCACCAGCGACTATGATCGCGAAAAGCTGCAAGAACGTCTGGCGAAACTCTCCGGCGGAGTGGCCATCATCGGCGTTGGCGCCGCAACCGAGACTGAACTGAAAGAAAAGAAGCATCGAGTTGAAGATGCGCTCTCAGCTACCCGCGCGGCCGTGGAAGATGGCATCGTCCCTGGCGGCGGGGTTGCCCTGATCAACGCCATGAAGGTCTTGGATAACCTCAAAGTTGATTACCCCGACGCTCAAATCGGCGTCAGCATTGTGAGGGATGCTCTGGAAGTGCCCCTGCGGAAGATCGCTGCCAATGCAGGTAAGGATGGGTCAGTCGTCCTCGAAACCGTCCGCCGTCAGCAGGCCGAGAAGAAAGACAATAAGATCGGTTATAACGTGCTCACCGAAGAGTATGTTGATATGGTGAAGGCGGGCGTGATCGACCCGGCCAAAGTCACTCGTGGCGCTTTGGAGAACGCCGCATCCATCGCTGCGATGATCCTTACCACCGAGGCTTTGGTCACCGACATCCCCGAGGAAGAACCTACTATGCCTGCGGGTGGTCCTCCAATGATGTAGTCTTTTTTCGACGCCAAAACTATTCAAGCCCCTGAAGATGCCTTCAGGGGCTTTCGTTTCGTGGGCGCCTGCATGAAGAATACGGGTAACTGCTCAGCCATCGAACGGATTTACCCGAAAAAAGGGTGTGCGCAGGGGGCTACGCCCCCTGCGCACACCCTTTTTTCGGGAATTTCTCCGTTTGGCTGAGTAGTTGCTATCTCAATTCATTTCGACATCGAAAACTCTAAGCCAGGTGTCCACGACCTTGGGATCGAAACACTCACCAGCCTGTCCGACAACATATTCATGTATCGCTTTTGGGGGCCAGGCTTTGCGATAAGGGCGATCAGAATTGAGGGCATCCCACACGTCAATGACAGAAAAAATACGCGCTGCCAGGGGAATCTGTTCCGCTTTCAACCCTTGAGGGTAACCGGCGCCATTCCACTTTTCGTGGTGGCAATAAGGGATATCTAATGCGGGCCTCAAGAATTCGATCTGGTTGAGCATGTCATAGGCGTAAAGCGGATGCATTCGCATCAACTCCCATTCCTTCTTTGTCAACGGGCCGGATTTGTTGAGGATGTGATCTGGGACGCCGATTTTGCCAATATCATGAAGCAATGCGCCGCGTCGCACATGAACCAGATCCTTCTCGCTCACGCCCATTGCTCGCGCCAGTTGTACGGTTTTTCGGGTTACATTCTGTGTGCGACCCTCAGCGGCTCTATCTCGGAGGTCGAGGGCGCGTACCCAGCCTTCTAATGTGGCAATATATGCCATATCCAACTCCACATTCGAACGCTGGATATCATCGAACATTTCAGTAATATAGATTGCAATGGCGGCTTGAGTTGCTAAAGCCTTCAGAAAATCCACCCATTCTGTTTCGACATTAAGCGGTTTCCGGTGGAAGATCTCTAGAACACCCTTCAACTTTCCTTTGGCAATCAGAGGCACTCCATAATAGACAACGAAATTCTCGCCTTTTATATAGGAGTTCTCTGCGATGGAACTTTCCATTCGAGAAAGACCGGCTATGCAAATGGGTTGCCTCGACAGAGCTACGCACCCCGCAAGCCCTTCTCCCAGGCGTAGCGATACATCTCTGTTGTTTGCGTGCATGAAACCGCGTCCATCATAATATTTGAGTCTCTGTAGTTGAGGCTCATGGAGGAATACATCTACAGCATCTATATCCAGTTGTTTTACAACTTGATCTAGCAAAATACTCAAAGTGACCCGTAGGTCGAGGCTTCCGGTAATGGCCTGGTCAATAGCATGAAGGGCCGAGATGTGTTTCAAGCGGCGTTCTGTCTTTTCATGTTGAGCCGCGCGGCGGAGAGCATTGGCAATCATTTCACCAACAGCAAGAAGAAGAAGAACTTCATCGTCTGTAAAAGGAGACATCCGACCTATCCATAAGACGCCAACATCATCTTCTTGTGTAGTGAGCGGAACACCAGCAACAGACAAAATCCCATCGAAGTCGGCTGCCAGCGAAAATTCGTTGTCAAGAAATGGTAGACCTTCGGCGATGATCTTTTTGGAATTTCGAGTCAGCCGGGTTTGTACTTCCGCCGATAAGGCGGTGTTGTCCACCACACCCCAGTCTCCACGTGAAAGCTCGATCGTCAATGTCCCATTCTGTGGATTGTGGGTAATCAACGCTGTGTTCTCAGCCTTCAATATCGTGGACAATCTATCGAGGATGATGGATGGCATCTCCGCGCGAGTACTTGCCCTGCGCAGAGCTGAGGCAAAATTAACGAGGACTTCTTGCATTTGCAGCCGCTTGCGCTGCTCGGTGATGTTGAACGCGGTGCCCACAACCCCAAAAATTTCATCACCAGGATTCCAAATAGGGTAATAGCGGCATTCCCACACCATGTTGGCGAATTCTACGGTGCTTTCGATTGTCTGGCCTCTCAAGGCATTGCGAACATTCTCCAGGATCGGGGGAACATCAGCATAGACATCAAAGACTGACTTTCCAACAACCTCTCCTGGCGCAAGGCCCAACGTGGCAAGCCCTTCGCCTTCGGATAAGATAAATACCCCTTGCCTATCCACCATCCACTGGACAAGGGGTGCGCCAACCATCGAGAGATCACCATTCTCCGATAGGATGGGCTTATCGGAAACCCACGAGAGATGGTCAAACCTTTTGGTGAACTTGTCTCTTTCCCCAACTACTGCTACCGGTGCCATTGCCATATCTGCTCTTCCCATTCTGGTGCGTTACCAATTGCATAGCGAAGTCTGCCAGAGATGCGGCGCGAATGGAGAGGATTAGATCTTGCTCGTTACTCGCTAGATAAAATTCCTCGCCGTTGTATCCATTCGTCAAGGCTTTCGCCGGATCAGAGAGAAGCAAGCGACAAAACCGCTGATTCACCACTGCAGCGGAAATCAAGCGGCTTAGTTCTCTTCCATCGCTTGGAGGTGCGGTTCTGATTGGATGTTCAAGAACAGGCGCATTAAAAGTAGTCATAGCCTTTTACCTCGTATTTTCTTCGATAACCAGGATTAATGGGGTTAGTAATTCATTTTCGAAAGATGAAACAGATCAAGCGTTTATTCCTGATGATGGGCTGCCCCCGATGCCCACAGCAACCAAAAGACGCCTATAGCGATAAAAATATCCCCTAAACTGTACGCCGCACGCCATGGAAACCAGTGTGGAAGTAAAAAACGATCCGACAGGTACCACAAGCGTGTCTCGACCACCGGCAAAATGAGATCTTTGCTGATACCGAATCTTTCGCCGATGTGCCAGGTATCAGGCGGCGCATCTGGCGTTAAACTCTGCACCGTTTCCAGGCTGATTGGCATCCAGCCCCGGTTGAGAGCAATGACTAGCAAGTTCAGCCCCAGCCCCAAACCCATGACATAGAACCCAGGCAGTTTACAGTTAGCCCACACAAAGAACAACAATAAGATTTGTGAACCAACCAGGATGAAGGATGCCAGGTCATCGGGGATCCGTTTGGCTGCGCCGGAAAAATGAAAAGCCAGCAACTGAGGAATGACGGCCAGCACAACCACCCAGACCCACTTCAATTCTGGGGCCTGATATGGGCGTTTGTTAATCCAGGCACGCGCCAGCCCGGCGATCAGCCCGGCGGCGACGGCCAGGAGCAGGATCATTTAGCGGCCGCCAATAATAGTGTCACCAGGCGCGCCGGCGCCCAGCACGAACAGGCTCAGGGCCAGGATCAACAGAAACAGTTGGATATGTTGGGGGGTGATTTTC
>VGOC01000022.1 GCA_016865865.1 Chloroflexota bacterium
AATCCTCTACATGTAGTTTTTGCAGTGGACTCATCTATGCAATTTTCTGCTTTCTCAATCGGAGGCTATTAGTTACGACGAAGACGCTGCTAAAGGCCATCGCGCCCGCGGCCAGCATCGGGTTCAGGAAGCCGAGCGCAGCGGCAGGGATCAAAATCACATTATAGAAGAACGCCCAGAACAGGTTCTGCTTGATGGTGCGCAGCGTCCGCCGCGAGAGGCGGATGGCGCGCGCCACCCCGCGCAGGTCGCCGCTGATGAGCGTGACCGGCGCGGCGGCCATGGCCACATCGGTGCCAGTGCCGATGGCGATGCCAACATCAGCCTGGGCAAGGGCAGGCGCGTCGTTAACGCCGTCGCCAACCATCGCCACAACCTGTTGGGGCGACCCTTGCGGTCGCCTGGGGGCAGGGATAAGCCCGGGGGCAGGGACAAGCCCGGGGGCAGGGACAAGCCCGGGGGCAGGGACAAGCCCTGCCCCTACAGTCTGCAACTTTTTGACTTCCGCGGCCTTCCCTTCCGGTAAGACTTCCGCTAGAACAATATCAATCCCAACCTGCTTCGCAATCGCTTCGGCAGTTTTTCGGTTGTCGCCGGTGATCATGGCGACCTTGAGTCCCATGCGGTGCAGTTCAGCAATCGCCTCGACCGAGCTGTCCTTGAGCGTATCCGCCACGGCGATGACGCCGCGCACCTGCCCATCCACGGCCACCAGCATGGCGGTCTTGGCTTCGGATTGGAGGCGTTCCACTTCGGAGTCCAGCCCGTCCAGCGGATAGCCGCGCGCCTCCATCATGCGGGCGTTACCCACGCTGACCGCGCGCCCGTCCACCTCGGCGGAGACGCCGTGCCCCGCCTCTGCCTGGAAGCCAGTCGGCTCCGAGAACGTCAGGCCGCGGGTCGTGGCTTCCGCCCATATCGCCTCGCCTAGCGGGTGTTCCGAACCCTTCTCAACAGAAGCGGCAAGCCGCAGCAGTTCTTCACTGGCGACTGACGACTGACGGCTGACGACCATCTCTGTCACCGCTGGCTGCCCCTTCGTGATCGTGCCGGTCTTATCCAGCACTACCACGTTGACGCGCCCGGCGCGTTCCAGCGCTTCGCTGCTGCGGAACAGCACACCCAACTCCGCGCCCTTGCCTGTGCCGACCATGACCGCGGTCGGCGTGGCCAGACCCATCGCGCACGGGCAGGCGATGACCAGCACCGCCACCAGGTTGATGAGCGCGCGGGTGAATTCGCCCGGCTCCCCAAGGAAGAACCAGGCCGCGAACGTCGCCAGCGCGATCAGGATGACGATCGGCACGAACACCGCTGAGACCTGGTCGGCCAGTTTCTGGATGGGCGCCTTGCTGCCCTGCGCCTCCTCCACCAGCCGGATGATCTGCGCCAGCGCGGTCTCTTTGCCGACCTTGGTTGCCTCGAACTTGAGCAGGCCCAGCTTATTCAGCGTCGCGCCGATGATCGGGTCGCCGGGACCCTTCTCCACCGGCAGCGACTCGCCGGTCAGCATGGCTTCATCCACCGCCGAGCGTCCGTCCACGACCACGCCGTCCACCGGGATAGTCTCGCCAGGGCGGACAAGCACCAGGTCCCCGACGCGCACATCGTCCGTCGGGATCTCGATCTCGGTCCCATCGCGCGCCACCCGCGCTGTCTTGGCGCGCAGTCCCATCAGTTTCTTGATCGCCTCCG
Organism: Chloroflexota bacterium; assembly: GCA_016865865.1. Lineage (GTDB taxonomy): Bacteria > Chloroflexota > Anaerolineae > Anaerolineales > UBA11858 > NIOZ-UU35. Next base: position 1,696 of record VGOC01000022.1, read on the forward strand.
ATGTACGTCCCTTCGCCCGAGCCTCGAAGAACTTGCCCAGCCGGATGAGCACGATGATCACTGCTGCGGTCTCATAATAGACATGCCCAGGGGCAAGCCCGATTGTGACAGCGACCGAGTAAAAAAACGCAGCCGAAGTGCCCATTGTAATCAACACGTCCATGTTTGCCGAGCGGTTGCGCAGCGCCTTGAATGCTCCGATGTAATAGTGCCAGCCAACGTAGAACTGCACCGGTGTGGAGAGGCCAAACATCAGCCAGTTGACCCACCACCTGGCCTCGGCCATCCCGCCGCCGTGCGCTGCCTCATAGAAGAACGCAGGCAGTAAGCTGAAATCACGCGCCATGGCAAGAAGGAACAAAGGCGCGGTGAAAATGAGACCGGTGATGAGCAATCGCCGCTGCATGTCAATTTCGGATTGACGGGCTTTCGCTTCCACATCCTCGGCCTCGCCGCCCAGTTCCACCGCCTCGAAACCGGACCGGGAAACGGCCGCGCGGATCTCGGCCTGGCTCACCACCGTCGGCACGTAGCGCACCCGCGCCCGCTCGGTGGCGACCGAAACCTGCGCCTCCAGCACCCCTTCCAGTTTGAGCAGCGACTTCTCCAGCCGCCGCGCGTCGTTGTCGTCGGCCAGCCGCTTGATGACCAGGTCCGCCTCGCCGGCCGCGACGCCGTACCCGGATTTTTGGACGCGGGCAATCAGGTCCGCCAGGCCGACCGCGGCCGGGTCGAAGGTCACAGTGGCGCGTTCCGATGAAAGGTTGACGGCCACGCCCTGCACGCCCGCCTGCTTCTTCAGGCCGCGTTCGACGGTCGCCACGCAGTTGGCGCAAGTCATGCCAGTAACGGGGAGGATGAGTTGTTTGGTTTCGCTCATGATGTGTTCCCGTGTCACGTGTCGAGTGTCACGTTTCCAGTGTCAAGTATCGAGTGTCGAGTGCCAAGTGTCCAGCGTCAAGTGCCAAGTATCAAGTGCCAAGTGACAAGTTCTCCAGTGTCACGTATCAAGCGTCAAGTGCCACGGATAATTCGTTTGACACGGGACGCCCGGCGCCAGAACACATGACACTGGAACACCTAATATATTACGCCGCGACTGGGTAATTGATCCCGGCCATCAACGCCTTGATCTGCGCTTCATCCGCTGGCGCGTCGAAGACGATCACGACCTTCTTGCTTGCCGCGTCAGCCTTGACGGATTCCACGCCCGCCAGGTCTGCGACCTCGGTCTGGATGGTGTGAACACAGTGTCCGCAGCTAATATTGGGGATGTTGTAGGTTATGGTTGTCATGAGTGGCTCCTTTTTGGATATTGGGGATTGGATATTGGAGGTTGGAAGTTGGAAATTAGACTTTCGTGGCGGCGTCGAAGACGTCGGCGATCTCGCGGAGGACGCGCTCACGGTCTTCCAGGTTATCGCCGCGGATAGCGGTGATCGCACAAGAATTCAGGTGTCCTTCCAGGATCATAGTGCTGACCTTGTTGAGGGCGGCCTGGGCGGCGTGGATCTGGTGGATGACATCAATGCAGTACTGACCTTCCTCGATCATCCGCTGGATGCCGCGAATATGTCCCTCGATGTTCTTCAACCGATGTACTGCGTCTTCATGTTTCATCATAGCAGCCTCCTGACCCCGCCCCCATGGGGGGGGCCTAGATGGCATAGTATACTCTTCTCGTGGGCTATGTCAAGATCGAATTGTTACATCCTGTCTTTCTTTCCTGCATCATGAGAAGGCATCAATTCTGGTAAAATAGTACTGCGCACATAAATCTTTGACTCATCGTAATCTGTGTACGAATCACAGCCATTCCCCAAAACCCGATGCTTTCGAAGATCATGTATGCGCATTACGGAGAAGCACGATGACAGCTCAAGACATACGCTGGATACAGCGCTCGAACAACTTCAATAAAGCGCTCAGCCAACTGACGAAATTTATCGAAAAGGGTGAGCTGAATGAACTGGAAAAACAAGGATTGATCCAGGCTTTCGAATACACGTTCGAATTAGCCTGGACTACACTCAAAGACTACTTTGAGGCGCAGGGGGAAACAGCCATTCATGGCAGCCGTGACGCTTTTCGCCTGGCGTTCCGGCGCGGCATAATCGAAAATGGCGAGACATGGATGGATATGATCAAGAGCCGCACCCTCACCAGCCATACCTATAACGAAGAAACAGCCGAGAAAATCGCCGCTGATACCATGAATGTCTATTTCTCGGAATTCGTGACCTTACGCTCCAAACTTGATTCGTTGAAAGGCGAGGCGGAGTAACCATGCGCTACGGGCTAAAAGACGCCACGATCCAAAGAATACAATCTGTCCTGGCTCACTACCCTCAGGTTGAACAGGCGGTTCTGTACGGCTCGCGCGCCAAAGGCAACCACAAGAACGGCTCGGATATTGACTTGACATTGTGCGGCGGCGCAGATTTGACGCTGAATGTGTTGTACAAAATCATGGGCGATCTCGATGACTTGCTCCTGCCTTACACCATAGATTTGTCCATCTTCCATGGGATCAGCGACCCCGATGTGGTGGAGCACATCCAGCGCGTGGGGATCACGTTTTACGAGAGAAATAGAAATGGAGGCAAGATGAACTTACTCGACCTTATCCGTGATGTGGAAATATTCAGAGGGCTGAACGAGAACGAACTCGAAGAAATCGTCGCGATTTGCCAATCGAAAGAATTGGAGGCTGGCGAAGACCTGGTCACGGAGGGCGACGTCGGCGAGGAGTTCTACCTGATCACCAGCGGCGCTGTCGAAGTCGTCCTCGGCGCAGGGTTGCCCTCCCCCCGCACTGTCCTGCATATGGGCGCAGGCCAACTCATCGGGGAGATGGCGCTCATCGATCTGGGCAGACGCTCGGCGACTGTGCGAGCCATCGAAGGCCCCACGAATGTTCAGGTGATCCGCAACGATGATTTTTTGGAATTATGCGAACGGAACACCCATGTTGGCTATGCAGTGATGCGTAATATGGCGGCTGATCTTTCGTTCAAACTTCGCCACCTCAATCTAATCAAGAGCGCGTAGCAAAGGGGTATGAAATATGGCCGTCTACAAAGTCAGCTATGTTGTGATAAAGAGCGATCACCCTGGAGGTATCATCAACTTCGACAAGAAGCCAGAGGTGGGCGAAATCATCCGGATTGGCAATTTCGATTTGAAGGTGATCGAGATTTTCGAGTTGATCCCGCCGAGGGGGGATTTCTACTATATGCACGCCACCTGCGAGATCGCCGGGAAAGATTAAACAAAAAGCGGAAGCCTGAACCTCCGCTTTTCACCAGAAGCTACACCTCTCAGAGTAGATTAGCTTCTTGAATTCGGCTCTATTCCTGCAAATCTAACCTGGGCGGCGTGGCATAGTTTTCCCCGCCATTGAAGTTGATATCGATGGTGGCGTTGCCGGTGATTTCGACATTGTAACCAACAACCTGCGTATTGAATGTCGGGAAAGTGTCATTTCCGCCGGAAATCTGAACATCGCCTTCGGGCGCATAGATCGTGCCTTGATAATACGACGTGTTATTCCCGGTGAGTTGAACCGCATTGGTATTTCCGGTAGCTACATAGATCAACATGCCTGCAATGGCCGGCGAGGGATCAGGCGAGGCGTCGGGGGCTCTCAAGTCTATCGGTTCGACATTGCTGCCGACATCTACGCCGCCATTCAGCACGTAGATCGTGACCCCATCCCCGTAGAGTTCACCACCCGTCGCTCGGAACGCATTCGGAGAACCGGTCAGGCAATACAGCCCCGGCTCCATGGTCAAAACGCCATTGCTCAACGTGATCTTGGAATAAACCCCTGGCTGGATCGTGCCTTCGCCAGAATGGCTGCCTCGGTTCGGCAGGCCAGCGCAATCCGGCGGATCGGCTACCAAAGTGATATCGGGCAGGGGAGTCACCTGTTGGGGCGAGGGCGAAACCGGGTCGCCGCCCGAGCAGGTCGTCGAGTTAGTATAATTTACACCGCCATCGAGCACAGCGACATCAAAAGCGCTGCCGCTGCAAACCAGGCAGCCATTCGAGTAAATGCCGCCGCCGTTGATATCCACATCGCTGCTGCCAGAGAGTTTAACCCCAATGAGGCTGTTGCCACTACAGGGAGATTCGTTCAAAGCGACGATGGCATGCCCATAAGCCATTGGGGTGCGCGGTCGCACGCGAGCTATCGCCTCCACCTGCTCTTGCACAGGGCCGCTATAGACGAAATGAATGAAGGTGGTATTTGTCACACGGGTGATATCGGTGATGACGTCAATATACTTGTCAATATAGGCGCCTTTATTCTCATCGTCAACACATGAGGCGATGACGCCATGGTGATCGGCAACATCGTAATCAATGGAGTAGTCGTTGGTGGTGGCCCGGGCGCTGGCAGCCGATAGGGCGGCAACATGAACCTGACCCATACTGGCGCCTGTATCGTTGAAACTGCTGCAATCGAAATTCTCGTAATGTACCCCCAGACTGTCCATGGTGTTGCCGGCTGCTCCAGCGCCGCCCAACGAAGAAGCATCAGCGGCGTTTTGGGCATGCCGCCGGTCTGCATAGACCATACCGCCGTCAATGGCCAGCGCCGCGAATCCCAAGAGCGCCACAAACCCCAGCACCAGGAGAACGAGAGCCTGGCCTTCCTCGGATTTAGATCGCTTTCGTATCATACTCGTACCTCCACTACGGGCAGGGTGGGCTGAGGATCGTATCGGTGACGCTAGCTGTGATGTCGAAGCTCTGCGAACCTACAAGCGTCCCTAAAAAGGGCATGGTGATGGCAAAATTACTGAAATGCACCGTGACAGAAATACTGTTCACTCCGTTCCCACAAGCGCCCCCAGAAATCGCCGGCGTGATGGTGACCTGAGAAGTATCTACCCGATTGGTCAAAACCGACATACCGCGATTATTGATGCCCGGAGAATCAGTGGGATTAATAGAACCATACAGGGCTGCTTCCTGGGCCGCGTCACGCAGGGCCATATAGGCAAAGAAGGCGCGCCCCAGATCAATCACCCCGGCCAGCAAGATCAAAATCACTACGAGGGTGATTGCCAGCTCGACCAGGCTCTGGCCTTGTTCCCTGTGATGGTCGGTACGGAGACAATTACTGTTCATTGCTCTACCAGTGAGCCCTTATCGCACAAATAACTCTTCGACAGGATTTCGGAACCAAGCCCGCCAGAAAAGATCGCCTGTGCCCCAAAAGTGACCGTACCCTTGTTGTTCAAATCAACGCCGGTAACCCAGGTGGTGGGGCTGGGATCAGAGGGCGCCTGTGTCCCCTGCGAACCACCGTTCAAGTAGCGTTGATATTGGATGGGACTCGAGCCGGGGTTGCTCGACCAGTCGCCATTCGGCGCCCAGGTAAAGGTGATATCCTTACACTTGTTGCCATCCGGAATCCAGTTGACGGCGTTGAAGACTGGGGCCGCTGGAGTGGGCAAAGCGAGATCATCATCCTCGATGGTCGCCGTATGCACATCGGGCGAGCCTTTGGTCGCGTTAGTTGGGGTTTCCATGGTGATCAACACAGTTTCGTCGCCTTCGATATCGCCATCATCTACAACGGTGATGGTAATGTTCACCCAGGTGCTCCCCGCGGAGATGGTCACCGGGCTGGCAGTGATGCTATAATCAACGCCCCCGCCGGTCGCTGAGCCAGTTACAGTAAAAGGCACACCGACATCACTTCCGGTGGCATGATCTAACTCTACGCGCGCCAGCATCGTCACACTGTCTTCTCCGCCGCTCTGACTGGCCAGGGCAAAGGAAACCACAGGCACACTGTCGTCATCGGTAATCGTCAGCGTGTGTTCATCGGGGGAGCCCTTGATCGCATTGGTAGGCGTCCCCATGGTCACGATGACCGTTTCACTCCCCTCGATGTCGAGATCGTCTACGATAGAGATTACGATATTCGCCGAGGCGCTTCCCGCCGGGATAGTGATGGGGCTGGCAGTGATGGTATAGTCGTCCCCGCCCCCTTGCGTGGCCGTTCCGCTGATAGTGAAAGGCACGGTCACGTCGCTGGCCAGGGTCGAAGTCAATTGAGCGGTGATGGTAGCTGTCCCCGCGCCTTCGGGCGCCGACTGGGCGCTCGAAGTGAAACTGACTGTAGGCAGCCCTCCGCCGCCGCCCCCTCCGCCACCCCCTCCGCCAGGCGCGCCGCCTTCTCCAAGCTCGATATCTTTGACAATCGTACGGGCGCTATCTGCGCTGATCGTGAAACTAATAAAATTCAAAAACGGTACGATGGGCTGATACGGGGCCTGAACCTGTACAGATACACGATCTCGCCCGCCAACGATATCATCCGGGTTTGGCGGGGGACAGGAACTGGAGATCGTCGCTCCGCCTGGCCCCTCATCGTAGCTGATCGTAACCGAGGTGAGGTTCGCCAGAGATCCAATGCGAGTTGCGGCAGCCTGAATTCCTGCGCAATCTACGAACCGCGGCGTTCCCCCTGTATCATCCACCGCAGAACCATACCTTACAGCTTCGCTGCTGGCAGTATTCAAAGCCGAATAAATGAACAACAAGCGTCCAAACTCGATGATCCCCATGACCAGCAGCAGCAAGATAGGCAGCACCAGGGCGAATTCCACCATGCCCTGAGCCTTGCTGCCATGATCTAAGTTCTGGGTGAGTCTTGCACCTGGAGTATTACTCTTCATTCTGTTCTTCCTTACACAAAGCGGCGCGCCTGCCAGCTCACAAACACGCCCCGCGTATCTTCCCGATAATCGTTATATCATAGGTCAGGTTGACAACCAGACCCGCGTTTCCTAGAACATCGAAAGGATACGCTCTGCTATAAAGCGTACATTGAGTATGCGCCCACGTCAATAGGACTGGGGTATGGAGGGGCTATACAGTTCTGTCAGGCGATCTCTGGCTCGATGACGCCGTATTTGCCGTCGCGGCGCTTATAGAGCACGTTGATCTGCCCTGAGTTGGCATCGAGGAACAAGAAGAAGTCTTCATGGCCGAGCAGTTCCATCTGCTCGATGGCCTCCATTTCATCCATGGGGGTGAGGATGAAATGCTTGCGGCGGACGATCTCTGTATCTTCGCCCTCCTCGTCAATATGGATTGTCTCAGTGGTATCGGCGTCAGCAGCAGATATGCCGTCGCCCCGCTGCTGGTAATGCTTTCCTTTGTACCGTTCTATACGTCGCTGAATCTTCGGAACCGCCATATCCAGGGCGGTGAAAATATCATCGGAGCGCTCCTCGGATCGCAGGATGAACCCCTTGCCGCGAATCGTGACCTGCGCCACGTATCGGTCGCCGGCGTCACGGGCGGATTTGACATGAGCCAGGTCGACGCGCGCTTCGCTGATGTTGTTGATATAACGATCTAATCTGCTAACTTTCTTATCTACATACTCTTGCATTCGGTCGGTCAGTTTTAGATCACGTACGAATAATTTGACTTCTATCGCCATGGTATACCTCCGATTTTATTTCGAGGATAGAACTGCACGAGCCAGCGTCATTCCATAAACGTTCTCCGCGCCAGTATGCCAGAGCGCTTCTGCACAGGAATCCAGCGTAGAGCCGCTTGTGGCGACATCGTCAACGACCAACACAGCTTTCCCTGAAACCATAGACTTCGAAGCGCTGAAAGCGCCATGGACATTTTGGCGACGTTGGTCGAGGCTCAGTCCAACCTGGGAACGAGTGTCCCGTCCCCGCGATAATGCTTTATCACAGTACTTTAAACCCAACCCCAGGGCCAGAGGTTTCGCCAGCAACGCTGCTTGGTTGTAACCGCGCTCCTTCATTCGTTTTGCGCTGAGAGGAACTGGGACGATGATATCCAAATGCCAGTTCAGATCACGAACGTATCCCACCAGAGGTCGGCTGAGGGCTTCGGCCAGGGCGACATCGCGCCGATATTTGACACGATGCATGGCTTCTCGGATTGGGCCGTCGAAAACAGCCCAAGACCTGATGGCTGTCATCTTTGGAGGCGAGGAGATGCACCGGTCGCACAACCCACCCCCAGAGGTAGTCTGACCACAACGCTCACAAAAGGGGGGCGCGACGGGCGCGATTTTCACTTGACAATCGCGACACCAACGTTCGCCAGGCATTTCACATCCCCCACAGGTGGGCGGAAACAACCAATCTAGAGCCGCCCAACGCCATCGATACCACTCATATCGCATCAATGGACTCCAGAGCAAGACTTCTGGTCGAGTAGTGACTATTTCGCAATGACTTAGAACATCGCACCCAGGGCGGAGCGCATCAACTGCACCGCTGCGGGGCCTAACAAGATAATCAACAGAGATGGGAAGATCAATAATCCCATTGGAAAGAGCATTTTGATCGGCGCTTGCTGGGCTTTCTCTTCGGCGGCCTGACGCCTACGAATGCGCATTTGATCGGCCTGAATACGCAATACCTTAGCCATGCTGACGCCCAATTGCTCGCTTTGAATGATGGCGGCTACGAAACTGGTCATCTCCGGGATATCAATGCGGTCGGCCATCGTGCGCAGGGCTTCACGACGCAGTTTTCCCAATTGGATCTCGCGCAATACCCTGCCAAGAGACAGGGAAAGTTCGTTATCCCACTTCCCATTGACTTTCGCCATAGCGCCATCGAAACCTAAGCCTGCCTCGACGCAAATGGTCAACAAATCCAGGGCGTCAGGGAGGGCTTTGCGGATATCATCTTGCCGGCGGCGAATGCGACTATTCAGCAGAAGCGATGGCACATAAAAACCCAACAGGGTGAAGAGAACCACGATGATGATTTTCCTGCCCCAGCTCCAATCAATCGAGCTGATGGATAAGATGAAGAACAGGAGCGCAGCAATGCCAATCGCCGCTCCAAATCGCCCGGCCCAGAACAAAGTAGGCTCGAGACCTCGAGGGTTGCCAGCCAATTCGATTTTTCGGGCGGTATCTTCAAGCGCGTTCTGAGGGGTGAAACGCAGAGCGATCTCGCCGAAGCGGCGCGCCATCGGAATGATGATACGATCCGCCAACGACTGAGACATCTCGATCTCTTCGAGAGAGGCCAACTCGCCTCGTTCCACGAACTCGGCCAGACGCTCCTGGAGTGGATCAGCGCGGCCTTCGCGGTCCCGAATCCCCACGATCACTAAGGCAATCGCCCCCACAACGATCACACCCACGATGATCAAAATCACCACGACATTCATAGACTCATACCTCACCCGGACGAGCCCTTCGGCTTTGCTCAGGGCAGGCCGGAACCAAACCGGTCTAGGGTACTATCGCTATACCTCGATATCGGCAATACGCATCATAACAAAGTAGCCCAAACCAACCAGCATGAGCGCCGAGCCAAAAATCGCCACCCCACAATAGATCGTCTCGGGGCTGAAGACGGACATCACATATTCCCGATTTCCGAACCAGATGATACTGGATAGGATGAAAGGCAATAACGCAAGAAAACGTCCCGAATACATGACCTGGGCTGTGAGCACGCGAATTTCACCCTTGATGCGCACTCGTTCTCGAATGGTATGCGCGATGGTGTCTAATATCTCCGCCAGGTTGCCGCCGACTTCACGCTGCACATTGATCGCGGTAACAATCAAATCCAGGTCTTCAGAGGGGATACGGCGCAAGATGTTTTCGAGAGCCCTTTCCGTCGGCAAGCCTAATTGCATCTCCTGCACCACTCTTTTGAACTCATCGGATAGCGGCGAGGGCATCTCTTTGCTGACTGCTTCCATGGCTTGCGCAGTGGAGAAACCCGCCCGCAAACCATTGACCATCAGGCTAAGCATATCTGGCAACTGCTCTCCGAAGGTTTGCAAGCGTTTGTTTTTCTGACGATTGACATAGAAGCGCGGCAGGAAAAAACCTACAATCGCGCCGATCAGGGCAGAGACGATTGATCGCCCACCAAAGAACCAGGCCACGAAAGCAACACCGATGATCGCAATGACGATGAGCGCAAGATACTCGCCGGGTTTCAGTTTTAGATCCGCCTGGGCCAGATTGCGCGCAACGCTGCCCCCCCATTGCGTCCCGGTAACTTGAACGTTGACCCAATCGGATACCGGAGAGGTCCTCGCCTCCCCGGCCGCATCTCGAAATAACTCCTCACCGACGTAATCAGTGAGGCGCTCCTCGACAAGCGATTGCCTTCCCCTCATGGAGATAACGATCCCGACGATTAGCAGGAGCAAGATGAGCGCTCCTCCACCGATCAACAGTAATTGCATGGAACTATACTCCGTTGGTTAATATCCACGGCGCGGTCCGACGCCGAAAATCGATGGCGGCAAATGGATGCCAGTAGCTTCGATCTGGCTGATCGCTTTCGGCCTCAATCCCGTCGGTCGCAGATCACCCACCACCTGACCTTCGTCAATGCCTCGCTGCTCGAAAGCAAAGATATCCGTCATGGTAATCACATCGCCTTCCATGCCGCTGATCTCGGTCACATTGACCACCTTACGAGTGCCATCCCGGAGTCGCTCCTGATGGATGACTAAATCAATAGCCGAGGCGATCTGCTCCCGTATCGCGCGCACGGGTAATTCCATGCCCGCCATCAGAGCCATGGTTTCGATACGGGCAAGGGTATCGCGAGGGCTGTTGGAGTGAGCGGTGGTCATCGAGCCATCGTGACCGGTGTTCATGGCCTGCAACATGTCCAGGGCTTCTTCGTCGCGGATCTCACCTACAATGATGCGATCTGGCCGCATGCGCAGGGAGTTGACCACCAGTTGTCGGATGGTGATCTCGCCCTTGCCTTCGATATTGGGTGGACGGGACTCGAGGGTGACGACATGCTCCTGGCGAAGCTGCAATTCTGCAGCGTTTTCTATGGTGACAATGCGTTCATCACTTGGGATGAACTGGGAGAGGATATTCAAGAGAGTCGTCTTCCCCGAACCGGTGCCGCCCGAGATGATGATGTTCAAACGAGCCTCTACGCAAGATTTCAAAAACTGAAGGGATTCTGGCGTGAGGCTACCAAACTTGATCAACTGCTCGATGGTGATGGGGTTTTTGGAAAACTTGCGAATCGTCAGGGTTGGGCCGACTAAGGAGATGGGTGGAATGACCGCATTGACACGCGAACCGTCAGGCAGGCGAGCATCCACGTAGGGGCTGGATTCGTCCACTCGGCGACCGAGAGGAGCGACGATGCGTTCGATGATGCGCATCACATGCTCGTCGCTCTCGAAGGAAAGCGGGACACGGTTGAGTTTGCCTCGCTTCTCGATGTAGATATTCTTTGGCCCATTGACCATGATTTCGGTGATTTCGTCGTCCTCCAGCAATCCCTGGAGCGGGCCAAAGCCCAAGATTTCAGCAGCGATCTGTTCGAACAGACGATGCTTCTCCTGCCGGGAGAGCACGATGTTTTCTTCGGTGAGCACCTGCTCGAACAAATCTCGAATCGTCCCCCGGACGACCCCGACCTGAGTCACATCTGTGGATGGGTCTAACTCTGCCAAAAGCCGGTTTTGTACCCTGGTTTTGAGGTCGAAATAGGTATCGCGTTGAGCATCCCCATCCGGCGGAGCAACCCGGCGCGATTGCAGAGAACCCACTCTAACCTGACCGCTGTCTTCGCCTGGCCCCGTTTGGCCTTGCTCGATTCGCCTGAGTAAAGACATAGTTCACGCTTCCTAGTTCGCCGCCTCGTGCGCGACTTCGATCTCGGCCAATTGCTGCCGAACTGTTTCTGCCAGGGTAAGTATCGCTCTGACAATGGGGCGCTTCTTGTCGCCAAGAACGAATGGCGACCCTCGATTTACCGAAGGCAGAACTGCGCGCTCATCGGCGGGGATGACCACGGAAATTTCTTTCTTCAAATTCTCACCAATCGATTCTGGCGTTATCGCGATGCGCTTATCGTACTTATTGAGCACAAACAAGACGCGGTCACGCTCGATTCCGATCACACCGGCTAACTCCAGGAAGAGACGCGCATCGTTGATCGAGGGGATATCTTGATTGGCTACCAGAACGATCATCGAACTGGCATCGAATGCGCTCAACACAATATCGGAGAGAGCAGATTCGGCATCCACGATAACATAAGAGTACATCCTTCGCAGATAGGCCAATATCTTCCCGAACTGATCTCCAGTAACGCCTTCAGCGTACTCTGGGCGTTGGGGGGCCGCCAGGAGCCTCAGGCCAGTGTCGCGATGCGTGATCAACACCTCTTCGACGATCTCCACATCCAGTTCATCCGCCCTGGGCGCAAGATCAGCGACGCTGTTCTTGCCGCGTTGATTCAGCACGATGGCCAGGTCGCCAAACTGTAAATTACCATCTACGATCACAACCGGGGTTTCGGCGTTATGCAGCGTTACGGCCAGGTTCGTAGCCAGAGTTGTGCATCCCACGCCACCCTTTGGGCTGTACAGGACGACAACCTTCCCATAGGAAGCCGCTTGCATCGCAAATTCTGCGCGGGCAGCCAGGCCGCTGGCATCGAGCGGATAACGGCCTTCGACTTTTTTCTTCTTTTCTTCATGCGCCATCTGCCCCGCCCGGCGTATGGCGGCGATCAACTCGTCCACCATGGGAGGTTTGGTCAAGAAATCGCGCGCGCCCGCCAACATAGCCCGACGCATGTAGTTCGGATCCCCCTGGACGGACAGGATGACGATCTGAATATAGGGAAGTTCTTTGAGAATATTTTCTGTCGCCGCGATGCCATCCATGTCAGGCATGTTGATATCCATAAGGACAACATCCGGCGACACATCCCTGGCCAACTGTATTCCTTCTCGACCAGTTGCGGCGACTCCAGCAACTTCTATGTCGTTTTCGAATCGTAATAGCTTTCGTATGTTTTCCCGAGTCTCACGCACATCATCTACGATGATGACTCGGATTGTGTCGCCATCAGCCATTAATCATCTCCGAAAGAATCGACTCGAACATTTCTACTGCTCGACAGGTGGAATATCGTTTTCCAAAACCGGCGGAACCAACTCGTCAATCCTTGGGGTAATCCCATAAGGCAATTTCGCCGGGATAGGAATATTATATACATCCAGCAGGAACTGTAAAGTTGCAGCCTCTGTGGTCGTGATCGTATCGTCCCTCGACGACCTGAGAGCCAGAGTAAGCTCGGCGCCGCTATAGAGCAGATAGTTAACCGTCACAGCATCTTGAGGGGTCACGATGATGGTAATCACATCAGGAGGAACGGCGGGCGCGGCCTCCTGCGCCTCGCCAACCTGAGGCTGGGCAGCTTCTACCGCTGCTTCAGCGGCTGCAGTTTCGGCGTCAGCAGCCGTAACTCCCTCTGATGCCGCTGCTCTCTCCTCTTCGACAAGCGGGAAATCCCCTACCTGGAGTATCTCGGCGTCATAAAGCACCATCTGGGTAACGAGTCGCGGCCTCTGTAACTCACCTGGGGCGATATAAGCAAGTTCGTTCAGGATTGGCTCAAGCTCTGTGCGACCGTAGAATGGAAACGCCGTTGCCATTTCGACTGTGGGTTTTTCGATCGTAATCGTCATGAAGGCTTGACCGGTTTCAGGGTCGGTATAAGGCCCAGCGATTCCTCTTATGTGATTCGGCAGACTCGTCTGGAACTCGCTGTCTAAATCGAGGAAGAGCATCGAGGCGATCACACTCACATGATCGCCGGCCTTAGGGGCATACGACACGCTCGAAAGCCGGCTGATCGGGATCGAAATAGCCACCATTCCGCGCGGGATGGATAACGCAGCTAACGATCCTCTCGCCGAAAGCTGATCGGCCGTATCCACGAGCATACTGGCTGTCAGGGGTATCCCAGAGTCGAGGTCGAACTTGGCCTGTCTACCGACCACGAGAGCCATATCGGTAAACATTCCCTCGATGACCACATCCCGGGGCAACGCAATCATCCCCAGGATGGTTTCGTTCAACACGGTTCCGCGTGGCGTTGGTTGAGTGATCACGACGATCTCTACCAGATCCACCACTGGCGTCGGTTCTGCTCCGGTAATTTCCGCTCCAGAGGGCTGTTGGAGTCGTTGGGAAAACACGAAGACAGCCACCAATACCAGGATCAAGATTGCGGCTAAATAGAAGAAGACTCGTCCTCGGCGCATGATAGCCTCCCAATTCGTTGGTTAGTTAAATAGATTGATGCTATCACCATTTCGTTCCCCGATTGTATGCAAGATCGGTGCCCAGATCTCGCATTCCGGGGTGAGATATAACACATATAGTCTACCTGATATTGTAAATAATTTCCACCCCTAAGATGCCTCCAATGAACCAAATAAGGCCCTGCCCCAAAGCAGGACCTTATTTGATGAAAAAACATGTCTTACGGGTCAATGTTTAGATGTTGCTGATGATGTTGCTGAAGACATTACCAATGGCGGGGCCGAGCAGAGCGAGAATAACAATCACGACTACGGCTACTAAAACAAGAATCAACGCATACTCTACCAGACCTTGGCCTTTTTCTTTCGGTGCGAACAACATGGCTTACTACCTCCTTTCTTCTAAGATTGACTACGAAGAGTCTCTTTCATTATAGCAAAACTACGTTAGAGATCAATAGGGAATACTTACAGTTCTGTAAATACCGATTGGTGTGTTATGCCGACCGGGATCTGAAAAACGAAATACCCTCCCTTGCCGACCGTGCTTTCCACATCCATGAAACCGCCCAGCATTTCGATGCGATCCTTGATCGCCTTGATGGAAATGCCGCTCCCTTTGAAAACTTCATCCACATCGAAGACGTTGCCATTATCCTCGAGGGTAACTTTGACGATATTTTCTTCGATAGCCATATTGATCTTTATCTGGGTTGCCTGGCATTGCCGGTGGGAAAATCCTAATAAGTCTTGTAGAGATCGGAAGATGATCACTTCGATGTACGATTCCAGGCGACGCTCCAGGCCACTGATCGTCAGGTCAACCTTGATTTTCGTCTGCTCCTTGAAGGCCTCTGTATACCGCTTCAGGGTGGGAATCAACCCCAGGTCATCCAGCATCATCGGCCTTAACTCGAAGACGAAGTTGCGCACTTGCTGGAATGCGGCAGTGGCGGATGTTTTCAGGGCGGTCAATTCCTCGCGGGCTTGATCCTGATCCAGATCGAAGAGCCGCATAGCGATCTCAGACTGGAGGATGAAGTTGGACAATGCCTGGGCTGGCCCATCATGCATCTGGCGAGACAACCTCTGACGCTCAGCCTCTTGCGCCTGAATGATGGCCTCGATCATGGTGAAGGCCTCCTTGCTGGCGCCTCGCGCAGGGGCAGCTACGCCATCCCTCAACAAGCCAGCGACTCTTTCCAATGCGTTGATATAGTTCTCGATGTGTTTCTTATCGCTATTGAGCCTGTCAACCTGGCCGCGCATCAAAAACAGGCGTTGCTGAGTCTCTAACGCCCCATCATATACCTGACGCACTTCCAGCGGCAGAAAGGCATCTGATTGACTCTGGACTTTTTGTAGTTGGGCGGCAATGGTAGCATTCCGCTCCGCCAGCTTACCAACTTCGACCTGGCTTTGCTGCAACTTGATCGCGATGTCTTTCAAAGCCTGTTGGGCTTCTTCGAGTTCGTTCTCGAAATCTTCTCTCAGCTTATCCCATGGACCAGCTTGGGGAACACCTTTACTTCCGAATACCATCCTCGTTACTCCTGGGTATCTTTGGATTTCATTTCTTCTTGATCGTACAGACGGAACCAACCCCGCCGCAGGGCATACACCGCGGCCTGGGTACGATCATCAACGCTCAACTTACGCAATATCGAAGTGACATGATTCTTGACCGTCTGATAACTGATCTTCAGCAAGATGGCAATGGGTGCGTTTCAGTTTTGGGGGGAGAATGTGGGAAAATAGGGTCATCTATGATAAGGAGATGATCCATGAAAAAGAGCCAATCAAAGCTGAAAGCGGAGTACCTGGCGGAGGCCGAAGAACTATTTGATGAATTGATCGCCTGGGATGAAAACACGCCAGAGCCGGACATGGCGCAAATCGAAAATATTGTCTTGAAATTGAGAAAGCGAATGGGGAAACGGATGGCCGAAACGTTGCTAGCTCGGCAGGAGAGAAGACAACCTGCGGAAAGGATGCCCTGCCCTGAATGTGAAAAGGAAATGGAAAATAAAGGGCAGAAGTCAAACGATGTTGAAACACGGGTAGGAGAGGTGAAGATCGAGAGGAGTTATTACTACTGTCCCCGCTGTCGGCGAGGGTTTTTTCCCCATGGATGAGCAGTTGAAGCTATGGGAAAGACACTGGAGTGAACAGATTGCTAAACAAGCCGTGTGGCTGAGTGGAATAGTGACGTATTCGCAAGTAGAAGAGATTATGCAAAAAGTGGGGCAGGTAGATATCTCGCGCAGCAGTGTCTGGCGGCGGGTGGAACGCTGGGGAGAGAAGTTTCAAGAGATCGAAGATTTGCAGCAAGTGAAGGCCTATGAACTTGAAGAGCCTACCCCCGACCCTAACCATTCTCTGGAGCGTATGGGCGTAGCCATGGACGGTACCATGGTGCATATCCGAGATGAAGGGTGGAAAGAATTGAAAGTTGGCTGTGTATTTGATGTTACCCAACGCCTTCACTACGATCAACATACCCAGGAAGAGATCGAATTAGGCAGTGCCAGCAACAACAGCTATGCAGCCCATCTAGGAGGGCCAGAACGCTTTGGCCGACAGATGTGGGCAGAAGCTCGCCAACGATTTTGGATGCAGGCCGAAGATAGCTTGACAATCGGGGATGGGGCACTATGGATTTGGAACTTGGTTGATGAGCACTTCTATGACAGTCACCAACTGGTCGATTGGTATCATGCCACTGAACATTTAGCCGAAGCCGCCCGCATCCTGTACGGGGAAGGGACATCTGCTGCTCGGCGTTGGTATCGCCGCTGGGAAACGAAACTCTATCAAGGACATGTCGACAAATTGATCACCGCCCTCAAGCGGCAAGCGACCAATCAACCAAAGAAATCTGAAGACATTCACAAGCAAGTCGGTTACTTTCACAACAATCGCAAACGCATGAATTATCTGGAGATGCGTAGTGAAGGGTATCCCATTGGGAGTGGCATGGTGGAAAGCGCAGCCAAACAGTACAAAGCACGTTTCTGTGGATCGGGAATGCGGTGGGGCCGCAAGGGAGCTGAACGTCTTTTGCCCATTCGTTCAGCTATTTTGAGTAGTCGTTTTGACAAAATGTGGGGCCGGGCTTACAACTCGCCCCCAAACTGAAATACGCCCGATGGCAATCTCCTTATTGCTCATCCCCTGGGTGACATACGACAAAACTTCCATCTCCCGGTTCGACAAGGGATGCAGCGGCTCGCCAGGATCCCGGTGAGCGCCTAACTCATCCTCCAAATGTCTTTCCAACCAGCTATTCAGCTCGCGTTCTCCCAGAACGGTGCCCCCGATGACGTACTTCCCTTCGGCGACACGCCGGATCACCTCGACCAATTCCTCGGGTCGTATATCCTTGGGGCAATATGCCGCTGCCCCAGTACGCATGGCGTGGACAACTTGCTCGACATCATCGTAAGCGGTCACCAGCACCACGCGCGTGGGTAAGCTTTCATCCCGTATGGCACGCGTCACTTGAAGCCCGTTCATCCCCGGCAAGTTCACATCCAGGACAACCACCTGCGGGCGCTTTTCCCTGATCAAGGCCAGGGCTTCTTCGCCATCCGAGGCCTCGCATAAAACCTCGATCTCTTTCTCCAGCGAGATCGTATTCACCACGCCCTGGCGAAAAAGCGGATGATCGTCAACAATAGCAACTTTATATGTATCCATAGGATCCCTGCTTTTGAATTTGGCGAATTGTCTACCGTCAGTATAGCACAGGAGTACTACATAGGCAATAAAATTTGCAGAACTTGTACACGCAAGACTTGTCAGGGTATCGTCCGAAAAAGGGGTGTGGGGAGTGCTTCACACGCCCCACACCCCTTTTTCGGGAATTCTTATGACACCTTTTGCGTGCACACTACGGAACCTTCCAGGGATAGACAGCCATATTCTCGCCACCCAAATCAGGGCTGAAGGGGGCATCAGTCTGGAAGATGGGGGTGAGAGGCGCTATCAAGGCGGGGTACCATCCTGGGAAGATGACCAGATAATCCGCACCCCGGGCATTCAGATATTCTCCAAGGCGTTCGCCATCCCAAAGATAAGGGATTACCTCGGGGGAGATCAATCCAGCCAGATCTACGAGGGAACGGTCTGCATAATAGCCCAGCGCGCCGATATCATGGGTAGCGACCAGCGCGTCGGGAGGCGTGTTTTCGGCGATCCAATAAGCAATCGTCACCATCTCACTCTCGATGACCGCGACATCACGGGCATACGCCCGCGCCCCGATCCACCAGAAGGCTATAAGTAGTGCTGCGGTCGCCCCAATCCAGGCCCGGTTGAGCACACGGATGAACAGTTTCGAGGAGCCAGGTAGCACGACCTTTGCCATACCAGCAAAACCCCACAAGAAGAAGGCCGGCATCATGGGGATGATATATCGCCCATGCTGATATGTCACCGGCAGTCGCCAGGCGTACATCAGGAGATAACCCAACATCCACAGAACAGGGATCGTTAACTCCCAACGCCTCCGCCGGATCGCGTCAACGATGATCGCAACATACCCGGGCAGCAACAGCGCGCCCACACCGATCAACGGCAACACTGCCTGATCGAGCCAACGTTTCCATAATGGGATTCGCTGCAGAAAGGCGTATTCAGCCTGCTTGGCAAAGAACGTGGTCGGCCACCATGCGCCAGCCAATTGGTCATTGAAGAAAAGGTAGGGGACAAACACGATCAGGAACACAGTGCCCATCGAAAACCACGCAGTCATTCTCTCTCGCCACGGCATGGAAAACGCTATGACCGACAATCCCACGGGCGCCAACAAGGTCATGCCGTCAGGGCGCAGCCACACGCTCAGTCCAGCCAGCGCGCCGAGGCTCAACCAAACCCAATTCCCGATGCGCTCACCCCGCCGGAACTGCTCTCCGATGACAACCAGACATCCCAGGGTAATCATAGCCAGCAGTGCGAAGGTCAATGTCTCCATGCCTGAACCCGCTGCCCAAACCAGATGCCATTCAACGATCAAAAGAACCCCACCCCAGATCGCCCACTCCTTTCGTTCAGGGCAAAGAACCCGGAATAGAAAAACGCCCAACACCCCCATCCCGAACAGAATCAACCCTCCCAGGATGAACGTCCAGAGATAAGGCCCAAGGCGCAGAGCGTGGCCCAGGGCGAGCATCACCCCCCACAATGGCCCCGTCGAACCACCCGAGGGCTGACCCGGGATCAAAGCCCATTCTCCGCCCCACGCCAGGTTTCGAGCGTAGGTCTGATGAATCCAGGCGTCATCCAGGGGAAAACCTATACGAAAGAACAAGCAGCTAAACAGGATGTAGCCGCCGAGGGAGACCACGGAAAGGACAGCGAGGAAGACAAGCATTCGACGAGACATAGGCAGTAGTCAGTGATGAGTCTACTGAAAAAACTACGAGTACGAGTTTATTCAGTGAACACAAAGAAATAAATATCATCGTCGCTCCAAAGAAGTTGGAGGGCGGGATTCTGGTCAGGGTGGCCGTAGAGATCGTTCAGGCCTTGAGGATGATTGAACTCCAAGATCACGTACTTCGCCTGGTATCGTTGGGCAGCCGATAACAAAGTCCCTTCATCTCCATCAGGGATGACAATGGCCGGGCGTCCGCTGGCGATATAAAAACCAGGCGGATTATTGACCATGATGATCTCCGAACGAGAAATATCAAGCTTAAGTAATATATCGTCGAGGCGGCGATAGGTTTCTTGGCCGCCGCCCCACATCTGGCCTCCTGCGCCCCAACCGATCACCCGCTGGCCGAAAACGAAAATCGAGAGCGCCAATGCAAAACCCACCAATGCCGACGCAAAAACCCGGCGCGCCTGTCCGATATGCCAGCCTCTGACGCGGCTGCCCCAGGAAAGAAACTCCTCGAGGCCAACTGCGGCCAATGCCCAGAGCAGCGGCTGCAAAGCAGCGCCTGAGTGGAAAAATCCACCCCGGGCGCCGGCAAAGGGGAAAGCCAGGGTCATGGCAGCCAGGGTAATCAGCCACGCCAGGGCGCCGACCTGCGCGCGGAAGTCTTTGCGCAAATGCCACCCACCAGCCAGGATGAATGGAACCAGGAAGATAGAACCTTGCACGGCAATCGCCGTCTGCAAATTCTGCCCCAAAGCCCAGAGGCGCACACGAATGATTTCAGCCAGACCAGAGGCCCACCATTGATCGAAGCCCACTTGGTCAGCGGGGTAGGCAAATAACTGATCGTAGCTGGTGAACCATAATGCTTTTTCTCCACCGGGAGAAAAGGGAGTACCGAAAACGAGTTGGTTGCGGATGAGCCAGGGAACAGCGATGAGGAAGAAACCGATCAATACGAGCGTAAAACGTGAAACGTGAAACGTGAAACGTAAATTGTCGAACGTTTTACGTATTACATTTCTATATGACGCCATCACAAAAGCAACCAGCAGCCAGAGCAACGCATCGGCGCGAGTGAGGTACATTAAGCCGGCGATGATGCCGTAAATCATGTTTCGGGCGAGGTCATTCTTTATCGAGGTTGGTAGGAGAAAGAACAGTCCCCCGAAAATCATATACAACCCAAAGGTATCGGTTGTGGGGAAATAGGGTAGATAGAAAACCGAAAAGATCCCGAACAAGCCGGCCAGGAGGGCGGAATACCGCTTCTCGGTCAGAGCGTAGACGATCCCGGCAGTCAGCGGTGGGATCAGACCAGCCAAAACGATAAACCCGATTTTCGCACCAACGAAACTCGAATTTCCAGATAGAGACATTCCCAAGGCGGCCAGAAGAGATGTCAATGGCAGCCAATAAACATGAGAGGGGTGTGGCAGCCCCTGAGGATCATCCAGGTAATTCCACAAGAACGGTTCGGTAAAGCCCTGCCCGCCGGCAAGCTGTAAGCTGGTTGCGTAGTAATACTCGGCGTCCATATAGCCCGGCGCAGACTGGAAGGCACCCACCGACCCGGGTATCGCTATCCCCAGCAGGAACAGAGAGACCATCATCCGGCGACTCATGGCGACTCCAACGCGTAGAGGGTGTAGCCTTCACCGAAGCGCTCCACCGCCGGTAAATCGGCCAGAATCCCATCAAGAGCGATCCACTCCGAAAGCTGATAGCGGCTATCAGAAGCGCGGATGAATTCCACACCCAAATCGTAAAAGAGCAGATGGGTGTAACCGCGCGCCCGCCAGTCGTCTAATACTGCTGTCGCGCTCCCAAAGGTGCGCAGGGCGTCCATCCAGTGATCGAGAGTCTCATCGGGGTCGCAGCGCGGGGCGCAGTAGAAACCGCGCGGCTCCCACAATAACAGCGCCCGCTTCCCTTCGGGCAGATCGCGCACCGCCTCCATCGCAGGGGCGTACCAGCCCAGGTTATCTATTTGATATTGTTCCGGTGTGCGCGTCCCCAACAGGACTTCCCAGGCTCTTCTTTCCAACGTTTCCTCCCCGATCTGCACCAGGTTGAAGCCCAGCGCCAGCCATACCAGCGCGCCGCCCAGCCGCGCTGTCCGCACCCCTGGAAGGCGCAGATTGCCCAGCGCGGCGAAACCCGCCCCGGCCAATAAAGCCAAAGCCGGGAAGATCGCAAAATACAAATGCGTGCGTATCAAATGCCCGTAGAAACGGCCCCCCAGCCCCCCAACGATCCATCCGACCAGAGAAAATAATCCAACCCTGCGCACAAACCCCCATTCTTTCGCCTTCCCCCGCCAGAGCAAAGCCAGTGGAGCCAACCCCAGCAGCAACGGCCCCAGGGAGGAGTTATATCCCGGCCTGCCCAACAGGGTAGCGTTCTCCACACCGTAGAAGGTCGCCCGCAAGGGCAACAGGAAGAAATCCAACCAGCCCCCCTCGATAGGTTGCTGCTGATAGAGCGACAGGCGCAACGGAGTCATCGCTCCAGCCGGATAACCAAAAGGATAGAATGGGTTGCCTGTCGCCGCCAGATTCTTCGACAACCAGGGGAACACCGCCAGCGCAGCCCCCAGGGTAAAAATCAACAACAACTTGAAACGCGAGGGTTTTCCCGCCGTCGCCAATACCACTGCGCCGCCCAACCAGACTACGCCTGCAGTGTACTTGGTGCCAATAGCCAACCCGGCGAAGATCCCGGCCAGCCAGAGCGTACGCGAGTCATCCGCCGCCAGACAACACTCCAACAAAGCCAACGCCGAAAACCCGAAGAGGATGGTGTGCCAGTCCACGTAGGCCCAGGAAAGAGAGGCCGCCAGCGAATAGCCCCCCAGCAACGCGGCGACCGTCACCCATCCAGCCCGGCGGCCAAAACGCGTCGAGCTGAACCCCAACAGACCGATGACCGCGGTCAGACCGACAAGCCAGCCGAGGGCGGCAGCGGCAGGCGCGCCGCCCAGCGCCATCGCCAGCAGATAGCCCATCTGCGCCGCCTGCGGCATTCCCCAAAACATGTTGGCAGGATCATAAACAAGCCGCCCGGTAAGCAGGGTTTCCTGCGGCAGAGAAAGATGATAGACCAGGGCATCGAATTTCAGCGGCGGCGCGAGGGCGACTGGCAGGGTGAACAGGAAGATCAATCCCACTCCCAGGGCGATGCCCCGCCCCAGGGAACCGGCCTCCCGCCAAAAGGGGGGCAGCGCAGCCCAGTTTCGCCACCAGGAGATCACATCCCGCCAGAGCAGCGCCCCCCCGAGGGAGATCATCCCCAGAGCCCAGCCGAGGTTGATCCCAATCAACCCGCTCCAGATCAGCGCGATCACACTCCACACACCCAGGCCCACAGCGACCTGCAACGCCAGGCGCGTAAGAGGAGGCGTATCCGAGGCGGGGTACAGGCGCGCCCCCAGCCCCCCGGCTAGAGAGAGCCACATCAGCGCCGCAAGCAGACTCCAGCCATGACTCAGCCACGCCAGGACGATCTGCGGCGTGATCGGCTTGTGGCTGACGTAGTAACCACCGATCACCGCTGTCAGCCATAACAGGGAAATCATAAAGAGTAAGAAACGTTGTTTACTCATTGGCGATAATGGGGGGATAGATGGGGTCGAGACTTACGCATTAACATCCTATCAAGGGTTGTCCAATTTGTACACGGCTACCTCCGGGTTTCGATACACCAGGGCTGCGCCAGCGGGAGCGAACGTTCCTCCTGAGGCGCGCTCGTAAGGGCCGATGACCAGCCAATCACAGCCGCAGGCGGGCAAATCAGTCAGGGTGTTTTCGCCGGAGAAATAGGCCTCCACCTGGGCGGCTTTGCGGTCGTAGTCCAGCGTCTCGATCGGATGGCCGATATAAGCGACCAATCCGGCGCGAGCAGCCAGCAGTTGGCCGCTGCGCGCTGAGCTGAGAACGACATCATCTCCCCCGGCCCGCGCGCCCAGCCAATCCACGGCTTCGACCAGCGGTGCGGGATCGAAAAGCTCCGACGGACGGCCGGATACGTACAGGCTCAGTCCAAGCGTCAGGTACAGCGAGGAGACCGCTGAAAGGCCGACCAGCAGCAAGGGCAGCAGGCGCGCTCGCGGCGAAGACCAGCGTCTCGACCAATCCTGCAAACCCGTGACAGCCAGGATCGCCAATGGCAGCATCAGGGCATGGGTAAAACGGCGTTGTAGATTCCAGGGGAGGTAGGCCAGAACTAGCGCGCCCCCCAGCCAGATCAACGCGGCCAGAGGCGCGGCGAGAGGAGTTTCTCGCCAGCGACGCAGGAGCGTTCGGAACACGACCACCCCTCCCCACAGCGCGGGAGGCCAGAGCAACGCCATGCCCCAGAAATAATAGGCGGGCGGGGGCGAGAGGGTGACGTTCTGCCGGGCAAACTCGGCCCAATGCGGATCGCGCAGGAAAACCATCGTCCCATAAATCAATAACGGCGCCTGCGCCAGAGCGATCAACGACAGCGCGCCGGCTGCCCGCCAGCGCACGCGCTGGTCACGCAGGCAGATTCCCGCTGCCGCGCCCGCCATCCCCAAATCCGCCAGCAAGGGCGCGTAGGACTGCGCAGTCTGGAGCAACACGCCCGACATCATGACCCATGCCAGCTTCCAGCCCGCCGGGCGGCGCAGATAACTGAGGAATCCGGCCAGCATGGCGGCCAGCAGCGCCGTCGCCAGCGAGAAGTGCGGGAAAGTCAGCATCCCAAAGAAGGGATAAGGGTCTATCAGCCAGAAATCCATCGGCGAGATATCGGGCTGCGGCAACCAGCCGAGGAGCATCAACAACCAGCCCAGCCCAGAGCCGGTCAATGCCCACAGGAACGCCAGACGCCGCCAAAAGAGATCCTCGAAGACCTCCGCCATCAGCGCGTAGACGGCCAGGCAGGCCAGCAGGCCATACCCCAGGCGGAAGAGTTGATAGCCCGTCATGACAGATAGGCCCAAAGCCCACGCGGCATGACCTGAAGCCACATAGGCCAATTTGGTATACACACCCTGGTGCGGCTCACTGGTGAAGCGCAGCCGGTACGTCCACCCCCCATCGGCGCCCAGTTGCATCGTTGCCAGGTGAACGTCCACATCCAGACGGTTGAAGACGGCGCCGCTGAAAATCTCGGCATCTGTCTGGACGGTAACTCCAACGATAATAGGGAGTGAACTCAGCAGGAGGATCGAAGCCGAGACGAGGAATACCCAAAGCCATTCCGATGTCTTTCGATTATTTCTTGACATAGACATACAGGAGCAGATCCCCCCAATTCGAGATCTTCTCGAGAATGAAGCGGCTGTTCAGCCACTCCAGGTGAGGGTGGGCGCTGTACCCGAGGTCTCGATACTCCTCGATGGCGCGCTCGAAAATGACAAACCAGACTCGTCGAGACTCGCCGACGGCTGCTTCGGGGTTGGGGTCGGCGATCAGGCCCAAGACTTCCTGGGTGGCTGGGGCCAGAGTATCCGCGCCGCTGCCAGGAGGGTCGGCTAGATAGCGTTGAGGTAGATCTCGACCGTAGTAAACCATAGGCAACAGGGTTAGTTTGTTGGAGTGCAGGATCACATCTTCTCCAGAGGCGTATCTGGCGAGATAGGCATCCAACGCAGCATAAGGGCCATACGGGAAACCCGTGTAAGAGACATGATGGTAATTTCCCAGGAGCATCCCCACAACCAGGAGCAAAAAAGCCAGGGTTCGAATCGCTTCAGGCATTTTAGTCCAGCTGAAAGCCCACCCAAGCCAGGCGACAAAGATCACCCCAGAAGGCAGCAAGGCTCGCTCGATAAAGATCGGTTGCCATTGCGAGAATAGGAACAGGAATACAGGCGGCGCGAAAGCCAGGTAGAAAAGCCATAAACCCCAACGCAATCCCTCCCTCCGACGACGCCAGGCCAGCCAAGTCTGCCAGAGGGCAAGAGCGACGATAGAAAAGGTTACGAACAGGGCGAGGGGAAGCCAACCCTCCGGGACGGGCAAATCAACCACGAAGCTGAGCAATGTAGCGATCAATCGAGAGGGGGACGGACGCTCGATCCAAAAATTGCCCTGGATTTTGGCGAACTGGGCGGGCAATCTCATCAGCCAGGGGGCATAGAGCAGCAGCGCACCCAGGCCGCTGAGGACCACCGCTTTCGACGAGCGCCAGTCTTTCATCCACAGCGGCGTTAACGCCAGAGGAAGCAAGTAGAAAGCCGCCAGGTTGTGTGTATATTGCCCGAGCGCTGCGCTAACCCCAAAGAGCAGCCACCATCCCCAACCCCCGCCCCGCATCCCCATCCATAAGGCGCAGGTCGCCCCCAACAACAGGAAAGTCATCAGGGCATACATGCGCGCTTCCTGGGCGTAATGGATTTGAAAGGGGGAAATCGCCGTTATGCCCGCGACTGTCAAGCCAAATCGCTTATCGAATAATTGGCGTCCCAAAAGATAGGCCAGGTACACGATCCCCACGCCACACAACACCGAGAAGGATCGCACAGCCGGGGGGGTCTCTCCCAGGACCTTCATCCATCCCCATAATAGAGTGTAATAGAGCAACGGGTGCTCCTCTGAGGCCGCCTCATCAGACCCAAGCGTACCAGCCAGGATGGCCTGCGGACCCTTCTCGGCGAACAGAACAGAAAAGGCTTCATCGTACCACAGCGGGCGCGCGGAGATCGCCAGCAGTCGCAGGAGAAGCGCCAGGGCCAGTACAAAATAGACAGCAAAACGATTATTCAGCGTGTTCATCTGCGGGTATCAACGGCGCGCGAATCCACCACCAACGCACCCACCACAAGCCGAAAAGACAAAACAGGGGCAGCGGCAGGTACATGGCGGGTTGCTCCAGGTTGCCCTGCACGGTAGCGATGAACAAAGCCCATAAGCCGAAAAAGGCCAGCGCCATCGCCGCCCAAACCAATCCTAGCCCAACCTTCTCCCAGCGATCTGCCCATACTTCAAAAACCAGAACCAGAGCGGGGATCATCATCACATAGTTGGTGGTAGCTGTGCGCGCAGTCAGGAAATTCGTCAACACCAGCGTCATGCAAGCCGTCCAGAGGAACCAGCGCGGGCCTTTCTTCCAGGCCAGCGCCCATTCGACGAGGAGATAACTCCAAAAGAAGATCAGCAGGCCCGTCCGAAGTTGCGGCTGAATCCCTGGGAGCGGCGCGGTGAGCAGGTAAATCAGCGAACCGATTCGGTCGGAGTACTCCGTGTATCCCATGAGCTGCCAGATCATCTGCAAAGGCCAGTTTGGGAGGAATACTAGCGAGATCAACAGCAATCCTAGCGAGCTACCCAGGAACCCCCAGATCAACCAGAATCGCCGATGGGAGTAGGCCCACAGCAGGGCAAACGGCAAAATCAGATACAGCATTTGTGGTTTGGAAATTCCCAACGCCAGCAAAAAGCCGGCCAGCGCATCCTGCTCACGTTGGACGAGCATCAGCGCCCCGACGATGAGCAAGGCCTCGATTGCAGCAAACTGCCCCACGATGACCGTGCGCGCGCCGTGATACCAGAGCACACTGAAGAGAATCGCGAGAGCGGTCTGCCAGGGGAGAAGCCGCCAACCCACCAATCGGAGGCTCAGCAAGGTCAGCGCGGCCAGGACAACCTCCAGGGTCGTCATCCACAGGGCGCGGGCCATGGGATAATCGAACAGGCCAAAAGGGGCGAAAAACAACATGGATGGTAGGGGGTACACGAAATACCCGACATCTTCGTCCACCGTTGGGTCCGCCGGGCGACCGTAGATCATCTCTTGAGTCGCCAGGCTGACGCGTGGGTCGTAGGGGCTGAGGCCCTCCAGCAGCCATTTGTGCGCCCCCACCCAGCGCGCCAGGAAGTCGTTGCCGCCGGGATTCTGCGCGGCAAAGCGGTAGTTGGCCCAGGTCAACCCGGCCAGCCCGCTGACGATGAGCGCGATCAGAAAAATCAGGATGAGGGTTGGACGGTTGCGATACATGATGAAGATCTCCCTTTCAACGCCCATACACAACAGCAATGTCATCTTTATATAACAAATCCCAGCCCTCTTCGGCCAATTCATCAACGACCGGGCGGAACGGTTCCAACAGGATCACCCCCACATCCCATTCATCCAATACCTCCTGCCAGCCCTCCTCGGCCTGCACCACCTGCACCCATTGGCCGATCAACTCATCGCCGTACAAATCCGTACGCCCATCCACAAACACGGGATACTCAGGCAGCGCCCAGGTTAAATAGCCCCCCCAATTATACGAATTGAACAGCCGTCCCTCAGGCCACTCTTCTCTCAAGAAAACCACTGCGCTCACAGGCAATGTTTCCTCGAAATACGCTTCACTTGCCGATCGGGGGATGACCAGGCTGGATTTGACTCCCACAGCCAGGATCAGCGCCACCAAGAGAATCCAGTTCAAGATAGATTGCCGCTGAGATGTTCGGACGGGGGGCTGGGCGAATCCTCGAATCCCCAAACGTTCTCCTGCCTCCTGGAGCCAGGGCGCGGCATGCCGCGTCAAGACCATTGGGGCCGCCAGCGCGAAGAGAGCGATATTCCGCCCCGCCCTCAGGCTCAGATAGACAAAGCCCGATGCCAGCAAGAAATCAGTCAGGAAAATCCTGCGCCGCGACGCGCCCACCGCCCCGAATGTCAAGAGCAGCAGCCACAAGAACGGCTGCACCTGCCGTTCATGGAAATTGGGCGGCTGCCACTCCTGGATGAAATCCTGCAACACGCCAATGCCGACAGTCTTGATGGGATAGAGCAACATCGCGAGGCCGGAGGGGTTGATGCACACTCCTACAACCATGAGCGAACCCACGATAGCCAGCGTTCGTACGTTCGCATGTTCGAACATTTCAGCGCGCCAACGCACTAACGCGTCGACGAAATACACCCCCCATAAAACAAACCCCATCGCAAAACCGCCGTGACTGTTGGCCCAAACGACCATCAGCAGCGGCAGGAGCCACAAGCGGCCTGATGACCACCGACGGCCGACAGCAGACTGTGGTCCGCCGTCCGCCGTCCGTCGTCCGTCCTCCAACACCCACAAATACACCGCCGCGAACAAGAATGTCACCAGATACGGGCGCGCCGCCCAATAGACCCCAGAAGCCGCCGCGGCCAGGATGATCGCAAAGGCTCGCAGGAACTCCCCGCCCGTAAGAGTCATCCACACGAACCCAAAGGTCAGCGCGACCATCGCCGCAGTCCAGATATTCAAGCCGCCCGGCCCGAAAGCCTGGTAGATAACAACCATCGGAACTTCCACCAGCCAGCCGGGGTATTGCCACCGCTCCCCCAGGCGCGTATAAGAGAAGGGGTCCTGCTGAGGCGCGGCGCGATTCTCGATGATCCACTGGCCGGCGCGCAGATGCCACCAGGTATCCGTATCCACGGAGATACGCGCCGCCATGGCAAACACAGCCAGAAATGTGATCGCGATCGCCAGCTTGCGAGTAGTCAAATGGAAGAAAAGCTGCTTCTTTTTCACGGATTCACATGATAATCAACCTGCCCACAAGACAGCATTCATCGCCAGCCATAGAGGAGCGTAGCGCAACGGACGCCAAAGATTATAACGCGAGGCAAACAATAAAACTGCCAAAAGCAAACCGCAGGAATAGCGCAGCAATCCGCCCGGCTCGGCGAAGGTCGAGAAAGGCAACGCCGCCACACTGAGAGCTTCCAGAATCAACCCCAGGGTCCAGAGGTTCACCTCCCCCTTGATCGCCCGGCGGCTTGCGGCTACCAACCCCCAGATCGTCGGCAGTATGATCGAAGGCCCAAAAACCACCAGATACGCCAGTAAAAGCGGCAAATCGTAGTAGCCAACGCGCAGCAATCCCATAAAGGGCGCCCATTCAAAAGCGGTGGCGTACGCCCCGCCGGAACCCAGCCCCGAAGCGCCGAAGACGCGCCACAACCAGAGTTGGAACAAACCGTAAGGCAGCCCGGCCGCCAATCCCAGCCCCACCACCCGCCGCCATTCCCGCTGCCAGAGATAGACCAATCCAAGCGCAGCCGCGAAAGGCAGCACTGCCTCTTTAGCAAACAACGCTAACCCCATCAGCAACCAGGCCAGGAGATGCCGCTCATCCACGATTGCCAGAAAGCCAGCGGCTACCAAACCATACGCTAACGGCTCGGGCAAATCCAAACGCGCAGCCAGCACAAAACCCACCCACAGGCCATAAACCAGGGCATACCATGGATTGACGCCCCAGCGCTTGAGTAACACAGCTACTACCCAGGTCCCCAGAGATTGAGTCAACACTCCCAAAACAGCCAATACCCAGGGGATACCATCGGCGTCTCCCCAGGCAAAGGCGCGCGCCAGCATGGGGAGCAGAATCCGCTGGTAACGATAGGCCGGAACATCCAGGCGCGAGACCACCGACTCAGGCATGGGGTCGCGGGCGATATAGACAACGAACTGCCCATCGTATCCTTCTGACCCCTGAGGGTCGCCCTGACTGAAGCGTGTGCCAATCCGCGCCAGGGCCAGAGGGTCGCCCCCCGCCTGAAGGATCACAGCCGCCACGTAGACGATCAGCAGGGCAGCAGTCGCCAATGCCGGGGCCAAAGAATTATTCCTCATCACACTCGATTTCCTCCGAACCGCCGCCGAATCCCATCTCTTCGGGACGCACGTCGCGAGACAAATCGTAAAAGATATGATAATCGCCAATCTGCTGCTCCTCGAAAGACACCTCGAAACTGGAAAAATAATTTCGCAAGCAGCTATTCAAATCGGGGTGGCGGGTGGTTATGTAGCCAATCCGTTCGTGATTCTCAACCAAATCTCGATAGGGCGGGTAGCGGTCCTCGCGGGAGGTATAGCGAAAATCCTCATGGTAAGGCAGGCGCGGCAGGAAGATCAATTGCTCACCCGAGGCGAAGGCCAGGGGGTAGGCCACCCAATAATTGGTATAGCCTCGCCTGACATCCTGTTCGTTGAGAAATGCGATCAACTCATCCAAGTAACGATGATCCACTTGAGCAACCGGATCGAACTGTGTTGTGACGCCGGGCGGATATTCCACCGCGCTCTGGATCGTCCCCCATAGATTGAAGGCCAGGATCAAACCGGCCAGGCCCCAAATCCAACGGCCATATTCGTTAACCCAACGAATGATCATCTCGGCGGCGAAAAGAGATAAGGGGATCGTCAGGGGCAAGAAATAGCGACCGGAGGGGTCAGCCCCAAAGGGGGTAAAGAGATAGCCGAGGAACAGAATCCCCATCACCCCAATCAGCAAGCCCGCCCCTCTTCGATGAGATTGTCCTGCCCGGAGCCGGCCAGCGATATGCACAAGCACACCCGTCCAGAATGTCAGCGACAGAGGCAGAAGAGGCATTGCCAACCAGCGAATCTCCCAGGGAGGACGCAACCCAAAGATCACCGTGCCGCCAAACAGGAAGAAAGTCCAGAAATGATCCCAGGTGCGCACCAGCCAGGGGGCCTGCTCCACCCCTGCGATGGCGCCGCCGCTCAATTCCCAAATCAACCGTTCCAGGCCATGCTGACTGGCATAGATCCACCAGGGCGCAGAACCCACCAACACGCCGAGCAGAATCAAAAATACCGCCCGCCAGGTTGCAAACAATCGCAAGGTTTCAACCAGTTTTTTCCCATGCCCCCAATACCCCAACAAAGCGATCCCTACCGGCAGGCTGTACACCAGCGTCAGGCCAAAAGCCCAAATCCCCAGGCCGACCAGACCTCCCCACAGACACCACCGCCAGGTCGGGATCATCCGATCATCGCCCAGCGCGTTGATCAGAGAGAAGCCCTCGAGAAGGATCAAATTCCCCAGAAGCAGAGCCTCGCCATACCCCCCCAGCGAAGCCGTTGTGTAGAGAGTCACAACCACGGGAGGGATCGCCAGGAACCAGGCAGCCAGATTCCCAGCCCGTCGGGAGCCAAGAGCGACCTCGCCCAGTTCGATCGTGGTCACGATGACTCCCACGTATAACAGACCTTGCACAAGCCGGATCACCCAGACCGCCTCGCCGAAGATCACAAATCCCCCGGCTACCAGCCAGGCATCCAGGCTGCCCACATAGGCCTGGCCATAGAAGAAAATCGGACGTTCGCCCTGCAGGATGTGGCGCGCCATCAGAGCCACGATCGCCTCATCGCTGTTGAAGGGCACAGCCTCGATCAGCAGCAGCCAGAACTTCAGCGCAACAGAAACGAAAACCGCGCCGACGATGGTGATGAGGCATATATATTTACGGCTTGCCTGAAAATATCTATCGAGCATATAATTCAGCCATTGGTATACGATACCCTCATTTTACTCTATTTCGATGAGCGCCCCATCTGATCGAGTCACTTCTAGGAACGAGAATATCATCCGCCTTCTCGGATTAGGGGTTGCGCTTCTCCTCGGCGCCTTCGTCCGCTTCGTGCATGTGCTGCCCATTGAGTATCCTCTCAACGATGGGGGCTTCTTCTTCACCTTGATCCAGGATCTCCGAGAGGCCAACACGATTCTCCCCCAATACACAAGCTACAATCAGACACAAATCCCATTCGCTTACCCGCCCCTGGCGCTATTCCTCGCTCGTCTATTAGCGAGTTTGCCTGGTGTTTCGACCTTCGATCTCATCCGACTGCTCCCCCCCATCCTCAGTTGTCTCACCATCCCGGCTTTCTATCTGCTTGCGCGGGCGCTGCTGCCTACGACGATCCAGGTCATTTCGGCTGCCATCGCCTTCGCGTTGTTGCCCACCGCCTTCGACCCGCTGATCGTCGGAGCCGGGCTGACCCGCGCCGCAGGCTTCCTCTTCGCCCTCCTGACGCTGACCCAAATTCATTCTCTGTACACAACTGCAAACAAACGAACCATCCTTTTGGCTATCCTCTTTGCCAGCCTGACGGTCTTGAGTCACCCGGGAACAGCCTGGTTTGCCCTCTATATCGGCGGGGTGTTATTGGTTTTCTTTATCAGGTGGGATGCGCTTTGGGAAAGTGCACCCCACCTCGCCAGATCAATCCTCGTCGCCCTGGGAACCGCCCTCCTGACATCGCCCTGGTGGGCCACGTTGATCTACCGGCACGGACTGGCCACGCTGCTTTTCCCCTACCAAACAGAATCCTTTTCTCTCTCATCTCTGCTCACCCCATTCTCGCTTCTGTTCACCAACGAACCTCTTGTGGATATCCTGGCTGTGATCGGCTTCCTGGGATTGCTGGCCAGCCTGCGCGCCCGAAATTACCTCCTCCTCGCATGGCTTGCCGCCGTCTTCGTCTTCGAACCAAGACTGAGCGCGGTGTACGCAGCCATCCCGACGGCGCTGCTGGTTGGCGTCGGCGTCGAGCGGGCGATCCTGCCCCTGGCGGCCTCAAAAAATTCCGACAATATGTATTCAGGGACGTTAGCAAAATGTACCGTCGCATTCCTGTTGATTTACGCCCTCGTCTCCGCCTACCTGGCGCCGGGTTACAACAGCCTCTCCCAGGCGCAGGCCGCCTCGATGGAGTGGGTCAGTCATCACACCACAGAGAACTCGACTTTCCTCCTCTTGACCGGCCACGAGAGCTATGGGGATGATTACACCAGCGAATGGTTTCCCGCCCTCAGCCGCCGCTCTAGCCTGGCGACGCCCCAGGGGCACGAATGGCTGCCGGATAGAGAATTTTCTCGCCGCGTCAAGCTTCACACCGAATTACAGAGCCTTGCTTCAACAGACATAACCGACCTGGAGGTCTGGGCAAACCGCCATCAGCTCACCTTCTCGCATATCTACATCGCCACGAAAGCCCTGAAAGAGAATGAAATCCAGGTCATGCTTTTTCAGGAATCGCTTGCGGATTCGTCCAGATACGAGTTGATCTTCGAGAACGAAGACGCCATGATCTTTGCGCAGAGACCATAAAACGTACCCAAAAATCCGCGTCCATCCGCGGTCATCTGCGTCCTAATAAATGAAGCAACGCCTACAAATCATCATCCCTCTGGCGATATTCACTCTCGCCGTCGCCGCCCGGTTGATCCCTGGCCCGCGCACGATTGACGATTCCTATATCACCTATCGCTACGCCCGCAACATCCTGGCCGGCGAAGGCTTCGTCTACAACCCTGACGAGCGTGTGCTGGGGACTACCACGCCGTTGTACACCCTGACCCTGGTCGCCGTGGGCGCTCTCACGGGAGGCGCGGAAGCGAATTTCCCCGTGATCGCCCTGGCCCTCAACGCCCTCGCCGACGCCCTCACCGCCCTGCTGCTCTGGAAATTCGGAACACGCCTGGGATACAAGATCGCCGGCGCGGCCGCCGGGCTGGTCTGGGCTGTCGCGCCCTTCAGCGTCACCTTCGCCATCGGCGGCCTGGAGACCAGCCTGTACGTTCTGCTGCTCACCGCGGCCGTCTACACGCACACATCGAATCGCCGCATCCTCACCGCCCTCCTGGCCTCCCTCAGCCTGCTCACTCGACCAGACGCACTCTTATTGCTCGCCCCCTTAGGCATCTCACACTTCACGTTATACGTTTCACATTCAGACCGCAGACCGCAGACAACTGACCGCGGCCAGCAAACCGCCACCCTTCTTGAAAAACCGACCACCGACCACCGTTCACTGTTCACCGAAGCGCTCGCCTTCATCCTCCCCGCCGCCGCCTGGTTCGCCTTCGCCGCCCTCTACTTCGGCAGCCTCATCCCCCACTCCATCCTGGCCAAATCCCTGGCCTACCACCTGCCCGATACCGCCGCGCTGACCCGTCTGCTCCAGCATTACACCACACCCTTCCTCGGCCACCTGACCTTCGGCGTCCCCTGGATCGGCGTCGGCATGATCATCTACCCCTTCTTCTTCGCCATCGGGGGACATGCTGCTCTTGTAGCAGATCGCCGTCTCTGGCCCTGGATCGCCTATCCCTGGCTGTATTTCGCCGCATTCGCCATCGCCAACCCGCTCATCTTCCGCTGGTATCTGACGCCGCCGTTGCCAGCCTACATCTTCTTCATTCTGGTGGGGATGGAAAGCTTTATTCGGACAATCACCAAAAGCAGGGATGTTCAGACGGGGACCCCAGGCTGGCGCGCCCGAATGAACATTTTACTGCTCCCCCTGGTGATCCTGTTCCCCCTGGCGCTGACCCTGCGGGGCTGGACTCTAAGACCCGATCACGGCCCCGGGCGACCGGCCCCAGAGATGGCCTGGTTCGAGCTGGAGCTGCTCTACCGCCAGGCCGCGCAAATCTTGTCCAACGAAATTGGCGATCATCCCACTTCGATCCCCGTATTGGCCGCCGGAGACGTGGGCGTATTGGGGTTCTACACGCCAGCTCGCATCCTCGACACAGTCGGGTTGAACTCTCCCCAGGCGCTGGCATACTACCCGCTGGACGAGTCCTATTACACCATCAACTACGCTGTTCCACCCGATCTGATCTTCGACCAGGCCCCTGATTACCTCGTCCTTCTAGAAACTTACGGGCGCAAAGGGCTATTCGTAGATCCCCGATTCGAAGAGAGCTACACACTGTTGCATAAAATCCCCACCGATATCTACGGCAGCGATGGGATGTTGATTTTCAAAAGAACCCCCTAATCAGAACCCCGGTTTCTTGGAGAAACCGGGGTTCTCAATCCAAATACTCGTTCAGCCTCTCTTGAATGGCCGGACTGCGCAGACGGCTGAGAGCCTGCGCCTCGATCTGGCGGACGCGCTCGCGGGTCACGCCCATCTTGCGACCAACTTCTTCCAGGGTGTAGAGCTGTCCATCCAGCAGCCCATAGCGCAGTTGCAGCACACGCACTTCGCGCGGGGGCAGGTTATCCAAAACCGTCGAGAGATGCTCTTTGAGCAGGTTTTGGATCGCTTTGTCATCGGGAGGAGGCGAATCCTCATCGGGGATGAAGTCCCCCAAAACCGAGTCCGCTTCATCATCTGTGGGCATCTCCAAAGATAAAGGCCGTCGCGCCACCCGCATCATATACTCCACCTTCTCCGGCGAAACCTGCAAATGAATGGCTAATTCCTCGATGGTGGGATCACGCCCCAGCTCCTGGGTCAAATGGTGGCGGACACGCAGCAGCTTGTTGATCTGGTCGCCCATGTGCACCGGCAGGCGGATGGTGCGCCCCTGGTCGGCGATGGCGCGCGTCACAGCCTGGCGAATCCACCAGGTGGCATAGGTGCTGAATTTATAGCCGCGGTGATAGTCGAATTTCTTGGCAGCCCGAATCAAGCCGATATTGCCTTCCTGAATCAAATCCAGGAAGGGCACCCCACGGCCCATATATTTCTTGGCGACGCTGATCACCAGACGGGAGTTGGCAGTAATCAGGTGCTCGCGCGCTGCCCAGCCATCACGGATGAACTGTTGCAACACAAAGCGATCGTCCTTGCCGAGTTTTCCGGCAGCCAATTCCTGACTCGATGAGCGGCCGCGCTCGATGCGCTTGGCCAGATCAACTTCTTCTACCGCAGTCAGTAAAGGCACCCGGCCAACTTCTTTGATATACAGACCAATCGTATCGCTAGTATCAATATTGGCAAGGAAGTTATCATCCAATCGGAGTTCAGCTTCCCGGTCGAATTCTGTCTCTGCTTCCAGTTCCTTATCGGACGGTTCTTCGAAACCATCATCGTCAACATAAGGAATCCCGGCGCTGAGCAACGCCGCAAAGGTCTCCTCGATCTGGCTGACATCTTGTTCGGCGCCTGGGTAGAAACTCAGGATTTCATCAATGGTGACATAACCATTCTCGCGCCCAATCTCCAACAGGCGCGCAATCGGTGAGACATCCCCCGCACCGCCAGGCAGGTCATCAAGGTCTTCGATAGAAGATAACAAGGATTCGTCTATCATCGTAGTCTCACTTCACTTTCGACAAATCGAAAATGAACCGTAACTACTCAGCCAAACGGGGAAGTTCCCGAAAAAAGGGTGTGCGAACGCAAAGCGGCTGCGCCCCCTTCGCACACCCTTTTTTCGGGCTAATCCGTTCGATGGCTGAGCAGTTACAATGAACCTGAGAAACCCATGTTACGTATCATCTCAAAAAGAAGGGGAAACATCCCGAAGGTTACCTCGAAGAACACGTTCGAACCGCTCGAACCTTCGGGACGGTGTGTTGCCATCCCCAGGTTATTGAGAAGATGCCATGTTTCTGTTCCTCGTTGCTTGGCGGTGTATTTTACCAACAAATGAGATTAATGAGTCTACTGAAAAAACAACGAATAGAGAATAGGGGGCGGCATATATGGGGGTGCGTGCTGCGCACGCACCCCCATATATGCCGCCCCGCCCTCTCATGCGTGAGTTTTTTCAGTGAACACATTAATGAGTCCACTAAAAAAAAGTAACACCGCGGAGTCGCAGAGTACGCAGAGTTAATGAAGAAACAAGGTTCGGGGAATCCACGAAGATCACGTAGCCAACGGACTACGGTTCCTCTGTAAGGACCGGCTCCGATTCGGATGTCGGCGTTGGCAACACCGGCAGGTTTTCCAGGATGCCGACTGCCGACTCGACATCGTACATGCCAACCACGAAGGGCAAACCATCGTCCAGGCGGGCGTAGTAACTGGTGGTCGTGATGGTTTCATCGCCAATGTAGAGGCTGTGCTGCTGACCATCGCTGAACGTCAATAGGATCGAATACTGAGGCGCCTCCAGGCCAACCACATCCAGCTCCGGGGCGGTCACGAGAGCCGTGTCTACGCTCATGAAGGTTAGCTGATCAACGACGCCCTGGATGCGGTCGCTATCCGCATCGTCTCGGGGCGGCTCGATGATCGCCCAGGGCGACTCCTCGTCCTTGCGCTGCATCTCGACAAGATTCCCCTCCGCATCCTCGACGCGCAAGCCCGCGACATAGACTCCCTCAGGGATATCGAAAACCAGAGCAGTTTCCACCCCCAGGGAGGACTGTGGGGTCTCTCCCGCCTCGCCTGGGGGGACTTCCCGGTTATTCCAGTACAGCACAGAGGCTACCAAAACCAGGAAGACGACTACTACAAACCAGGTCGAACGGCGGATCATGGCGCTACCCTCGTCGTTTCCTGCGCGCCCAGACGACGATGCCAGATGCCAGCACCGTGCCAGGGAGGACGAATACTACGCCCAGCAGGATCAAGTTCATCATATAGGGCTGCGGCGGCAACATAATACGTTGGGTAGGATTGCGGGGCGTCAGGTTGATCAATTCTTCCTGACCAACAGCCCAATCCACCGAGTTGACGAACATATCCCCATTCCCCAGGTAGGTGAAGTTGACATCGGCGGCAAAATCGGAATCGCCAAAAACGACCAGGCGACCCTCGCCGCCCGAGGCCTCGGCAACAGCCGCAATCACCAGCGGGCCGAACCGATCCACGCCTTCGTCAGGGGCGATCTTTCCACCGGTTTGGACAGCTTCCAGATTCGTCTCTGCCCAGGATTGAGCGGCGGTCAAGACCAATTGGGTGGCAAAGGCATTCTCCGAATCGGTATTCATCTGGAGGCTGCGCGCTGTGGGAAATGCAGTGCCAACACGCTGCATCCGCTGTGTGATGAGGTGATCTCCGTACTCAGCAGCGTAGGCGAACAAGGGTTGGGTTGAGGTTGTATCTACGATGACGTCCTCGCCCAGAGTGATGCCCCAGTTTTCTGACAGATAGACACCCAGGAGGTCTGCTTCCGCATCGTCGCTGAATTCCGTCAACACAGGCGGTTCGGAGAGCAACATCACTGCCCCGCCGCCATCGAGATAGGCGCTCAGCAGATCAACCTCTGCCTGGATCAACGAATGCAACGGGCCGGCGATGACGATCAACGAGGCATCCTCAGGCACTCGATTCGAAGAAAGCAGATTCAAAGTCTGAACGGTGTAATTCTTGCTCTCCAGGGTCGTGCGCGCCAAGGCGTAACTCTGATCTCCGGTTTCATCAGGGCTGTACTCGCCGTGACCGCTGAGGAAAT
Organism: Chloroflexota bacterium; assembly: GCA_016865865.1. GTDB lineage: Bacteria > Chloroflexota > Anaerolineae > Anaerolineales > UBA11858 > NIOZ-UU35. The sequence goes on from VGOC01000022.1 coordinate 40,087, forward strand.
AGACCACATGCTCCTGTCCGCTCATCAAGCGTACCAGGGCGCCTGTGAATTCGCGCTCAGTTACCGAGGTCGCTTGCTCTTGCCGATCTCCCATTCGGAAGACGATCGTGCCATCCTTGTTCACCTGCGCCTCCTGGATAGCCTGGGGATTCGAGAGTGGGTCAATGAACTCGTAATCCAGCTTGCCATCGGAATAGAATTTATAATCGTCCAACAAGCTCTGTGCATATCCACTGCTGCGCTGCGGCGAGAAGAACGCCAGGGCAGTCACCGGCTCAGGCAAAGCCGCCATGGTATCCAGGGTCTCCTGGGTGAGGGTGTTCTGTTTATCCTCGGTCAAATCCCAGCGCTTAGAATTCCCGTAGACGAAATAATTCACCACGACCAGGATGCCCAAGAAGGCCAGAGTCAACACCAGGGCGTTGCTTCCATATCGCGCCTGCCGGCCCGTGAGAGCCTTCCGCACCCGGTCTGGATCGAGGGCGGCGAAGAGCGCCAGCCCAACCACAACCAGCGCCAGACCGACCTGCAAATAGAGGCTGAACTCGCGCTGCACGATGTACAGGCCCAGGGAAACCAGGGCTGCGGCTAAAGAGATAAACAGGCCAATGGGAGCGAAGCGTCGCCATTCAGGTTTCATCAGCGCCACCTCCGAATTTCGATAGATAATGCGCCCAGGAAGAGGGCCAAAGCTGTCAGGCTGAGGTAATAGACCATATCGGCAAGGTCAATCACGCCGCGAAAGAGCGAATTATAGAAGTGGCTGCGGAAATCCAGATACATCAACAGCTTGCTTCCCAAAGACCCGGCGGCTTCCGAGGGGATGCCGATCAGCCACAGCAGAAGCAGCGCCCCCAGTGTGGCAAAGAAGGCTGCCGTCTGATTCCGAAATAACGATGAGATCGCCACGCCCACCGCGATCAATGCACCGGACATCAAAATCAATCCCAGGTAGGTAGAGATCAGCACGCCCTGGTCTATCCCCGGTTCAACCAACTGGTGC
>VGOC01000023.1 GCA_016865865.1 Chloroflexota bacterium
ACTCCGGTGCGCGAGAACCTGAAGGAACGCCAAAAGAACAATGAGAAACCCCGCCCGCGGAAATTTCATGCTGAATCCAGCCTATCAAACCCGCGGGGAATTGGCAAGGAGTTCTAAAACGCGCAGGCGCGCGGGCCGGAGCTCCTGACTTCCTTCGGAACGACAGCGCCGCCGGAGGACAGTTTGCCAACGTCGCGCGCCTCTATCGTCACGGAAAGCGCGTCTCCTCCGCAGAAGGCTGTCCGCCACCACTGGTTTTTTTTGATATTAAACAGAATCGTTTCGTTTTTCGGCTGTCCGGGCGCTGAAATGGGAATGACGGCGACGGTCCCGGGAGGTTCTATTTTGAAGACTGCCTGCCTTCCATCGGCAAGCGTTGCGGAGAGCAGCGCGGAAGAGGGGTCCCAGGAGGCGACTTTCACATTGGCGAGGTTCGCGCCGCGGACAGTCTGCGCCTGCGGCGCCTGTTTTTTCTGCAGGAATGTAATTGACAGAAACGTTGCGGCCGCGGCCAACGCGACCGAACTCGAAATGATAATCAATCGGGAAGGCATGGTATGGTTCTATCATAGAAACATTCCGTGCGGTTTGCAAGCGGGAGCATTAATACGCAAACGAAATCCCGAGAACCGGAAGCACGATGTCGCTTAATCGGCCGCTCAACGGCAAACCATCAACATTCCCATACGACATAAACATAACAAGATCACCGGCTACGTCTACAAATCCCGGCCATTGTCCTGTAATAAATGGATGATTACTATCATAATTATTATTTAAAGCAATGAAACGAGACAACGGTTCTAAGGCGGGAGGCAAAACAGTAAGATCATATGCAGTGCTTGACGGCGCCACGACCCAGAAGGACATATTTTTAAGCCCAGCCATTTGGTCGGCGCTGTTTATCATTTCCAGAACTTCTGACGGGCTTGCCACAGGCCCCCTGGCGCCTTCTAATTGGTAGAACAGATCGGTATGCTCCATAACCCAATCATGGCTTGCCTGCGGATAGGCAAAATGGAGGACGGGGATGTTGTCCGACCTCACATTCAACATATCCGGCATGTACGACGGTCTCACGATCGCAGAAAATACAATTGTGCCGTCAGGGAGCGCGGCGCACGATGTCATCCACTGTTCGGGGCCCGGCTGGCCATATCCTTGCCCGGGCGCAAATATTGGATACACAGGCAAGGGAAAATGGTAATCTGTCAAATATCTGATTTCGGTAGCATATCCGAACGGGTATATTTGGCTGAACGGCGGTTTGTTTTGGGCGATCCAGGTGCGCTCCGCCGCCAGGTAGTCATCGGGAATCTTGTTGTCCGCGGTGAGCGTGAGCGGGTTGCAATCGTCCACTGTCATGCCCGGCTCGAAGCCGAAGCGGAGAGGGACAGCTGTGGGCGAGTGGGTTGGTTCCGGGGTGGCGGTGGGTGCGGCTGTCGGCGTTTCGGAGGGAGCGGGGGTATGCGTTATTTCCGGTCCGGCGGGCGTTGCAAGAATCGTCGGAGGGGTAGATGTCTCCACCACTGGTGTTGGAGGTGGGGTCACCAATGTACAAGAGGTGAGAAAAAGGATAAGGAAGAATGAGACTATTCTTGTCATGGTCTCCTCCGTGTCTGGCTTATGATAATTGCTGGACGGCGCGCGGGCACATTTTACGTTTTTCTGACTAGCGGATAGTGAGCGGATAAGCGGATAATGACTCGAACATCCGCTTATTCGCTAACAAGCAATTGGTGCACACAAGGAATGCCTGATTAAAACAATCGAGCATCCACTTGGCAGAGTGAATGCTCATTCACAGAAAAACCACATCGAACACATGCAACTGGATGCGTTTGTCTATTGGCGGTCCCGACGGGAGTCGAACCCGCGCTCTCCGCCTTGACAGGGCGGCATGTTTGACCACTACACCACGGGACCTGAACGCGCGATATATTATCACACGCACTATTCAGCGTCAAGAACCTTTCTAATCGTGCACCCCACCTGCGAATTCCTTCTCTGAGTCCATTGCAAAAACTAAGAGTAGAGGATTCGGGGCGGCATATATGGGGGTGCGTGCTGCGCACGCACCCCCATATATGCCGCCCCGCCGCCTCGTTCTGGAGTTTTTTCAGTGGACTCTTCTCTAGAATCATATAAGTTGTGGGGTATTGATTCTGTTCATCAGCATCGAATTGCTCGCTCGAGATCTCGATCCACTCGCGGATATCGAATTCGGGAAAGAACACATCGGCCTGCGCGCGCGCGTGCACGCGAGTCAGGTAGATTCGGTCGGCGAGGGGCAGGGCTAACCGGAACACTTCCGATCCACCGCCGATGAAGGCTTCCCGTTCGCCTCTGCCCTCCGCCAGATGTATGGCCTCGTCCAAAGAGGATACGACATCTACCTCGTCGGATTGGGTCGCTGCGTTCTTCGTTATGACGATCATGCGCCGCCCAGGCAGCGCACGCCCGATGCTCTCATAGGTCCTTCGCCCCAGGATGAGGTGATGTCCCATGGTGAGACGATGGAAACGTTTCAGATCCGCAGATAAACGCCACGGAAGCCGGTTTTCGAAACCAATCCCCCCATTCTCGTCCATGGCGACAATGATCGAAATGCGCATCACACCGATACCCGCGCTTTGATGTGAGGATGCGCCCGATAGTCGAGCAGTTCGAAATCGGGATAGAGGAAAACATCTGCTGACCGTTGGTATAACTGACAGGATAGTTTTCCAGCCGCCACATAGAATTGGAAGAGTAAGTGACAGGGCAGCAAAGCCATCTTCTCCAGTTCGCCCACATTTTAGGCGCTGACGATGAGTCTCCGGGAGGCAGGATTCTGCTTGATGGACAGAATCAACTAGGCTCACCTGATTCGCCGCTTCCACTCTTCTTTGAGCGCGAGCTTGTGGGGGCTTTCATCGCCAGGCAAAGCCATGAAATCAGTCATCAAACGATTGAATTTATTCGGCGTATCCAGCATCGGGAAGTGCCCGGAATCGTCGAATGGAATGAAATGGAGATGAGGAGGCAGCGCTACTGCGCGATCGTATCCGGCAACGCTGATCACGGGATCATTCTGCCCATGAACTAACAAACAGGGAATGGACAATCGCAAGGGCAATTCGGTAATATCGGCTTCATCCAGGCGCTCGAGCGAATGAAAAATTGCATCCTGATCTGCTTTGGGCGCCTCGATACGCGCCGCCTCGGACTCAGGAGTCGAACCCAACAACCAGCTCGCCAAATCTTCAGGCGAGCTTTGGAACAAACGCGGATTGATTTGTTTTCGATCCAGAGGAAAACCGACCGCCATAATGCGGTCAACCTGTTGGGGATTTTCCTCTGCAAACATGAGCGACACGATCGCGCCCAGGCCATGCCCCACAATAGCTACTTTTCCAATCCCCAACTCATCGAGAAAGCTCTTCAATAAACCCAACTGCTGAGAGAGGAAATAACGGCTGGAATTCTTGGCTGATTCTCCGAAACCCCACAAGTCTAAGGCGTAGGCGCGATAGCTGACCGAGGCTGCCTGCATCGAAGGAATCCAATAACGCCAGGAACCAACCCAACCATGTAAAAAAATGATCGGACGGCCACGTCCCAGGACTTCGTAATGGACAATATCATCTTCGAGAATAATCGCGCTCATTGGATTAGCAGTAAGCTCGACTCTGACGCGCTCATGATCCCATACCTACAGCCGTTTCAACAATTCCTGGACTTTGCTGGTGAGCTGATCTGGCGCGAAGGGTTTGACGACATAGTCAATGGCGCCAGCGTCGAAACCTTCTCGAACCTCGGATTCTTGTCCCTTGGCAGATAAAAACACCACCGGGAGATGAGCGAGTCTCGGATCAGCCTTGATGCGTTTACAAGCCTCATAGCCAGTCATACGCGGCATACGAACATCCATCAAGATCAGATCTGGCAATTCGCCTCGATCGGCCATTCCCATCGCTGCTTCCACTGCTTCAGCGCCATTGGCCACAGCGATGATCTCGTGTCCGGCGAAACGCAATGTGAATGTGATTAGATTTCTGATATCGAGTTCGTCTTCTGCAATCAAGATCTTCGCCATAGCTACCTCTATCATTCTTGAGTTTCTCCAGGGAACTCATCTGTAAAAACCGGCAGGGTGAAGGAAAAGGTGCTTCCCTCACCCGGAATGCCATCGCTCCTTACCCAAATACGACCGCCGTGCAGGTCAATGAGTTGCTGAACAATGGATAGTCCCAGGCCAGTGCCAGCAGTCGCCAGCACCAGAGGGTCCTCTCCACGGTAGAAACGTTCGAACACACGCTCCTGCTCCCCCTGGGCGATACCAATGCCATTGTCCGCAACATCCACCTGAACTTCAGCCCCAAGGGATCTGGCCTGGATATGGATATGTCCATTCGCCGGCGTGTAGTGATAGGCATTGCTAACCAGGTTTGCCAAAATCTGGCGCACGCGTTCTTCATCCCCTCGAACTCTCGGCAGGTCGAAGGGAATATCACAATCTATCGTGATCGGCTTCGCTTCTTTCTCCGCCTGTCGCCGCTGCTCTTCCACGACGGAGAAGGTCAAATCCTGCAATCGGAGAGACTGCATAGAGAGATCATATTTCCCGGCGTCTATGCGAGAGACATCCAGGAGGTCATTGACCAACACATTCAGGCGCTGCGCATTGCTCAAAACGACTTCCAGGAATTGAGTTTGCTGCTCAGTGAGATTTCCTGCTGCGCCCATCAATAGTATTTCCACATATCCTTTGATGGAGGTCATAGGCGTTCGCAGCTCGTGACTCACCGTAGCCACAAACTCAGATTTGAGGCGATCTACTTCGACCTGGTGGGTGATATCCCGAAAGATCGAAACCGTGCCTAAGAACTCATCCTGCATGTATACAGGCGCCAGGTGAATAGCCACAAAACGGCCATCATCTAATGTGATCTGTTCGGCATACGTGCCGCCTTCGCCATCCGCTCTGGGCGAAGTAGACCAATCCGCAATGGTGTTCATCCATGTCTGCGTGGCGCCGCCAAACAGGCCGCTGAAACTCTCCAGAGATCTACCAACCACCTGTCCGCGTTCCAAACTCAGGATATATTGAGCCGAGTCATTGAAGAGTGTAATCCTATTCTCAGCATCGGTGACCAGAACACCGTCGGCGACAGCTTCCAGAATGGCCCTCGAGCGACTGGTTTCGACCTGCTGCGTGCGCAGCATATTCCCCAAACGTTCAGCCTGTTCACGGATCAGATTGAACAATTCGGCATTATTGATCGAAACCGCAATTTGGTTGGCGGCAGCCTGGGCCATCTCCATTTGCCTCGACGTGAAATGATACGTTTGCCGGTGAAACAGGAACATAACCCCAAGCAACTCTGCCCCAACCAACAGAGGAACGCCTATGGCGCTTCGATGACTGGTTTCTCTCTCATCCACGCAGCGCCAACGGTCATCTTCCCGCAGATCAGCGATCAAGACACCCTCTCGATGCGTCACCATCCATCCCGCCAAACCATCACCAATCTCCAGTTCCGCCGAACGCCCTCCCACGGGCGGCGGTTCCGTATAGCCCAGAGAAGCCCGAAAATAGAACGTGTCTTCATTGGGCCGGGTGAGCAAGATCGTGCTCTGCTCCGAATCGGTGATTTCATTCAACAATTGCAGCGTACGGTTGAGGACATGATCCAAATCCAGGCTGGCGGAAAGTTCGCGCATGATGCTCAGGAGAGCCTGCGCCCGTCGGTGTTCCCTCTCTAACTGCATCGTCCTCTCTTCGACGCGCTTCTCCAGATCTTCAGTCAATCTTTGAGTTTGGACGAACAACGCGGCGTTTTGGAGGGCCAGCGCCGCCTGACGGGAGAGAGAGGTCACTAACGCCTGATCATCGGTCGAAAACGCATTCTCATCCTGGAAATTATCCAGCACGAGAACCCCCAATGCCGATTGACCCGAATGGATGGGGACTGCCATACTCGAAACCGGTAAAATCCCATCGGTCCCTTCACGGTAACGCAACAAGGCCGCCGAATCCAGATCGAAGTGCCGAGAAAAATCTACCTCGCTGATCCGCCGGGTTCTCCCATCGTCGAAGACCTGACCAACCAGGGCCTCTCCCGGTCGAAATTCAATCTCCAGCATGGCCGCATTATCGGCGTATCCCCTTGCAGCCCGGGGTTTCAAGACTCCACGATCAGGCTCGAAAATCACCGCCATACAAGCCTGGGCCAATTGAACCACCTCTAGAGCGCTATCAACCAACAAGGACATCACTTTCTCTGCTTCCATCCCACCCAACTGGCGGCTGAACTCGAGCAGCAAATATACCTCACGTAAACGGTGTCCCGTCTCGGTCAAGAGAGTCAGATTGTTCAGGGCTGTGGCTGTTTGTCTTGCCAGCATATCGAATAACTTCCCGTCATCGGGCGAGAAATCCGCCAGGGGGGATGAACTCACCCCCAAGACTGCAGCAGGAGAACCAGCCTGCGATAAAATTGGTAAACTGAGAAATCCCTCCGCCCCTAACGCTTCGAGCAATGGGGATTTCTGCCATTGCTCATCCCCCTCGATGTCAGGAGCCAGGTGCAACCGCCCCTCATTCAAACTACTATACAGTGGATTACGCTGACCAAACAAAGCTTCAAGCTTAAGCTTTGGGGGAATCTCTCCAAGAACATGGAGCAATTGCAGCCCATCCGCGCCCATCTCCACCACTAATACATTATCCAACCCCAGATGCGAGAGAAGGCCCTGCCCTAAAGCTTCGAGCACCGCCGAACGGTCGGGCTGACGCGCCAGGTTCTCGATGATCTCCAACACAGCGTTTACACGTTGTTCCGAATGGGGATGAGGGAATTGAGCCAGTAATCTCTCTGCTGTCTGGCTGCTCGAATCGAGTTGCGCTGCGAGGTTCTCGATCTGGAGTTCGAGTTGATCCGCCCATTGGTGATGATCTATGACCAGGCAGGCTTGCCGCGAAAAATTATCCAGGATCTCCAGAGAAACCCGATCAGGGTACTCATCCCCAGGAAGGGATGCGATGGCGATCAACCCCAAAGGCTGCGAGGCAGATTTGAGGAGGGGCTGCAACAGAACCGCTTCATGCCCACCTTGCCTCTCATGTGAGTTCGTAAGAACCGAAAGCCATTCGTCAACGTCGGCTGGTTTTTCGATGGGGATGAAATACGAACTCATCAGCAGGTATTCGGAGGAGAGTGCATTTTCCACATCCGACCATTTGGGGGATGATTTCCGCAAGGAGGCCAACCTGGCCTGCGAAACCCCTGCGGTGGCAATCCATTCCAGGTTGCCCTCGCCGCCGAGAACGCCCACCAGCACTTCCGGAAAGGCGGCGACCTCACGTATCCTGGAGGCCATGTCACGGAGCGATTTCTCTAAAGGCTGATCGTCATAGGCTCCCCCCGAGGCTTCGATCAACCCGGTTAGCGCTTTGATGCGTTTCGTGAGCTGGCGATTATTCTGAACCTGCTCCTGGTATCGCTGCACGTTTCCAATGGCGACAGCCGCCTGAACAGCCAAAGCCTGGGCGATCTGCAGCGCAGCATCATTAAACCGGCCAGGCTGCGCGGCATGCAAGTGGAATAATCCAACCACATCACCCTGATAGGCGATCGGCAGGATCAGCGCGGAATGAACCCCCTCGTGAGCAGGGCGCACAGTCGCTTCATCCAGGCTGGGTGGCGGATCATCGAAATCTTCTACCAGAACAGGAGCATCCTTCTCCAAAACCACCCGCTCCAGGGGATGTAAATCTTTGCCTGGTTCATCTCCAATATGAAGCCTCACTTTGGGGTTGGATGCTGGGGTATCGCCCATCTCGAAGAGGAGGATGGTGCCGCAATCTGCCCGCGTTGTTTTCAATGCCTCTTCATAGACGCGCCTCAACAGACGCTTCAAGTTCAACGAGGCGTTCAACTCCCGGCCAACACGCGTCAGGGCGGTAAGCTGCTCCACACGTTGGCGGAGGTCTTCATCTGTTTGTGAAGCCAACGAAGCGCGCTCGACAGCCACGGCGAGCTGATCTGCAACCATCTTGATGAGTTGGATATCGCTGCGATTGAAATGCTCGTAGCGCTTGCTCGCCATCATCATTTCCCCCAGGCCGCGGCCTCGAAACACCAAAGGCACATCCACAGCCGACAAAACCCCCATCGAGTCGATGAGCAGACGATACGGAGGCAGGACGCGCGGATCTTCGAGGGTATTATCGGAGATGAATGGCTGCTGGTTATTCGAGACGATGAACTTCGAGAATTCCTCTTCCACGGGGATTCGCCCCAACTTCTCATACAAATCCGATGGAACGCCGTAAACCGACTCGATATGAGCCTGCAATTCTCCGAGGCTTTCATCATAGAAAAAGATAGCCGCGGAATCCACCTTGAGCAATCTCGACAATTCGATGACCGAATACTTGAGGATCTCATCCAGCGCAGCCTCGGATCCAGATAAGCTGGCGATTCTTCTGAGCGATTCAGCGCGCAACGCCCGCTGAATGGCTTGTTGAACGAGATCCGCATTTTCGATGATGGGAGCAGCCTGACCGGCGATAATAGACAACAAGCGCACATCATCATGAGTGAAAGGTGAGCCGTCGCGTTTATTGGCAGCCTGGAGATATCCGAGCGAGCGGCTGCCGCTCCTCAGAGGCATCAAGACCGTGTGTTTGATTCCCGACGCCCTGGAGGAATGATCCAGACCTAAAGCGATCATCGTGGGATCATCGCCGGCATTCGTCACGATCAGCGTTTCTTGCCCTCGCCAGATTTTGTCGGCTGGGCTGTCTGGGGGGATTTCGATTTGATATAACTCGACGAATTGAGGCGGCACGCCAATAAAGGGGTTCTGCGCTGCCAGCCTGCGATGCGCCTCATCGAAAACCAAAAAGCCTGCAATCTGCACATCTAGCAGCGGCGAGATGCCCTGGGCAAGCCGGGCGAACAATTCCTTCGAATCGCGCACCGAACTCACCGCCTGAGTAAGATTAGCCAGGCTGGATAACTCCAAAGCGCGGCGCTTCTCTTCCTGATACACCAGGGCATTATGCACTGCAATAGCCGCCTGCCCCGAGAGCAGACGCAGCACTTCGATATCATTCTCGTCGAATGCATTCCTATCGAGGGATGTCAGGCCCAACGAGCCGATCAACTCACCCCCAATCACAAGAGGGTAGCCAATATACGAGTGGAAAGGATATTTCTGCCGGTTGATGAGAGGCCTGAATTCACGAAAAGTATCTACATCAGCAATCAACACCGGTTGGCGTTTTTCGGCCACGTGACCAGAATAACCCTCCCCAAGCGGGTAACGTTCCTCGGCGACCTCGATGTGACGATCTGCGCCCGGCGCGCCGACAAACCGATAGGGAACCAGGCAGCCTTCATCAGCATCCCAAATTGCGATCTCGGCAAAATCGTTGGGAAGTAATTGATCCACACTCGAGAGAATCGACTGTAATGTAGCCTCCAATTCCAGATTTATGGCGATGGATTGGCTGACGGCAGTCAAGATTTCGACGGTATGATTCGAATATCCTCTATCGTCTGAGGTCAATGCTGCCTGTTGATCAGGGCGGATAGATAGCAGGATCGCATTCCCATTCCCGTTGGGAACCAGGTAAGATGTCACTTCCATCATCTGGCCTTCGATGGAAAAACGCGCCTGACCTTCAGCGGCGCACAAACCTAAGAAAACATCCCCCGGCCGCGTGCGTCGCGCCAGACGGTCGAGGTTGGGCGCCTCGCTCCAGGTATTGAACATGCTCCTGGCCTCTTGATTCATGAATGAGATTCTCCCTCCGGGCTGAATCACCAGGACGGCATGACCATGCTGAGGCGTATCAGGAAGGACAGGTGGGCGGGAAGACCCCCTGAAAAAAGAGATGTTCTGCGGAATCACGCGCAACGAAAAGAATGCCAGAAGAAGGAATACTAAGCCGGCAAGAAACAGCGTAACTCCGAGGGGAATAGCACCCAGCTCGAACATAAATATCCAAAAGGGGCAATCCTAATTCTCTGAACGGCGCGCTTCGGCAGCCATTTCCGTTATCTCTCTGATATCTGCGAATTGTTGGTCTGACGCGAAAACTATTCCAACGCCCGCGTTCATCAGGGGAACATTCTCTTGTTCTCCGGCGGCGTTCGTGGTGGCGATATGACCTTGTTCTCGATCCATGAAGTTGTAGTGTGTGAGGATCTCCTCGCTAAAGCGGGTCTTCACCGCCTTGAGGATTTCCGATGCGCCGTCCTTGGTGGTTATCACGATAAAATTATCGCCGCCGGCATGGCCGATGAAGTCATCGGGGGTGCCCCATTCGTCCACGATCTCATTGAGCAGCATGGCCGTAAAGCGCAGTACATCATCTGCCGCCACAAAGCCATACTCTTCTCCAAATGGCTGGAAGTGATTGATTCGGATATCCATCAACGCCCAGTCATCCTTTCGGATGATACGACGGAGATGATCTTCGATCAAACGCCCCGATGGCAGGCCGGAACGCGGATCAGTGAGGCTTTCGCGCTCAGCGCGTGCGATGGCGTTCTGCACCCTGAGCTTGAGTTCCTCGATGTCGAAGGGCTTGGTGATATAGTCGTCTGCGCCTAACTCTAAACCCTGCAAACGGTCGCTGCGCTCATCTTTCTGAGTGAGAAAGATCACCGGGATATGGCTGGTGCGTGTGTTCGTCCGCAATTTCCTACAAACCTCGTACCCATCAATATCTGGGAGCATGATGTCCAGGACGATCAGATGGGGTAAGTTTTGCCGGGTCTTTTCCAAAGCGACCGATCCGCGCGGGGCGACATCCACCTCATAGCCCTGGCCTGCAAAATAAATGCGGAGCATATTCGAGATGTCGAAATCATCTTCGACGATCAACAAACGGTGTTTGCTCATAGGATCCTCCCGAAATATAAAGGGAAAGAGATCATCAGTACTTCACGAAAGATGATCCAAGACCCGTCTACGGGTCGCCCGGGGACGGGCTCCTGATCGTTTTCGTGAACTACTGATAATGAGACTACTTTTCCGGTAATTCTAACATACGCTCAGCCCTGGGTTACAGGTTACCAGGTTTCGTGTTCCCTCTCGCCAGGACGCGGGTAAAGGCGTTTATGCAAGTCGGCAAAATCGAAGCGATGATGATCGCTATCTTCGTAACGCAAATCCTTCGTTATTACGCGTCGATCTGGCGAGGCAACCAAAACCACATCCGATTCGATTGTCCGGGCGGGGAAGAAGATCATCCCCGAACCCAGGCGGCAATTGTGGCCTACACAACCGCCCAACACAGGGCGATTCGCGTCCAGTAATTCTCCCCCGGCATCCAGGGCTTTCAAGGGAGTGGGGATCAGGTTGAAATCTGTGAACGTAGAACCGGCGCCGATGAAGGTATTCCGTCCGATCACGCACATCTGCAAACACGTGTTTTGAGCGACCATGCTGTTGTCCATGAAAGTGGTCATGAACATCGAGGCCCGGAAGGGCAAGAACGCGCCATCTCCGACAACCGACAACATCAATTGACAACCTTGCGACACATTGACGTTATCCCCAATGATGCAGTTTTCGATCACCGCGCCGGCGCCGATGGTCACATTGTCGCCAATGGTGGTTGGCCCATGGATGATGGCCGTTGGGTCAATGACGCAGTTCCGGCCAATTTTCACCACGGCTGAACATTCGAGCACCTGCTTCCCCTCATACATCGCCCTGGCGAGTACCCCCAATTTGAAGAATGGATCACGATCCAATCGGTCCTCGAAACGAGCGCCTCGGGTGAACAGTCCAAAGACAACATCTGCGATGAAAATATGCGCCCACGAATCGATAGCGATGATGCTGCGCAACGGAACCTGGAAGGTCAGATCGCCCGATTCGGTAGCCATGTAGGTCGGCACATGGTAATACCCCACTTCCCGCGGAAGTAAGTCAATGACCAGAGGCCTTACATCCTCCGAAAGGCCGTCCGGGTAGAACCATAAATCCGCCAGGTAGTAATCGCCCTGTTTTTCATAAGAATATGATAACGGCAGAGCGTGTTCGCGAAATGCAAGATCATTCGCTGAGAGAGCCGCCCTCGAGGGATGATCCCTTTTTCGAGCTTCGTCCAGAAAAGCCTGGATAAAGGCGGGATCGAAAAAAAGATTCTCCCGATAGACGATCGCCGAACCCGAAAAGTCGGACAGCGGCTCGCCGGGTAATACCTCGCGCTCTCGATCCGTATAGGGAGCAAGGACATCGCGGTGGATCAACCAGAGCGGCTTGTTTTGAATGCGCAGGTCTCGCGCTGGCTCATTGAATGGGTGGATATTCTCAGGGGCAGGAAGAATGATCTTTTGCATGAATCAGCTCAGGGGTGTCTTATTGATCTCGATCGTACAGGCTGGCTCCCCCTGGGCGATACAAGCGGTCTCTTCGATCTGAAAGCATTTACCGCCACTCATCCAATAGAGCGCTTCTTGTAGAATTCCTACCGCCAGATGACAGGCCGGCGCCTCTGTTGTACGCTGCCAGCAAATCGGGCAGCGCTCGATCTGCCATAGGATTATATCATCTATGATTTCGAGGCGCACTTGTTGGTCGGTGAATCTGTTGAACACCCCGGCGAAGATCTCGGAGCCTTTGTCCAGCTTCGTAGTGAGAGGCAGCAGTCGAAACGCCTTATCGCTGGCCTCCAACATAGGGCCGTATTCGCGCAGGCCATACTTGAAGCAAGCCCTGCCTGACCTCAGCGCCAATCCCCGGCCAGCGCGGGGGCCAAAGTAGCTTTCGATAGAGGACATGATCCGGCTCAAACGATCGAAGCTGAATTGGCGCTCGAAGTTGACGGGAGGCAGGTTTTCGATCACGTCAGATAATCCAGCCAGATTCAATATCGCATCGAGTCCATTGCGCCCGATCACGTCTTCGATAGCCAGTAAAATAATCCGCCCCATATTGTTGGGATAGTAGTATTGTTTTTTCTGAGTTTTCACCATGAGTTATGCCAATGTGTTCACTGAAAAAACTCAAGAAAGAGGGGGCGGGGCAGCATATATGGGGGTGCGTGCTGCGCACGCACCCCCATATATGCCGCCCCGAATCCTCTACTTGTGGTTTTTTCAGTGGTCTCTTCGATGCATATAGTCGTTTGCATCTAAAAATTTTCTGATCGTATCCATGAATCTTTCAGGCTCATCTAACATAATGAAATGGCCGGAATGACTAAACCGCTCGATGCAAGCGGATTGAATCCCTGCCTGTATGAGCTGCCATTGTTTGGGGTTGACGATCACATCCTTGTCGCCATACATACCCATCGTGGGCACTTTGATCTGGCTCAAGAAGGGGCGCAAATCGGTTCTGCGCAAGGAGGCGATGCTGTGTATAAAAGACTCCAGGGTGGTTCGCGAGAGATCGTGGGAGATCATCCGATAAAAATTTGGATTACTCGAAATGATCGGGGCGCTCAAACGCAAGCCCAATCGCAAGGCCCACATGGCGTTGAAAACCATCGAGGCGATCCAGCGGTTCCCGGCTAATTTCAAGGTCAAAGCCAATGACGAACCAAGCACAGGGGAGCCAATCACCGCGACTTTGCTTACACGGTCAGGATAGTGAATGGCAGTAGATAAACTAACCGTCCCTCCCATACTATGGCCGACCAATGGCGCGCTTTCGATGCCCAACCGTTCCATGAATTGAACAACCATGCTGACAAAATCCTGGACGGCAAAAGTGGGAATTTTCTTTCCAGATTCCCCAAACCCCCAAAAATCGAGCGCATACGTGCGATAGTATTGGCCCAGATACTTCATGGTTTGCTGCCATAACCCCCAAGACCCCAGCCAACCATGCAACAGCAATACCGGTTGGCCGCGCCCGTACACTTCATAATGCAGGATGCCTTGATCCGTCGTTATAGATGACACGATATCCGAAGTTCGAACCAGGCTATAACTCCCCAGCTTCCATCTCGGCCAGGATGCTGTAGAGGAGTTCCAACAATACACTCTTTACGGATTCTTTCTTCAACGCTACACAGGGAAGAAACTTGATCTTCGGATCCAGTCGTAGAGCGATCCGCATATCATCAACTGACCAGGCATCTGCCAAATCTTGTTTGTTCGCGGCGACGACATAGGGCGTCGGCGCATAGGCGCGAAAAGTCTCTAGGATGCTCCTGGCTTCCCGGAATGTTTCAGGGCGCGTGCTGTCAACCATCACGATGAAACCCAACATCCCTTCTGATAGGATCTCCCACATGAAATCGAAGCGCTTCTGCCCTGGCGTGCCAAACAGATAAAGCACCAGGTTGTCATCCACAGTGATGCGACCGAAATCCATAGCTACGGTGGTTGTTTCCTTGATCCTTTCGGCTTCGGAAGTTATCTTTCTCTCCGTGGCGACGACATCTATCTCGCTCACCGTCTGGATGAACTCGGTCTTTCCTGAACTGAAGGGGCCTGTGACTACCATTTTTACTGTTTGCATAATTGCTTGCCTCGAAAAATTGGGAGAACTCGAAATGCTGGCTCCCGTAGGAAAGATTATAGCGTGCGAATCCGTTTGATAATCCGATTCACCAATGATTTCTGTTCCTCCGCGCCCACAGCAGGCATGGAGGGAATTCTGCGTTCGAACACCACTCCCTCTGGCCTGATAAGCTCGACCAAACCTGCCTGAAGCAGCCCATACACAACTCGCCGGATTTCAAGATCGTTCATTTTCGTTGTGCTGGCAATCTGCTTGATGGTATTTTTAGGATCGATATACGAGACGACTCGCCACTCTTCGACGCTTAAATTGACATTCCTCAAATTTGCTCCAGGCCGATCCGCGAACTTGAGGGCGATATCCAGGCTGGGGAGCTCATCTTGAAGCTGCTCCCACTCTCGAAGGCGGCGCGAGCCTTCGATGATGATATTCTCCAACCCGATTTGGAGGGTGATCTTGCCATCCGGGGGCATTTCACCATCTCCAAAGCGGAACAATCCTTCTACCCAGGTGAATATGCGATGTAATACACCCACGAACTCGGAGCGCAAACTGGCCAGGATATCTTCTTGGGAGATGTAATTGGCGTTGATCAGCAATAGCCCCAACTCTTTATCACTCATGTTAGCGGCGCGTGCTTTGATCGTGCTATAGTGAGATCTCGAAAGCTTTCTCGAGCGATGGAGAATCGCCGCCAGGTCATCCTCATCCGAGCCCATTCTGGCATAGGCCAACTTCCCTTCTCGGAAAGACACCCAGGCAGAATCGCCCGGCCCCTCGACAACTAAGGTGCCGGTCTTCCTGGCTAAGTTGATGAGATTAAGAAGCTGATTGATCGAGAAATCACGAAGATTGCCCTTCAAGGCCATGAATAATATCCGCTACTTCGAAGTCGAGATTTGTTGTATCAGATCAGGGCGATTATACTGCCTCGTTAATATCGCGTCAAATCGCGCAAGCAAGCTGCAAGCTGCGCTATGAGGACAGATCGTTGATTATGCTCATGGGTTCCACATCTGGCGCAAGATCGCGGTAGGCGTTGCGTATTTGCCAGACCCGAAAGGCAGCCTCGAGCTGAATCCGAAAGGACATCTTCGATTCGCCCAGATAACGATCGGCAAAATAGATCGGCACTTCTTCGATCTTACGCCCCAGCTGGTGAGCAATATAAATCATCTCGATCTGAAAAGCATATCCATTAGAGCGCACACGTTCCAACGGCATACACATCAACGTCTCGCGTCGCCACATGCGAAAACCACCGGTGACATCGAGAACGGGCATGCCCAGGATCGAACGAGCATAATAATTTCCAAAAGACGACAAAGCCCTGCGCCAGAGCGGCCACGCCTCATCTAACTTTCCCCCTGGCACATAGCGCGACCCCAGCACAACATCACAATGTCTGATCGCTCCGGAAAACTCGAGAATTTTTTGCGGCGGATGGGAGAAATCGGCATCCATCTGAACCACATATTCAGCTCCATCATTCAACGCCTGCTGGAATCCCTGGATATAGGCTGTGCCTAAACCCTGTTTCCCGGCCCGGCGAATTACGGCGAGGCGAGGAGAATATTGGCCAGCCAAATCATCCGCCAGCTCCCCTGTGCCATCTGGGCTGCCATCATCAACGATCAATACCCTCAGATCGGAGATCGGTAACTCGAATAGAGCCGCGACTATTTTAGGTAAGTTTTCGACTTCATTGTAGGTTGGTATGACGATAGTTAGTTGCATAGTGTATAAACTAATTTGGGATGGCAGAGTAATCGCCATCCCAATGACAATTCGATATGAGAAAATAACTCATCGAAGCTCAAAAAGCCTGGTTTTCAATTCTTCCAGGTCTTCGAAAGGGCCTTGTTTCGGCAACAGACCCCCCATCGTCAATGCCAGTCTCTGGCTGAGTTTTTCAGCTTTATCACGATCCTTGAGCGGATAGAAATAATCCAGAGACTGTTCGATTCGGGTTCGAATGCGTTCCCCTAAATTGACGAGCACACCGGCATTCGTTACTATTACCAGTTGCGTGGTTGTTAGATGCCCAATAAAATCAGAGGGGCTGCCGATGTTGCGAACGGCGTTATGAACCATCAGGCTGACCGCTCGCAAGACGTCATCCGAGGCCACGAATCCATAATCGCTTCGAAATACATCCAGGTTATCCAAAGAGATGGACAACAGCGCCCAATCATCTCTCCCCAAACATTCGGTCAGCTTCTCGTCAACAAGGACACCCTCGGGGAATCCGGTTACAGGATTATTGATGGCATTTTGAGAAATGCGCTGCAGAGAGTTGCGAACACGCAGACGTAGCTCCTGAATATCGAATGGTTTGGTGATGTAATCATCTGCGCCCAATTCGAGCCCTTGCAAGCGATCCGATCGAGCGCGTTTCTCGGTCAGGAAAATAATGGGAATATGCTCTGTCCGACGGTTTTTCCTGAAGCGTCGGGCAACTTCGTAGCCATCTATGTCGGGCAAGCGAATATCCAGGATGACCAGATCAGGATGTCGGCTCAGCCCAATTTCGACTGCATCTTCCCCATCATTAGCGACCATCACGAAATACCCCTGAACGCGGAAATAGGCTTCGAGCATTTCCGCAACATCCAAATCATCTTCGACTATCAGGATATTCGAGGTTTCTTCCATCACTGATTTTTCTTGTAAGTTGACATTGTCGAATTTATTCTAAAGGCTGCTTATAAATGACGAACTCGCACACATCATTGCCCATCGCAACGCATTTGGACTCATTGACACGAAACTCTTTTCCACCAGAAACCCATTTCAGACCAGCATGTAATAAACCCGTCGCCACGAAGCACACAGGCTTATCCTCCCCGCTGCGTCCCCAACAGACAGGGCACCGATGGATCGTGTAGATATAGTCGCTGCTATGTTCTTCCACTGTAGATATTTGATCGCTCATCTGGCTGAAGATCTTGGCCATGGCAGGGATGCCAATGCGTAATTTGGTCTCGAGAGGCAATACCTTGAACGCCAGGTCACCCACACCTGCCAGCGCCCCAAAGTCTTTGAGCACATCATCGAATGTAGCCCTCCCAGCGCGCAGAGCCAGTCCCCGCCCTCCCCGGGGGCCATACATCTCTTCGAGGGCCAGATTGATCGCCGAAATATCAGCAAAATCGAAGTCTTTATTCAAATTATCCGCAGGAAAATGATTGATCAAATCGCCGAGATTTGCCAGATTCAATATTGCATTAAGCCCATTTTTCCCCATCACATTTTCGAGCGCTTCGATCATGATCAAAGCGAATTTATTCGGGTAGTAATATCCGCTTTTGGGAATAGAGTCCATAACAAATCTCGATCACACTAACCTGGCAAGGTCATCGGCAGCGCGGCGCATATCCAGGAAGATCAGTCCCAATTTCGCGTCTTCGCGAGCCAGGGCAGTAAGCACGGCATCCTCGCCGATTGACATCAGCACCACATAGCCCTCTTCGCCCTTGATATACACCTGATCGAGCGAGCCACGGCCTAACTCCGAGGCAATGCGCTCGCCCAATGATAGCATCGCCGCCGACATCGCAGAGACGCGATCCTCTTCCACATCCTGAGGCAACGCAGAGGCAATCGTCAATCCATCAACACTGACGACAGCAGAGGCCTCGATATCAGGAGAGGAGGCTTGCAAATCACGCAAGCGTTCTACCATGAGTTGTGAACGTGATTTTGTCAAATCTGTACTCCTTGCTAATTTCGATGACCCGAATCTAGCATAGAGAATTTACAGTGTCAAGAAATTGGGCATAACAGTTCAATATTACCACAAAGTAGCCATGATGATTCGCGCCTGCCATCGAATCGAAAGGTGCTTAAAACAAAAAATGCCCTGTCCACTAGACAGGTTATTTGAGGGGCACAAGGGTATCTGCCAGCCTCTTCGATCTCCAACGGCTTTCGATCTTTTCGTGATCTCCCGACACTCAGTTGTCCAGGCCTGCACTGATTTTATCGAATTGTTCGATGACCTTGCCGCTCATCCCCCGGTTTTACCCAGTTTCGAGCGAACGGGTCGCACACAGCGGGTTGCAGCCGACGTTGCTCCGCTGCGCGGCTGAACCCGACCGTTGAGCGGCAGGAATAAATCAGGCGAAGTTCACGCAAGTCAGCGGTAATAATAGTTGACGATATTATCACATAATGATATTATATTCTTGTGATCGAATCATTTGCGAGTAAAGAAACCGAGAAGATATTTCAAGGTCAAGTCTCGAGGAAGTTGCCGAGAGATATACAAAAGACCGCCAGGCGAAAACTTTTGTATTTGCACGAAGCAGAAGATATTCAAGATTTGAGAGCACCCCCCGGTAATCGTTTAGAAAAACTTTCAGGAGATAGAGCCGGGCAATACAGTATTCGTATCAACGATCAGTGGCGTATTTGTTTTCGCTGGATAGAAGAAGCTGCGCAACATGTAGAAATAACAGATTATCACTAGAGAAGAGATATGGAAGAGAGATTACCCCCAGTCCATCCCGGAGAAGTTTTGTTGGAAGATTTTATGAAGCCGTTAGGCCTGAGTCAATATCGTTTGGCAAAAGATATTGGGGTAACGCCAATACGCATTAGTCAAATCGTAAATGGCAAGCGATCTATAACCGTAGATACGGCGATGCGATTAGCGAGATATTTTATGACAAGTGCAGGCGTATGGTTACGATTACAGGTCAGATACGATTTGGAAGTAGCGGAGCAAGAGATGCGGGAGAAGATCAACCGCGAAGTAAAGGTTTATGAACAGCATTATGCGAGTGCGTAAGGCGTTGTTCGAACACATTTGTTGGAGTTGTTGTTCGGGTAGGCTATCTTTTGTATGAGCCAAAGCAATTTGTTTGTAGGCATGAGTTTAGAACGAGAGTGTCGCCCAAACCAATTGTCATGGCTTGACACCTGGAGGGAAAGCAGATGACAGCAGATATATCCTGCTGGTGCGCCTTCTGGTGACTTAGGTCACACGATGGCTCCAAGCGTGTATCGTGAAGTTGCAGCAGATTGGGTTATCCTGTTGCAGCGCGTCCTGCAAAGGGCGTTCGCAGCGGCTTGAGCCGTGTGCGGTGAAAGCATGCCCTGAGCTTGCGAAGGGTCGCAAGCACGATTCTTAGGGGAGGGGGTGGCGGTGACGCCGCCTCTTTACCCGACCAGCCTGTTATCCCCACTTATCGGGCTTTACCAAAATGTAACCATCTGACTTTGTGATTTCTTCTGGGAATAAACTTTTTGAGTTACTGCTCAGGCTATCGATTGGAAATCGAGGCTGCGTTGCGAAACCGACCTTCGTCGGTTGAAAATCCAATCCACGAAGGTGGATTTCGCACGCCAGCCTCGAATTTATTCGATGGCTGAGCAGTTACAATATTTCGTAAATAATAGTTGCTGGTTCTGGTCAAGCAAGTTCTCAACCATCAGGTGAACGTTCAGCCAGTATGCCCACTTCCATCCACGGCTTTTTAAGCCATGATACAAATTGTAGCCGTCAATGTATGCAATTACTCTTTCCATAATCAATCCCTTAAAAAAGAGCCGCACCACCTTTTGGTGGGCGGCGGGCCGGAGATGCTATCTCCGGGGGGGTTGAAAATAATATATCATAGACGTTACAGGAAGTCAACTAAAACAAAAGTTCGATTTCTGGCTGCCCAATCCTCGGGTCGCCCGGGGACGGGCTTTCGATCTTTTCGTGATCTACCGACACTCAGTTGTCAAGGCCTGCACTGAGTTTATCGAAGTGTACAGTGACCTTGCTGCTCATCCCTTGTATCTTGCGATACAATACAGTTTCGAGCGAACGGATCGCACACACCGGCTACACAGGGCAGCGGCTGCGCGTCTGATGGTACGCACTCGGTGTATAAGAAGTGTAGGACAATTGAGTCTTTGATCCGGGTTAGGAGAATATTATGTCAACGACAGCCATGTTATCAACCAGCGACCTGGAACTGCGCGAGAAGACGCGCGACTTCGTCGCTTCGATCCCCCGTCAGCTCTTGCTGGATATGGACGCCGATAAAGTCAGGTATCCGCGCCAGTATCTGGAAGAAGCCGGGCGGCGGAATCTGCTCGGCCTGCGTTTCGAGCCGCGCTGGGGTGGCGCAGGGCTGCCCTGGACATCCGAACTGGTCGCCCTGGAAGAAATCGGCATGCTGGGCACATCCCTGGGCTGCCTGTATTCGCTGGTCTCTATCGTCGGGGAGGCGATTCACGAATTTGGCACCGAAACGCAGAAAGAGAAATACCTGAAGCCCATGCTGCGCGGCGATCTCACCGTCGCCGAAGCCCTGACTGAACCGCGCGGCGGATCGGATTTCTTTGGGGCGACGACTCGAGCGCGCCGGGAAGGTGATACCTTCTATCTCACCGGGCAAAAGCGCTTCGCCGTCGGGGCAGAAGGCGCCGACCTGATCATGGTCTACGCCAAAGTGGAGGGCATCGCTGACCCCAAAGACTCCATGACGACCTTCCTGGTCGAGCGCGGACCCGGCGTGGAAGTAAGGCATCTCTACGGGCTGTTGGGCACGCGCGGGGGTGGTACAGGACGCCTGCTCTTTCGGGACGCGCCCGTCCCCCTGGAAAATGTCCTGGGCGGCGAGGCCGGCATCGGCCAGGGCGCAGAGGTCTTCCACCAGATGATGATCCCCGAGCGCATGACCTCCGCGGGCGGCGCCATCGGCATGGGGCGCGCCGCGATCGAGATCGCCGCCCGCTACGCCGACAAGCGTCAGGCTTTCGGGCAGAAGATCCGCAACTTCGAAGGGGTCAGCTTCAAAGTCGCTGAAAGCCTGACTTTGTTGGACGCAGCCCGGGCGCTCAATCACGCTGTTGGCGCAGCCATCGCTGCAGGGGAGTCGCCAGGCAAAGTGCGCCGATTGGTCTCCGAAGCCAAGAAATTCTCCACCGACAGCGCCTGGACGGTCGTCAACCACGCCATGCAGATTTTGGGCGGGATCGGCTACACCGATGTCTATCCCATCGAACGTCTGCTGCGCGATATCCGCCTGATCACCATCTGGACCGGCACCAACGAGATCATGAACCTGGTGATCCAGCATGAATTCTACAAGGAGTTCCTGGGGAGCGAACGATCGGGGCGAGATGTGGAAGCCGACGCGGCCGGTTCCGAATTCGTGGAAGAGAAAGTTTATCAATGAATAGTTCAGAGAACGAAAACCTCACTGCCGATGTCATCGAAGCCGCCGGAGGCCTGCTCTGGCGAGAAACTCCTTCAGGGCGCGAACTGGCTCTCATCCACCGGCGAAAATATGATGATTGGACCCTCCCCAAGGGCAAACGCGACCCTGGCGAGCGCTGGCAGGATACGGCCTTACGGGAAGTCTTCGAAGAAACCGGTTGCAGAGCAACATTGAAGAGCTTTGCCGGGAGCACAGCCTATACAGTCAAAGGGGTCGCTAAAGTCGTATTATTTTGGAATATGGAAACGGCAGAAGATGGGGACTTCCAGGCCAACGACGAAGTTGACCGCCTGGTCTGGCTCCCTGTGGAAAAAGCTTTACTCGAGATGAGTCACGAGACCGAAAGATCATTGCTCGTAGCGCTTGGATCAAGAAAGCTGAACTTCTCGCAGAAGTTTAGCTATTGATCGAAATGGAAAAGAAAAGGCCTCATCAGTAGTTCTGATGAGGCCCTTGGTTTTCGACAGGCTAACAATTACATGGGGATAACGTTGGCAGCCTGGGGTCCTTTTTGGCCGTCTTCTACAGAGAATTCGACCTGCTGGCCCTCTTCGAGGTTGCGGAAGCCTTCGCCCTGGATGGCGGAATAGTGGACAAAGACATCCTTGCCACTTTCGCGCTCGATGAAGCCATAGCCTTTGCTTCCATTGAACCACTTGACCGTACCGATGACACGTTCAGACATTTTTTTACTCCTTATTGAACTATATCTGATATTACTTCGAGGTGCTCGATCGTTCCATCGGAGGGTCAAAAAAAACAGCTCAAGGACCTTGCCTCGAGCTGTTGTCTTTCTTCCTGCGTCCAACGAAAACTTTCTGGCATCCTACGGGGAGAGAATATAGCATCGAAACCCTCCGCCGTCAAGAGAGCAAATCACCGGAATCAATCTTAATATTTTTCTCGATCATCATGGCGCCGACTACCTTGACGCCGCCTTGGTCCTCCACTATCTTCCTTGGGGCGTGCAATATTGACTCGCAAAGCACGGCCTTCTAATTCGAACTCGTTGAACATCCGAATAGCCTCTTCGGCCTCGGCCTGGCTGCTCATCTCCACAAAGCCGAATCCTTTGGAACGGCCAGAGTTGCGATCTTTGATCAAGACCGCTGACTCCACAGTTCCAGCCTGGGAAAACATCTCTTCCAGGTCGCTCTCCTTGGTGGAGTAAGGCAGATTTCCAACATACAACTTTTTCTCCATCTCTTCTCCTCTTGACCAATTGGTCGAAAAAAATACTGCCAAATCATACATGGATTCGGCAGCAGTACCACAATACCCAGATATGACAGTGATATTGTATCACCAATTGGGGCAGAAATAGCAAGGGCTGTCGCGAACCAGTTGGCTTCAACCAACCGCGCGCTTTCAGCCAGGGATTCATCTCCTGGATTTGATCTTGACGTGGATTGCTTTCTGTCATATCATGTACGTATGATGATTAGATATATGTACGTAAGGAGGAACTACTCAGCCGAACGGAGAAACTCTCGAAAAAAGGGTGTGCGCAGGGGGCTACGCCCCCTGCGCACACCCTTTTTTCGGGTAAATCCGTTCGATGGCTGAGCAGTTACCGTAAGGATATATTTATGAAAACGATCACCCCAACTGAACTGAGGGCCAATATCTACAATCTACTCGAAGGCGTATTGAGCACAGGTATTCCTCTCGAAATCAAGAAGGGAGATAAAAAACTAAAAATCGTGTCTATCGAGAAGGTAGATAAATTCCAAAATCTAATCCATAGGCCCAACGCCATCCAGGGAGATCCCGAAGAACTGGTTGCGATTCATTGGGCAGATGAGGTGCACCTTGATCTACCTTGATACGCACATCGTCGTGTGGTTGTATGCAGGATTGATCGAAAAATTCAGCCAGCCAGTCAAAAACCTCATCAATGAAAACGAGATCTCCATCTCGCCCATCGTTCACCTTGAATTGCAGTATTTGTTCGAGATTCATCGGGTGAAAGACAACGCCAATGCCATCATAACGGATCTATCGAATCGCATCGGCCTCCAGGTTTGCCAGAAGGATTTCGACGCCATCGTCAGCCAGGCAATGGCTTTTTCGTGGACGCGTGATCCCTTCGATCGGGTAATCGTAGCCACCGCAGCTCTCAAGGACAGCATTCTAGTTTCCAAAGATCGCAGCATACTCGAGAATTACATTCACGCCAGATGGTAAATCACCCCCTTACCCCTGAGCAACTCGCCGTTATCGCTTCCCCTCTCGACGCGAAAATCTTCCTCGAAGGACACGCCGGCGCGGGCAAGACCACTGCCGGGATGGAGCGCCTCTTATCCCTCTTCGAAGCTGGTATCCCAGGCTACCAGATCCTGCTGCTCGTCCCACAGCGAACCCTGGCGACGCCCTACTACGACGCGTTACAAAGCCCCACCGCCGCTGCAGGCGGCTCAGTGACCGTGCTGACCATCGGCGGCCTGGCCAAACGCATGGTGGAGCTCTTCTGGCCGCTGATCTCCGCCGAGGCTGGTTTCGCCCACCCCAACCGCCCCCCGAACTTCCTGACCCTGGAGACCGCCCAATATTTCATGGCTCGCCTGGTGCGCCCGCTGCTGGATCAAGGCTTCTTCGAGTCGCTCACCATCGAGCGCAACCGCCTCTACAGCCAGATCCTCGACAATCTCAACAAGGCTGCCGTGGTCGGCTTTCCCCATACCGAGATCAGCCTCAAGCTCAAGAGCGCCTGGGCCGGCGATCCCGGTCAGGCCCATGTCTACGAGGACGCCCAGCACTGCGCCGATCTCTTCCGCGCCTACTGCCTGGAGCGCAACTTGCTGGATTTCTCTTTGCAGCTCGAAATCTTCCTCGAGCATCTCTGGCCCGCGCCGATTTGCCGCGATTATCTCGTGGAGAACTACCGTCACATGATCGTGGATAATCTGGAGGAGGATGTCCCGGTGACGTTCGATCTGCTGCGAGAGTGGATTCCCGAATTAGAATCGGGGCTGTTCATCTACGACCTCGAGGCTGGTTACCGCCGATTTATGGGCGCCGACCCCCAGACGACCTACCAAATAAAAGAACACTGTGACCAGACGGTCACATTCTTCGAGTCGTTCAGTTCCTCGGAAGAGATGTTGAGCGTTGGATACGCCCTCGCCCAGTCCCTCCACCCGGAAAAAGAACCCCCCTCCCTTCATCCTTCCGCCCTCCCCCTTCATCCTTCCGCCTCCCACTACTACCCCCAAATGCTGGATTGGGTCGTCGAGCAGATCGCTGCCCTGGTCGAGGAGGGTACACCCCCAGGAGAGATCGTCGTGCTGTCGTCTTTTCTCAGCGACGCTTTGCGATTCTCGCTGGCCGAACGACTCGATGGGATGGGCATCCCCACCTGCTCCCACCGCCCCTCGCGCTCCCTCAGGGAAGAACCCGCGACGCAGGCCCTGCTGACCCTGGCCGCCCTGGCTCATCCCCAATGGGGGCTGTCCCCCTCGAAATTCGACCTGGCCTATGCGCTCATCCAGGCCATTGAGGGGTTGGATTTGGTGCGCGCCCAACTGCTCACCGAGATCGTCTACAAAGAACGCGACGGCGCACTCACCCCCTTCGATCAGATCAACCCGGAAACCCAGGAACGAATCACGTATCAACTCGGCAACCTCTACCAGGAATTGTATCGCTGGCTCAATGCCTATACGCAGGGCGCGCCGGGAGAACTGGATCATTTCTTCAGCCGCCTCTTCGGGGAAGTGCTCTCGCAGCCAGGCTTCGGCTTCCATGTTGACTATGACGCCGGGGAAGTCGCCGCCAACCTGATCGAGTCTGTGCGTAAGTTCCGCTGGGCGGTGGGCGAGAGCCTGGAGGCCGAGGGCATCTCCTTGGGCAAAGAGTATCTCCAGATGGTCGCTGATGGCGTCATCGCCGCGCAATATATCTATAGCTGGCAGACCCAGCCTGAGGACGCCGTCTTCCTGGCCCCGGCGTACACCTTCCTGATGCGCAACCGGCCAGTCGAATACCAGTTCTGGCTGGACATCGGCTCGCGCGGCTGGTACGAGCGCATTCGCCAGCCGCTCACCCATCCCTACGTGCTCAGCCGGCATTGGGAGCTGCACCGCCCCTGGACGGACGCCGACGAATACGACGCCAGCCGCGATTCCCTATACCGGCTGGCGCTGGGCCTGATCCGCCGCTGCCGCAGCGGCATCTACCTGGGGTTGAGCCAGTTGGGAGAACAGGGTTACGAACATAAGGGCCTATTGTTGAAAATCATTGACCGCGCGCTTTATTCAGTAAGCAGTGAGCAGTAGACGGCTGGAAGTCTACCAGACTAATCTCTGAACACTGCAAACTGACCACTGACCGCCGACCACTGCTCACTATTCACTAACCGCTGTTCACCTGTCACTTATCACTGCCTACTGCCTACTGCTTACTGCCTACAGATGACCGACTTCCTCCCCCGCCCCGCTCAACAGGCCGTCCTGGAATACACCGGCGGCACGATGGGCATCTCCGCCGTCCCTGGCAGCGGCAAGACCTGGACGCTTTCGGCGCTGGCCGCCCGGCTGATCAGCGAAGGATGCCTGCAGCAAGACCAGGAAATCCTGATCGTCACGCTGACCAACTCGGCGGTAGATAACTTCGCTGCACGCATCGAGGGCTTTCTACGACATCAGGAGAGGCGCCCCTTGCTGCCCTACTACCGCGTTCGCACATTGCATGGTTTATCTCACGACATCGTGCGCGATCGCCCCGAGCTGGTGGGGCTGGATTCCAACTTCCAGATCCTCGACGAGCGCGAGGCTAACGCCATCCGCGATGAGGTCGCCGCCGCCTGGCTCAGGGTCAATCCCTACGCCCTGGACGACTATCTCGACTCCGAACTCGACGAAGGCCGCCGCGATTGGGTGCGCCGCCAACCCCTTGTCGAGCAGGTCAAGAGCATCGCGCTGAGCTTCATCCGAACGGCCAAGGATATGCAGCTCACCCCAGAAACCCTGCGCCGCCAACTGGATACCCTGCCGCTTCCCCTGCCCCTTGCGGAGATGGGCGCGGCCATGTACAGCGACTACCAACGCGCCCTGGCCTACCGCGGGGCGGTTGATTTCGACGATCTCATCCGCCTGGCGCTACAAGCCCTGCGCAGCGATGATGACCTGCTGAACCGACTTCGAGAGATGTGGCCTTTCATCCTGGAAGATGAAGCCCAGGATAGCAGCAAGCTACAAGAGGAAATCTTGCGCCTGCTGGCCGGCCCCTCAGGAAATTGGGTGCGCGTCGGCGACCCCAACCAGGCGATCTACGAATCCTTCACGACCGCTGATCCACGCCACCTGCGCCAATTCATGAGTGTGGCCGATTTTCCCCAAGAACTGCCCAACTCCGGACGCTCCACTCGAAGCATCATGGATGTAGCCAACTACCTGATTGATTGGGCGCGCGGCGAACACCCCATCATCGAGGCGCGCGACGCCCTGGATTTGCCGCATATCCTGCCGACTCCGGAGGGGGATCCCCAGCTCAATCCGCCCGATGCACCCGAGGGGATCCACCTGATCGAGATCAGATTCACTCCCGAGGCTGAAATCCTGGCTGTGGCCGATTCCATCGAAAGGTGGCTGGGGCAGCACAGCGAGGAGACAATCGCCGCGCTGACGCCACGCAATGTGCGCGGCTTCGCCCTCAACGACGAACTGCGCCGCCGTGGGATCGAGACCGTAGACAGCCTGCTGCGTAGTTCCAGCTCGACGCGCTTCACCGCTGGCGCGCTGGGCAACATCCTGCACTATCTCGCTGATCCGGGGTCGGCGCGCAAGCTGGCCAGGGTCTATCGCGTCTGGCGGCGGGCAGATCGGGGGGACTCTGACTTGTGGAAGCAGGTCGAAGCTACGGCCAAAATTTTGGGGGGGTGCAATCACGTCGAGGATTTCCTGCACCCCGGCCCGGGAGGCGATTGGCTGGACGATCTCCGGGAGCAAGATATCCTCTCGGGGGAGCTGGACCAACTCGAAGAATTCCGGCTCGTCCTGTCGAGGTGGCTGAAAACCATCGAGCTGCCCATAGACCAGATGGTCCTGACTCTATCCCAGGAATTATTCACCAGCCCCAACGATTTAGCGATCTCCCACAAATTGGCCGTGATGTTGCGGCGCGTCCGCAACATGCACCCGGAGTGGCATCTGCCCGAACTGACCGGCGAGCTGGCTGTGATCGCGAAGAACGAACGCCGCTTCCTGGGCTTCAGCGAGGACGACACCGGCTTCGACCCGGATAAGCATAAAGGCAAGGTAGTCATTTCGACTATCCACAAAGCCAAGGGATTGGAGTGGGATCGGGTTTATTTGATGTCGGTCAACAATTATGACTTTCCTTCGGGGATGGAGTACGACAACTATATCCCTGAGAAGTGGTTCGTGCGCAACCGCTTGAACCTGGAGGCTGAAACCCTGGCGCAGTTGGAGGCCGCTTTTTCGCGCGACGCCTATGAATGGTACGCCGAAGGCGGACCGACCTACGAGGCGCGTATGGAATACGTGCGCGAGCGGCTGCGCTTGCTTTATGTAGGCATCACCCGCGCCAGGAAGGAGTTGATCATCACCTGGAACACTGGGCGAAGGGGAGATCTGCAAGCGGCGATTCCGTTGGTGGCGCTGCAAGCGTTCTGGAAAAACAAGTAGTATAATATAGGCGTATTTTCCGAAATTCCGTTTTTCTGGAGAGCGAAATGACCACACTTCAAATCCGCAATAAAGGCACAATTACCTTCCCCGCCAGCATGCGCCGAAAATACGCCCTTGGCGAGGGATCAGTGCTGTCG
Source organism: Chloroflexota bacterium (assembly GCA_016865865.1). GTDB lineage: Bacteria > Chloroflexota > Anaerolineae > Anaerolineales > UBA11858 > NIOZ-UU35. Next base: position 28,492 of record VGOC01000023.1, read on the forward strand.
CTGATCGATCTGGGCGAGGGCGTTTTCCTGCTAAAACCATTCCGCTCGAATATCGACGAATTGGCCGACAAAATCCGCCTGGAATTGGAAGCGCAGGGGGAAACACTCGAAACAATGTTGACCTGCCTCCGGGAGGTGCGGGAAAACTATGCCGCTGACGAATCTCCCCCGGCTTGAGGTCTTTCTGGATACCAGCGTTATGATTGCCGCCGTAATGTCTCCAACCGGCGGCGCCCGGCTTTTGCTCCACATGGGAGAAGCGGGGATAATTCGGCTAATCACGGGAAAAAGTGTCATCCAGGAAGCCGACGAAGTTCTGCGCCGCAAAGCCGCCCACCTGCTCCCCCTGTTGGCCCGGCTGATGGATGCCGCTCGAATCGAGATCAGCAAGCTACCATCAGCGACAAACATCCAGGTCGCAGAGCAAATTATCGAATATCCCCCGGACAGATTGGTTCTTGCAGAAGCAATACAATCCAATGCTGATTGGTTCGTCACCCACGATCGGGAGCACTTTCTGAACAATCCCAAAATGAGCAGACTCCCCTTCCGGACCGGATCTTCGGGCGATTTGCTCGTATGGGTTAGACAATCATCATGACTCTGCTCAATAACTTTCAATTCAGTCAAAGTTCACTGCAAGATTACGTTGATTGCCAGCGGCGCTTTCAATTGCGCTATCTCCAGCAGCGCGCCTGGCCCGCGGTGGAAGCCGAACCGGCCATGGACAACGAACTCTTTTTGCAGCGCGGTTCGCAGTTCCATCACATGGCGCATCAATACTGGCTGGGGGTGCCGGCGCAGAATATTGCCGATCAGGTCGAGGGGGATGAAGTTCTGAGCCGGTGGTGGGGCAACTTCACCGATCCAGACCTGGGAGGTTTTGCGCAGCACTCCGAGAACGGCGAGGAGAGAAATCTCCCAGGTCTCATTCATCCCGAAATCAGCCTCTCGGCTCCTATCGGCGATCACCGGATTATGGCGCAGTATGACTTGCTAATCATTAATACCCTTAGGGTCTCCGAGGAAAACCTGGAAAATAAAGATGCTCCGAAAGACCCTAAGGGTTTCCGCGCGACGATCTACGATTGGAAGACCTCGACCAGGCTGCCAAAACGGGAATGGTTGATCCAACGCTTGCAGACTCGCGTCTATCCCTATCTCTTGGCCCGCGCAGGCGCGCAGTTCAACGGGGGGACTCCAATCCCGCCCGAACAGATCGAGATGATCTACTGGTACAGCGACTTCCCCGATCTGCCGGCGCGCTTCCCCTACAGTCAGGGACAATTCGAGGAGGATGGCGCCTATCTCACTGGCCTGATCGAGGAGATTAGCAACGTGGGGGAAAAGGATGCACCCCTCACAGATGAGGAACGCCGCTGCCAGTTCTGCGTCTATCGCTCTTTGTGCAACCGCGGCGTCGAGGCGGGGTCGCTGGCCGAACTCGAGGGGGATGGGGAGGCCGAAGAGGGTTTCGTTTTGGACCTCGACTTCGAGCACATCGCCGAGATCGAGTATTAGCGATAAATATCACCGAAGAGACGCAGAGTACACAGCCAAACAGAGAAATTCCCGAAAAAAGGGTGTGCGTGGGGGTGCTGCGCACCCCCACGCACACCCTTTTTTCGGGCTAATCCGTTCGATGACTGAGCAGTTACGTTGGGAGAAAATTTCATAAAGCAAATGGAGATTGGCAAATACCCATGATACCCAAGACAGCATCCATCATCATCATCGGCGGCGGCGTGATGGGCGCCAGCACCGCCTATCACCTTGCCGCCCGTGGGGTGAAGGACATCCTTTTGCTCGAAAAGGAAGAGTTCTTCGGCGCGGGCGCCACCGGGCGATGCGCGGGCGGCGTGCGCTACCAGTTTTCTACCGAGGTCAACATCCGTCTGTCGCTCGCCAGCCTGCCCATGCTGGAGCGCTTCGAAGAAGAGATTGGCCAGGCTATCAGCTATCGTCAGGTCGGCTACCTGATGCTGCTGACGGACGAAAATGACCTGCAAACCTTTCGCCGGAATGTGGAGCTTCAACACAGCCTCGGTGTGATGACAGAATGGCTGGACGGCGATGAAGTTCGCCGCCGCGTTCCCGTGTTGAACGCCGACGATGTCATCGCCGCCACCAACCACCCCAAGGAAGGCGTCGTGGATCCCAACGGCGTGGTGATGGGCTATGTCGGCGCTGCGCAGCGCGCAGGGGTCAAGGCGCTCACCGGGGTCGCGGTCACCGGGATCAACCTCGAGGGCGGAAAAGTCGCCGGGGCGCAGACGACAGCCGGAACGGCCTCCGCCCCCATCGTGGTCAACGCGGCCGGACCCTGGGCCGCGGTGATCGGCCAGATGGCAGGCCTCCCCATCCCCATCACTCCCCTGCGGCGGCAGTGGCTGACCACTACGCCTCTTCCCGATCTCTCCCCCGATTTCCCCTTCGTGATAGATTTCGCGCAGTCGCTTTACTTCCACCCCGAGGGGGAAGGGTTGTTGACGGGTATGTCCAACCCAAACGAGCGACCGGGCTTCAACCAGAATATTGACCCGGATTGGGAGCTGATCCACATGGAGGCGGCTATCCGGCGTTTGCCTTTATTGGATTATGCCGGCCTGGCTTCGAGATTGGCCGGATTGTACGAGAACACCCCCGACGCCCACCCCATCTTCGGCGCGACGCCGGTGGAGGGTTTCTACATGGTGGCCGGATTCTCGGGGCATGGCTTCATGCATGGACCGATATCCGGGAAGCTGATGTCCGAGATCATCCTGGACGGAAAGGCGGCTACCGTAGATGTCTCCATGCTCGACCTGGCGCGCTTCGACGAGGGACGATTGATACATGAGTATAATGTTATTTGAGTGTCACCTGACACCGGAACACACCTATATGCCTACTGCCGAAATTATAACGATTGGTACAGAATTACTGCTCGGCGAGACGATTGACACCAACACGCGCTATATCGCCCGTTCCCTGCGCGATGCTGGCGTTGACCTTTACCGGGCCTCGACGGTTGGCGACAATCAGGAACGAATCGCGCGGATCATCCGCGAGGGGATGGAGCGCGCCGAGATCATCATCACAACCGGCGGGCTTGGCCCTACCGTGGATGATCCCACTCGCGGAGCGATTGCCCTGGCCCTGGGCGTCGAGACGGAGTTTCGCCCCGAACTATGGGATCAAATTCAAGAACGATTTCGACGCTTTGGTCGCACGCCTACTGAGAACAATCGGCGCCAGGCGTATGTTCCCCAGGGCGCTTTGGCAATCGAGAATGAAGTCGGCACAGCGCCCGCCTTCATTTGCGAGACAGATCATCATGCCATCATCGCTCTGCCCGGCGTGCCGCGCGAGATGGAATTCCTGATGCACGGAAAGATCATGCCTTATTTGCGAGAGCGCTTCGATCTCAGGGAATTGATCAAATCCAGGGTGCTGCATACTTCGGGGGTCGGCGAATCGACTATTGACGCGCGCATCGGCGATCTGGAAGAGATGAGCAACCCCACCGTCGGGATGGCCGCTCATGCCGGGCAGGTGGATATCCGCATCACCGCCAAAGCTCACTCCGAAGAGCAGGCCGACGCGCTGATCCATGAAATCGAAGAGCAGCTCCGTGACCGGCTTGGCGACTGGATTTATGGGGCTGATGAAGATACTTTGGAGGGCGTGGTGCTGGCGGCCATGGCTGAGAAGAAATGGCGACTGGCCGCTGTGGAAACCAGCCTGGGAGGTCAGCTATTGGGACGGTTAGCGGGCAAAGGGGAATCCTTCGTGGGGGGCGAGATCGTATCACCGCCTTCGGATACATCACCCGAGGGTCTGTCTCGATCCGTGGAGAAGGTCTGCCTGGCCTACCGGGCGGATGTGTGTCTCGGCGTGATGCTGATCCCCGGAGAAACCCAGCAGACCATGCATCTGGCCATTCGAACGCCACAAGACATGCATAAGACCACACGCACCTATGGCGGGCCGCCCCAATTGGCGCCGCTTTGGACCGTGAATTTAAGTCTCGATATTTTACGAAAGTATCTGGTTGGCTCCTGAGGTATCTCATGACAAAACATATTGACCTCTTACTTACCAATGCCATCGTGTTGACGATGGATGATGAATTCCATCAATACGAGCCTGGCGCGGTCGCCGTAGACGGAGACAGCATCATCGCCGTCGGCTCCGATGATTTGCTGAAGACCCAATACGCCGCCAAAGAAATTACCGACTGCCAGGGTAGAGTGCTCATGCCTGGGCTGGTCAACGCACACACCCACGCCGCGATGACGCTGTTACGCGGTCTTGCCGATGACCTGCGCCTGGATGTGTGGCTGCTGGGCTTCATGATGCCGGTGGAACGAGAATTCGTTTCACCCGAATTCGTACAACTGGGCACATCCCTGGCCTGTATCGAATTCATCCGCTCTGGGGTGACTTGTTTTGCGGATATGTACTATTACGAGGAAGAAGCCGCCAGGGCGACTGCCGAGATCGGGCTGAGGGCGCTCTGCTCCCAGACCGTGCTCAAATTCCCCTCGCCGGACGCAGACACATACGAACAAGCCCTGGAAGTCGCTCAGGATTTCATCCAACGCTGGGTGGGACATCCCCTGATCGTCCCTTCCGTAGCTCCCCACGCCCCCTATACCTGTACGGAGGGTATCCTTCAGGCAACCACGCAGATCGCCGCCTCCTATAACGTGCCTCTTCACACACATCTTGCTGAGACTCTTACGGAAGCAGAAAATTCAAAAGAAGAACATGGTATGGCAGTGATCCCTTATGTAGAGAAGATGAGACTCTTCGACGCCAAGGTACTGGCGGCTCATTGTGTTCATATAGATGTTGGCGAAATCCATACTCTATGTCATCGCAAGGTCGGAGTGTCGCACAACCCCACCTCCAACTTGAAATTAGCCTCGGGGTTCGCGCCAGTTACCGGGATGCTCGAGGCGGGTCTCGATGTGGGAATCGGCACCGATGGCCCCGCCTCCAATAACGATTTGGACATGTTCGAAGAAATCCGTCTGGCTGCGTTGGTCGCCAAAGGTTCGTCAGGCGACCCCACTGCGCTGCCGGCCCGGACCGCTCTTGCAATGGGAACCCGTCTCGGCGCAAAAGCCCTTCACATGGGAGACGTCACCGGCTCATTGGAGCCTGGCAAACGCGCCGATTTGATCCTGGTGGACATCTCTCCCCTGCACAACGCCCCTCGTTTTCGGCGCGACCCGGAAGGGATTTACGCGCAACTGGTATACGCATCCAAAGCCACCGATGTCACGGATGTGATGGTCAACGGGCGGTGGTTGATGCGTGAACGGAAACTGCTTACGATCAATGAAGCAGAATTATTAGCGCACGCGGCCGCCTACGCGAAGAAGATAGACGCCTTCCTGATCCAGCGGGAACAATCGGTGCTCTCGAAATTGATTGCCATCGGCGGCGCCATGGAACAAGAGAGCTTCGAGGTTCAGGTCAAGGTGCGCGTATCCGACCCCGACGCCATCATAGAACGCATCGAACAACCCGATTTGGAGATCCTGCAACAAAGGCGTTATCACGAATTCGATACGTACTTCCACTTCGACGATCCCGCTCAAGGCCAGTTACGTTACCGAGAGGATGAATTTATCAATGAAAAAGGGGAAATCACAAACGTCCGTTACCGCCTGACGATGATCGGGCAGACTCGCGAGCGGCATTTCCCCAGCGATGTCCTGCTCTCGCGCAGCCGTTTCATTGCGCCCGCCATCCACAGCTTACGCTTCTATCGGGAATATTTCAAACCCAAATCCGAGACCTTCATCGAAAAAGACCGTCTTCGCTGGCGGGTGATTTATCAAGGGACAGAATTCTACATCAATCTCGACCGCATCGCCCAACCCGATCTGGGTACCTTCCTGGAAGTCAAAAGCCGCACCTGGAGTCTGCGGGATGCTGAGAACAAAGCCGAGATCGCTGAGCACCTGATCGCCTTCCTGGGCGCCGAGATGGAAAGCACCGTCACACAGGATTACGTCGAGTTCATCGAGGAACCCAAATAATCGGAGAAAGATGAAAATCGCTGTCCTGGCTGACATCCACGCCAACTACCCGGCGTTGTTGGAAGTCGCTGAGCATGTTCGAAGCTGGAAACCCGACCTGATTTTCGTCGCCGGCGATACAGTCAACCGCGGGCCGCGGTCAATGGAATGCTTGCGTTTCATCCAGGAGAAGGAACGCCAGGAAGGTTGGCGAGTCATCCGCGGCAACCACGAAGATTACGTCATCGTGCATTCGCAGCCGGATGCCCCAAAAGCTGGGCCGCTGTTCGAGTTGTTCCGCTACAGCTATTGGACGTACGAACAATTGGGGTGTGACGCCAAAGCCCTGGAAGCCATGCCCGAAGAGGTGAGCCAAAATGTAGCCGGTGGCGGCGAATTCCGGGGAGTACATGCTTCGATGCGCAGCAGCCGGCACGGCATCTATCCTGAGATGGACGATCAAACTCTGAAAAAGCTGATCACCCCTGCCCCCACGCTGCTGGCCGTGGGACACACCCACCGGCCGCTTGTCCGCCAGGTGGGGGAGACGCTGGTAGTCAACGCCGGTTCGGTCGGTCTGCCCTTCGATGGAGACCCGCGCGCGGGCTACGCCCAGATCAGCCTTGTTAAGGGAAGCTGGAGCGCCAAGATCATCCGCTTGCCTTATGATCTCGCTCGAACCAGACAGGATTATATCGAGACCGGTTTCCTGGGAGGCGCAGGCCCCCTGGCAAAGTTGATCCAACTGGAATTAGAACATTCTCTTTCCCAGCTCTATCAATGGATGAGCTGCTACATGGATGCCGTGTTGGACGAAGAAATCAGCGTCGAGCAGGCTGTAGAAGAATATCTAAAAGCGCCCATGATACAACCCTATTGGTAATTCGGTAATCATATGAAATTCACGGCTGAGAATCCATTGCGCAACGGAAACCAAAACTGGGCAGCTCGATGGTGGGATCATCCCAGCCGCGCAGAGCCACGCGTAACGCGCTTTCCTCATCTTCCCAGGAACCGCCTCGCACCACCCGGTCAACTCCCTGCGCGGGGCCGATAGGGTTTTCGACCGAATCGCTCGACTGCTGATAATAATCTTCGGCGTAATAATCCGCCACCCACTCCCAGACATTGCCCGCCATATCGTGCAGGCCATATCCATTGGGGGGGATAACTCCCTACCGGGTCAGTGTCTGCGGCGTCGCATTCCTTATCATCGTCGAACTTCACGCCATTGGATGCAGTTCGATCGCAAAGGGGAGGCTCATCCCCCCAGGGATATTCGCCCCCCTCCAGGCCGCCGCGGGCGGCCTTCTCCCATTCCGCCTCGGTAGGCCTGTCGAAGATTCTCCCGGCGAAGCCAGCGGTATCTTCACGCCGATAACTGATGAATATCTGTCCGCTCATCCATTCAACTCGTCTTCGCGATAATATCGCTTTTCCTCGGAATGATACAGTAATTCACACGAAGGGCAAAACCACCACAATCGGTTTTCGCTGCGAGACAGGGTGACATTGCAATCCCGGCAAATGTACCCTGTCCCTGGAATGGGCGGTGTAATTTGGGCGGCTACCTTGGGAGGTTCGATAATCGTAAAAGGCCCGTTCGACAGGAGAATCACCCGGCAGGTGCCCAATTCCCAGCCGATCACCCGACGGGCGTCGTCAGAGGATTGCGCTTCGACTTCCCAGATTTCACCTGTGTCGCGATGGATAACACGGTAGCGCGCCATTCTTCAGTCTCCTTGGAAAAAGTATATCACGATATTCAGGGCTATAGTCAGTAGATCACGAAAAAGATCGGAAGCCCGTCACTTCGACCCTTCTCAGCGCAAGCCCGGGGCGACCCGAGGACGGGTCTTTGATCCTATTTTCGTGAAGTACTGATAGTCCAATCGCGCTCCGCCCCAGGCATGGTATACTCCCTTCGTATGATCGAAGCACTGGCCCTCGCATCCCAGCTTGCCCAGGAGACCGGCGTCCTGCTGATGGGATTTTATCAACCCGGCGGCGTCATCACATCCCTGAAAGATGACCGCTCGGCCGTCACCGAAGCCGATCTGGCTGCCGACCAGCTCATCCGCGCCCGCATCGGCCAGCACTTCCCAGACGATGGCCTGCTTACAGAAGAAGACAATACCATCTATCCCAGGGAGAAGCCTGCCGTGTGGGTCATTGATCCGCTGGATGGCACGACCAATTTCAGCCTGGGCCTGCATTATTGGGGTGTGTCCATCGCCCGCCTGGTACACGGAGAACCGGACACCGGCGCGCTTTACTTTCCGATGATCGGAGAATTATTCACCGCCCAACGCGGCCAGGGCGCTTACCTGAATGGGGATCGTCTGCGGGTCAAAAGTCCAGACAAAAACCGACCCTTCACCTTCTTCACCTGCTGCTCTCGCACCTTCAAGCAGTATGAGATCAAAGTCCCTTACAAGGCTCGCATCCTGGGATCAGCGGCTTATGGATTGACCACCGTCGCGCGCGGGAGCGCCGTACTTGCCTTCGAGGCGACTCCTATGGTTTGGGATTTTGCCGCCAGTTGGCTGGTGATTCGGGAGGCAGGAGGGGTGGTTCGACCTCTTGAAGAGAATCATGTCTTCCCGCTCTCTCCAGGGACAGATTACGCCAGCAAGAGTTTTCCCATTCTGGCAGCGGCTACACTTGAACTGTGGGATGAAGGTCGGAGCAAGATCATTCTAAAAAAGGGTGTGCGCAGGGGGCGTAGCCGCTTTGCGTGCGCACACCCTTTTTTCGGGTAAATCCGCTCGATGGCTGAGCAGTTACTATTCATATACTTTGGAGGCTACACATGGAATACCGTTATCTTGGAAAATCTGGCTTACAGGTATCGGCGCTTTCCTTTGGCGCATGGGTCACCTTTGGAGATCAGATCGGCGAAGAGGTAGCCCTGGAGATGATGAAGGCCGCCTACGACGCCGGCGTCAACTTCTTCGACAACGCCGAAGTGTACAGCCAGGGCAAGGCCGAAACCATCATGGGCAATGTCATCAAAAGGACCGGCTGGAAGCGTCCCGACCTGGTAGTCTCGACGAAAATCTACTGGGGCGGCGAAGGGCCTAATGACCGCGGGCTTTCCCGCAAGCACATCGTCGAAGGCCTGGACGCCTCCCTGGCGCGCCTGCAAATGGATTACGTTGATCTGGTTTTCGCTCATCGTCCTGATTTCCATACACCCATGGAAGAGACTGTGCGGGCTTTCGATCATGTCATCGCCCAGGGCAAAGCTTTCTACTGGGGCACCAGCGAGTGGAGCGCCCAGGAGATCATGGAGGCCTACGCTGTCGCACGTCGTGAACATCTGATCCCGCCTCTGATGGAACAGCCCCAATACCACATGTTCCACCGTCAGCGCGTGGAGGTCGAATATGCCCCTCTTTACGAAGAGATCGGCCTGGGCACGACGATCTGGAGCCCGTTGGCCAGCGGCTTGCTGACCGGCAAATACAATCAAGGTATGCCCGAGGGCACGCGCGCTTCACTAGAAGGTTACGAGTGGCTACACAAACATTTCGTGGATGAAGAAGCTATTCGAAATATCCAAAAGGTCGGCGAGATAATGCCGATAGCCGGGGAATTAGGCTGCACGATGCCGCAACTGGCCCTGGCCTGGACGTTGAAGAATCCCAACGTCAGCACCACCATCACCGGCGCGTCGAAAGTTGAGCAAGTGGTAGAGAACATGAAATCCATTAACTTCGTGGACAAACTCACCCCCGAGGTGATAGAACGGATCGAGGCGATTCTTGACAACAAACCCCAACCACCGACCGATTGGCGCGAATAGTCAGTCCACAACCCACTTCCTACTGCGTACTGCCTACTGCCTACTGCCTATTGCCCACCGGCCTCACCGGTTGTCGAATCACCGTCTTCAATTTCTCGGGGGCCACCCGCCGCGGATCGCCCAGGTAGATTTCGTGATGCTTGCCGTTCAATTCGTAGCCCTGTTCCTTGGCGAATTGGTGCATAGCCGCAATCGTAGGCCCTTCGTTGGCATAGGAGCCAAGATACATAATCTGCACAGATAAGCCTTCGTGATATTCACCGAAGCGCAGGCGCGGCAGGGCGGCGGGATTCTTCTTGCGGGCTAATTCAGCGCGAGCCTGCTCGACGATCTCGGCGGTGACCGGCTCAGGCTGCATGACCATCACCGTCCACAGCCAATCCTCTTTTCGAGTCTGACTGAACGCGGTCATATCTTCTGCCCACCACAGACCTTCCAGAGGCGGCACAGTGAACTCGATCCCCTGCGGCTTGAGCGCAAACTTGATCGTGTAGGCCATCCCATAGAGCGCATTGCAGGCCTCCTGGAAGAGAGGATTATCGTTGGGATAACCCTCCCCATCCACCATCAGGAAATTCATCGCCGGCACATCCACCAGCGTGAATTTCCCCTTGGGGGGCAGGTAGAGATGTTTGAGTTCTTTCTTGTAATCGAATTTAGTAGACATTTCCAGCCTCCACTTCTTGTATGAATTTTCGCATCCAGTCGAGTTCGGCCTCGACCAGCGTGATACTGTAATCGAACATGGCTTCGACGAAGGGCGGCAAGGGACGTTGCTCGGCGACTCTCTGCAATAGATGTTCCCGGCGCTCTACCAAACAATCAGCGTAGGCATCGAGCGCTTCCAGGGCTTGCTCCTTGGGGATGATGGGCAAATTGGAAAGTCCTAACAAGAATGGGACCGAGCCTCGTCCGGGATTCGCCAGGGCTTCGGTCGACTCTACCACTTGAGTATGCCATCCCTGCGGAGTGATGGTGTACACCTTCCGGGCAGGGCCTCGGCCCTCTGGATGTTGGAGTTGACTCTCGATCAACCTGGATTTTTCTAGCTTATTGAGCAAGTAATAGATCGAGGAGAAACCAATCTCAGTCCAATCGCGCATGCCGCGTTCCTCAATGATCTGCTCGATCTCATAGCCATGGCGGGGCTTTTCGGCAATCAGGCTGAGGATGGCAAGTTCTGCATTGGTCATAGAACTATCCTAATAATAGGCTATTCTCTGTCCATTCGCTGAAAAATCTAGCGAAATTGCGAATTAGCAGATAAACTCAGGGGATGACCCCTGAGATGCACATTACCACAGAAAGAATAGACGACTTTCCGCTTTTGCTGGAAACGATGCAACA
>VGOC01000024.1 GCA_016865865.1 Chloroflexota bacterium
TTTACCGAGGCGCTGACCGACCAGGGATCGCAAGTTGTACACATGGACTGGAAGCCCGCGGCTGGCGGCAATGAAAAGCTGGCTGGGATCCTCGAGCGTATGAAGCGGAAATAGATTTGGAGGCACTTATGGATATCGAAAAAGCCAATGCTGAAGCTACTGATCGGATGATGGAAGCCCGCCCGGTGGTTGTGGGGATGGGCAAGGCCATTGATGTCGTCCCCGGCATGCGCGAGGACCTGCTCATGCACGCCGGGCCTCCCATCACCTGGGCGCGCGCCTCTGGCCCGATGAAAGGGGCGATCACCGGCGCGCTGATCTACGAAGGCAAGGCCAAAAATATGGCTCAGGCGCAGAAGCTGGTCGAGTCTGGCAAAATCAAGTTGGAACCCTGCCACCACCACCAGTCTGTTGGCCCTATGGCCGGGGTGACTTCACCCAACATGTCGGTCTATATCCTCGAGAACAAGACGCATGGCAATATGTCATATTCGAACCTCAACGAGGGCTATGGCAAGGTGTTGCGTTACGGCGCATTCAGCGAGGAGGTCATCGAGCGCTTCAGTTGGATGGAAAACGTCATGGCCCCCGTTTTGGGCAAGGCCATCGAGTTGAGCGGCGGCGTTGATATACGCGCCATGTTGGCCGAAGCCCTGCACATGGGCGACGAAGGGCACAACCGCAACAAGGCCGGTTCGGTGCTGTTTACCAAGGCTCTGGCGCCCTACATCGTCAAGGCCGCCAATGATGCGGATGTGGCCTCGGATATCATCAAGTTCATGGGCGACAACGCCCTGACGATCCTCAACCCGGTGATGGCGGCCTGCAAAGCCATGGTAGATGTTGCCCATAATATCGAGGGCAGCACGATCGTCAGCGTGATGGCTCGCAACGGCACCGATTTCGGCATACGCGTCAGCGGCCTGGGGGATCGCTGGTTTACCGCCCCAGTGGGCATCCCCAAGGGTCTCTACTTCCCTGGCTTCACCGAGGCTGACTCCAGCGGCGATATCGGCGACAGCACCATCACAGAGACAGCCGGCATCGGCGGCTTTGCTATGGCAGCAGCCCCGGCCATCGTCACTTTCGTCAGCGGCACACCCAAGGATGCGATCAACGCCACCCTGGAGATGTACGAAATCTGCTACGCCGAGCACAAATACTTCACCATCCCGCCGCTCGATTTCCGCGGCACCCCCACCGGCATTGATATCCGCAAAGTGGTCGAACTGGGCATTACCCCGCGCGTCAACACCGGCGTCGCCCACAAGGACCCTGGCGTTGGTCAGGTTGGCGCGGGTCTCGTGCGACCGGAGTTGAGCATGTTCGAGGAGGCGTTGGTAGCGTTTGCGGAGAAGTATGGGATATGATGTTGGAAGTTGGATGTTAGATTGGATATTTGATATTAGATATTGGGAGATGCCGTGGTTCTTAAGTTCGAGGATTTGAGAGTACTGCGGGCTGCCGAATCCGTAGCAGATGATATTTGGCGGCGGGTTGTACGGTGGGATCAATTTGCGCGTGATGTGGTTGGGAAGCAGTTGGCCCGCGCAGCGGACTCGATTGGTGCGAATATCGCAGAAGCTTACGGTCGTTTTCATTATGGTGAGAAACTTCATTTCTTGTATTATGCCCGAGGTAGCCTCTTCGAAGCAAAATATTGGCTGAATCGTTCTCTTGAACGGGATTTGATGACGTCAGATGAGTCAGAAGACTACGCGTCTCGGATGACTGATCTCGCCCGCCGGTTGAATGCTTTTGCCAGTGAACTGAAGTCTCAACGCGGTGGAAAACAGGGGAATACGAAAACAATTCGTGAGGAACCCGCAGAGTACATAGCTGATTGGATCGACGATTCCTTGGCACCACTATTTACTAATGAAGATCTCGAGTGGATGCAAACCATCCCCAATATCTAATACCCAATATCAAAGGAGTTGAAACATGGATCGCGAAAAATTCATTCAAACTATCGAATCTGCCAAATGGTACGACCTCACCCAGGCCATGAGCATCTTCACGCCGCCGTACCCGGGCGAGATGCCTTTACAGGTGCACTTCTTCAAACGCCTGACCGGTTCTTACGGCGGCGGGGCGGGCGCCAATGGGCAGATTATCGAGTGGAGCAACAACACCGGCACGCACCTGGTTGGGCCGCGTGCCTTCCATTCGGGGATGCGCGCCATCGCTGATATTCCTCTATCCGACCTGTATGGCGAGGGTGTGGTCGTGGATATCTCCGACGCCGTCGAAGATTACGGCCTGTACACGCCTGAGATGATCACCGGGCGCGTGAATGTCAAAAAAGGCGACATCTTGCTCATCAACACCGGCTATCATAAACACGGCTGGGATCAACCCGATACCCCTAACCCGGCCTGCCAGGGCGGAATCGAGAATAAAGAGTTCGGCTATTACCTGCGCCATCCGGGACCCTCGCCTGAGTTCTTCCAGTGGGCGTTGGACATGAAGCTCAAGTTGATCGGCGTGGATTGCGGCTCGGCTGAGCATCCCATGAACACCAACCTGCGCTATATGCACGCCCGGGAGTTCGATAAGGCTGAAGCCAAACTCAAGGCGCAGTACGGCAAAAGCTGGGATGAGATGTTCCCGGTGGAGTGGTACCATAAGCTGACTCATATCACCATGCCCAAGGCGGGGCTTCTGCTGGTCGAATCCCTCGGCGGGCAGATCGCAGAGTTGAACAACCAGCGTGCCTGGGTCATGGTTAATCCAATTCCCTATACAGAAGTCGAATCCGCGTGGAGCCGGGTGGTGTCTCTGCAGGCGCCAAAGGGCATGAGCGAAGCGGATTTCTTTGCATTCATGAACGACGCCGAAGTCCTGGATATGACCCTGCCCTTCAGCGTGCAATGTCCCCAGTGGGCCAACTACGAGCCGATGAGCGTCAAGTACACCAAGCGCGTCGGCGGGCAGTATTTCGGCCTGGGGCGCAACAACGCTCACTGCCGGGCCAGCTTCCACCTGGCCACGCACATGGACGGGGAAAAGCACTTCCACGCCGCCGGGCGCACGATCGGTCAGATCCCCTTCGAGAAGTGGTACGGCCCCGGGGCCGTAGCCGACATCTCCGAGTTCGTCAGCGATACCAGCGTCTACACGCCCGCCATGATCGAGAAGGTCGTCGAAGTGCGTAAGGGAGACATCCTGGTCATCAAGACCGGCTACGGCAAGTACGGCTGGAACAGCCCCGATTCGGACGAGTTCCGCTACATGATCCGGCACCCAGGCCCCTCGCCCGATTTCGCTGATTGGTGCATCGAGAAAGAGATCAAATGGCTAGCCGTGGACTGCGTTGCCATGGAGCATCCCATGAACACCATCCAGCGCATCTGGCATCCCAAGACTTTCGAAGAAGCCAACCGGAAGTTGATCGAGCAGTACGGCGCCGATTGGGATACGATCTATCCCCTGGATAAGTTTTACCAGGACATGCACCTGAATCTCTTCCCCCTGGGGATCATCCACGCCGAGAACCTGGGCAGCGACCTGATGGCGATGGAGAGCGGCCGCTACTTCCTGGGCTGCTTCATCCAAAAAGGCATAGAGCTGACCTCCTGCTGGGCGCGCTTCGTCGCTTTTAGGGAGAGCTACTGACTTTCCTCGAACATATTATCACATGAATTTACCGCAGAGACACAGAGAGCGCAGAGATAAATTTTTTTAATTACTCAGCGAACTCTGCGTCTCTGTGGTGAAATATACATTAAAGGTAACTACTCAGCCAAACGGGGAAGTTCCCGAAAAAAGGGTGTGCGAAGGGGGCTGCGCCCCCTTCGCACACCCTTTTTTCGGGCTAATCCGTTCGATGGCTGAGCAGTTACCATATAAAGAAAGGATCGTGTTATGCTCGAAGCACATCCAGGTTTGCCAGAGTTCGACTATATCAAGCCCAAAACGCTGGCCGAAGCAAGTCGGTTTTTGGCGGATCACGCCGGTGAAGCGCGCCCCCTCTCCGGGGGCACCGACATCTTCGTGCGCATGCGCGACGGGGTCTGGAAGGATAAATACCTCGTTGATATCAAAGGGTTGGATGGCACTGATGAAATCGTCTACGACCCTTCCAAAGGCCTGACCATCGGCGCAGCGGTGGCCATGAACCGGGTCAGCGCCCATCCAGACGTCAAAAAACACTACGCGGCGCTGGCTGACGCCGTTGATAAAGTAGCCAGTTACCAGCTAAGAAACCGGGCGACCATTGTCGGCAATATTTGTAATGCTTCCCCGGCCGGAGATACCATTGGGGCCTGCCTGCTGCTGGGGGGCGCGCTCGACGTTCATGGTGTGGATGGCGCGCGCACGGAGCCGCTCGCCTCGTTTTTCGAGGGGCCGGGTTCGACGGCTTTGAAACCCGGGGATGTAGTCACCTCCCTTCGACTGCCTCTCCCGCCCAAAGGGTTGGTGGGGAGATACTATAAATTGGGCCGCAACAAATCCAGCGATTTGTCCATCATCGGCGTGACGGTGGTGGGCTTCCCCGATAAACGCGCGGCCTCTGGCTATCGCATAAAACTGGCTCTAGCTTCGGTAGCGCCCACGCCCCTGGTCGTCGCCCAGGTCGAAGAGATACTCGCTGCCAAACCGGTGACTGAACAGACAATCGCCGAGGCCGCTCAGGCGGCCATGGATGCCTGCACGCCTATTGATGATGTGCGCGCCAGCGCCCGTTATCGCAAAATGATGGCCCGGAATTTATCCCAAAAAGCATTGACAGAAATCTGGAATCAACTCGGGAGGTAGAAGAATGGCATACCATAAAATTACCCTCACGATCAATGGCGAACCCGAGCAGGTTGACGTCCCATCCAATATGACATTGTTGAAAATGCTGCGGGAGCGATTAGGCAAGACCGGCACGAAAAATGGCTGCGCGGCCGGAGAATGCGGCGCCTGTACTGTCATGGTCAACGGAGAACCTGTCAACAGTTGTATGATCCTGGCTGTCGAGTGCGATGGTTCGGAGATCGTCACGGTAGAGGGATTGTCTGATCATGGCAGCCTTGCGCCTATTCAAGAAGCGATCATGGAATCAGGCGGGGTTCAGTGTGGATTCTGCACCCCGGGCATTTTGATTGCCTCTCAGGCATTGCTCAACCGAAACCCCAACCCCAGCGAAGCCGAAATCCGCGAGGCGTTGGTCGGCAATCTTTGTCGCTGCACGGGATATGTGAGAATCATCGAGGCAGTGCAAGCCGCCGCACAGATGGTATAGGAGACTGCTCATGACAACTACTGTAGTCCACGAAAGAATCCCAGAACCTATCGGCGAGAGCAAACCTCGCCTGGATAATCGAAAAAAGGTAACTGGCGCGGCGACCTATGCGGACGATATGCAGTTCGGAAGCGGGCTGCTCTATGCGCGAATTCTCCACAGCCCTCATCCTCACGCGCTCATCAAATCTATCAACATCAGTAGAGCAAAAGCGCTTCCCGGCGTGAAGGCCGTCGTCACCGGCGAAGATTTCCCTGGATTCATCGGCCTCTATCTCCAGGACCGGCACATCTTCTGTCGCGATCGTGTGCGCTATGTCGGCGATCCAGTTGCCGGCGTCGCAGCCACCAGCGAAGAAATCGCTGTGAAAGCTGTCAACTTGATCGAGGTCGAATACGAAGTGCTCGAGCCGGTGGTGAACCCCGAATTCGGGGCCAGCCCCGATGCGCCCCTGGTGCATCCCCAATTGAGTGAATACAAAGTAGTGCCATTCATCCTCCCCCAGGCCGGAACGAATATCTCCAATCTCTTCAAGGTCCGCAAGGGTGATGTGGGGGCTGCCTGGGAAAAGTGCGCCGCTATCGTAGAGCGTAAATACCGCATCCCCCATATTCAACATGTGCCCATCGAACCGCACGTCGCCATCGCCCAGGTGGACGAGACCGGCGAGGTCACCCTTTGGGGCAGTTCACAATCCCCGTTTGCCCAGCGCAACCTGATCGCCCAGGCCCTGGGCATCTCCCAGAGCGACATGCGCGTCGTCGCGCCCTACGTGGGCGGCGGATTTGGCAGCAAGGCCGGGGTCAGCATGGAAGCCCTGGCGGTCGCAATCGCCACGAAAGTTCGGGGACGTCCAGTCAAGCTGCGCCTGACCCGTGAAGAAGAGTTCTATACCGCCTTCGTAAGGCAAGAGCTGATTTCCTACTTCAAGATGGGCTGCGACAAGAACGGCAAGATCCTCGCCATGGAGAACAGATTCTATTGGGGCGGCGGCGCCTATACGGAATACGGCGTCAACGTCACCCGCGCAGCCGGATACAGCAGCACTGGGCCTTATGAAGTGCCCAATGTCAAGACCGATAGTTACTGCGTCTATACCAATCACCCGGTCGGCGGGCCGATGCGCGGCTTTGGCATGCCCGAAATGCACACCGGCCTGGAGCAGTGCATTGATGACCTGGCTCACGAAATCGGAATCGACCCTGTCGAGATTCGCCGCCGGAACTGCATCAGAGAGGGCAGCATCCTGGTTACGGGTAGCAAGATGCATCCCACCGGATTGCCGCAGTGCATCGAGGAAACTGCGAAGGCTATCCAGTGGGGACAGAAGGCTTCACCCAGCGCCCCCAACAAACGGCGCGGCAAGGGCACAGCCATCATGTGGAAAGCGCCGGCCATGCCGCCGAATGCGGGTTCCAGCGCCTGGGTAGAACTGGCCGAGGATGGGACTGTCACGGTTGGACTTGGCGGGCAGGACCTTGGTCAGGGAACATTCACGGTATGCGCCCAAATGGCCGCTGCCGCTTTGGGCGTACCTTACGAATCGGTGCGCATTGCTACACCGGTAGATACGCGCTTCAGCCCCTATGAATGGCAGACGGTAGCCAGCCGCCTGACCTGGAGTATGGGCAATGCGGTTGTCAGCGCCGCCCAGGACGCCAGACGCCAGATTTTGGATCTGGTATCCGAAGCCTGGGGCGAAGACCCCGAAGACCTGGATATCCGCAATGGCGTGGTCGTCTCGTATAAAAGCGAGCAGGAGATCCCCCTGAAAGACATGGTCATCTACGGTTTGCCCAAACCCAACGATTCGGGCTGGATGGGCGGCCCTATTCGAGGGCGCGGAAAATTCATGCCCACCTATGTGACCAGCCTCGACCCAGAAACCGGACAGGGGGAACGGGCTGTGGTTCACTACACGACCGGCTCGCAATCTGTCGAGTTAGAAGTGGATCTGGATACAGGCCAGGTCGAAATCCTGCGCGGCGCATCTTCCTTCGACGTCGGCAAGGCCATCAACCCCGAGATGGTCAAAGCGCAAATGGAAGGCGGCTTTGTCCAGGGTTTGAGTTCAGCGCTGTTCGAGGAAATGAAGATGGTGGATGGCTACATGCAGAATCCCAGTTTCGTGGATTACCGCATAGCAACCACGACAGACGCTCCCTCAGACCTGCAATCGGTGATCGTCGAAGTGCCGCAGGATGACGGCCCCTGGGGCGCGCGCGGCATTGGCGAGCACTCGATGGTAGCAACCGCCGCCGCAATTGCAAACGCCATCTTCGATGCGGTGGGCATACGCATGGAAGGCCCGCCATTCAGCGCTGAAAAAATCTACCTTGCCATGCTGGATGCCGGGATTGTAGAATAGATCGCATATCAGGAGTTGATATGTTATGAAACCACCTCCCTTCGAATATTACGCCCCTACTACTGTGGAGGAGGCTTTGGCGCGCCTGGCCGAACACGGCTATGACGCCAAACCCCTGGCGGGCGGCCAGAGCCTGATCCCGATGATGAATTTTCGATTAGCCCAGCCATCTGTTTTGGTTGATTTGAATAATATCCCCGATCTATCCTACATCCGCCCGAACGAGGGAGGCGGGCTTTCGATCGGCGCAATGGCTCGCCATAGTATGGTGGAGAAAGACGCCCTGGTTGCCGAACGCGCCCCACTGGTTCACGAAACCATGCCCAAGATCGCCACCACGCAAATCCGCAGCCGCGGCACATTCGGCGGCAGCCTGGCTCATGCCGACCCTTCCGCAGAACTCGTGTGTGCCAGCGTGGCATTGGATGGAAAATTCAAAGTGGTCAGCCAACAGAGGGAACGCTGGATTCCCGCGAACGAGTTCTTCCTGGGCCTGTTCACGTCGGCGTTGGAGCCGGAAGAATTATTAGTCGAAATCCAATTGCCCCCCTTCCCGAAACGGACCGGCTGGTCGTTGATGGAGATTGCCCGGAGGCCGCATGACTTCTGCTTGATCGGCGTTGCTGCCACCCTCACGTTAGGCAAGAAAGATCAATGCAAGAAAGCCAGGTTGGTTTACTTGAGCGCCGGGGATGGGCCTATGGTAGGCCAGCAGGCAGCCAAAGTCCTCGAAGGGCAGAGTATCAGCCCTGAGCTTTTCGAGGAAGCCGCTGAGGTCGCCTCCAGCGCTGACATTGATCCCAGCAGCGATATCCACGCAACGGCTGAGTTCCGCCGTCATCTGGCGAATGTATTGACCCGCCGGGCATTGGAAGAAGCTTACAAGAGAGCAATACCGAATATCTAGCTTCACGAAAGATGATCCAAGACCCGTCTGCGGGTCGCCCGGGGACGGGCTCCTGATCGTTTTCGTGAACACTGATTATGAGTCCACTGAAAAAACTACGAGTAGAGGATTCGGGGCGGCAGGAGATTTTATTATGAGTGATTTATTCAACGTGAACGTTACCGTCAATGGTACATTGTATGAGCGTGAAGTCGAACCCCGTATACTGCTAAGCGACTTCCTGCGCCACGATCTGGGGCTTACCGGCACGCATGTCGGCTGTGAACATGGCGTCTGTGGAGCCTGCACAGTATTATTCGATGGCAACCCGGTCAGGTCTTGCCTGATGTTTGCTGTCCAGACGAACGGCCATGAGGTAACCACCGTGGAAGGGCTTGGCGACATAGATGATCTGCACCCCATCCAACAGGCCTTTTGGGAGGCGCATGCCTTGCAGTGCGGGTTCTGCACCCCTGGCTTTCTAACCACCTTAGTGCCCTTCCTAGAAGAGAATCCTGATCCCAGCGAAGAGGAGATCCGCAACGCGATTTCTGGCAATCTCTGCCGTTGCACCGGATATCAACACATTGTCGAGGCTGTTCAGCTTGCAGCAGAGAAGATGCGAGCGTAAGAGGAGGAGAGCCATGACCTACAAGTTCATTGGAAAAAGGATCAAGCGCAACGAAGACCCGCGCCTGCTGACCGGGCAGGCTCTATTTGTGGATGATGTTGATATCCCTGGCATGTTGCATGTGGCTTTCGTGCGCAGCGATTACGCCCATGCGCGTATCTTGAATATCGAGACAGAAGCAGCCAGGCAACATCCCGGCGTTGTCGCTGTCTACACAGCAGAAGACATGGGGGATGAGTGGGCGCCAGGCCCGCCGCTGGTGTCTCCGCCGCCCACCCTTGCGGGCGTCATCTTCAACTCTCGCAGGCAATCTCCTCTGGCAAAAGGGAAAGTGTATCATGCTGGCGAGGCCATCGTCGCCATCGTTGCTGAAAGCCGTTATATTGCCGAAGATGCCGCCGATGAGGTCAGGGTGGATTACGAACCTTTACCGGTGGTGGTAGACCTGGAAAAGGCCATGGGGCCTGACAGCCCGCGTGTTCACGATGATTTGGACACGAACCTGGCTGCTCACATGTTTCAGAAAAAGGGTGATTATGAAGTTGCCAGAGCGCAGGCTGATCTGATCATCAAGAAGAAATTCTTTCTAGACCGCGGCGCGGCTGTCGCCATGGAAAATCGCGGCGTTGTGGCTCACTGGGACGAGAAGAGTCAACAAATGACGATCTGGGATACTACGCAGGCGCCGATTCCGATCCGCAATGGAACTGCAGCCAGGCTGGGTCTCTCCCAAAAACAGGTCAGGGTGATTGCTCCCTTCCTCGGAGGTGGTTTCGGGCCGAAAGCGATGATGTTTTACCCCGAAGAGATGCTCATTCCATGGCTTTCGATGAAACTATGCCGACCTATCAAATGGATCGAAGATCGCCGGGAAAATTTCTATGCCACGACCTCCGAGCGGCAACAGGTACACGAAGTCGAGATCGCCCTGACCAACGATGGGCGCGTGCTGGGGTTGAAGGATGATTTCTTGCACGATACAGGCGCATTCGATCCGTATGGCCTGACTATTCCCCTCAACACGCAATGTCATGTGACCGGCCCATACGATATCCAAAACATCGCTTCGAACTGCACCGCAGTGTTCACGAACAAACCAATTGTCACGCCTGTACGTGGGGCGGGACGCCCGCAGGGTGTTTTCATCATAGAACGAATGATGGATTTTGCCGCCAGAGAGTTGGGCATGGAACCGCTGGAACTACGGGTGAAGAATCTCATCCCACCGGAAGCATTTCCTTACGATAAGGAGATTATAGACCAGGCATTTGCCAAATTAATTCTGGATAGCGGCAACTACCTGCCCGTAGTCGAGAAAGCCAGGGAAATGATCGGCTACGATCAATTCATCAAGGAAGAACAGCCGCGTCTGCGCGCTGAAGGAAAATTCGTGGGGATCGGGATTACCCCCTTCATCGAGACTACCGGAGTAGGCCCTTATGAAGGGGTCCGCATCCAAATAGAGCCTAGCGGCAAAGTCAATGTAGCTACCGGTATCGGCACTCAGGGGCAAGGCCACTTCACCTCGTTTGCCCAAATTGTGTCTGAACAACTCGGTGTGGCAGTCAGCGATGTGAGCCTGGTTTCTGGGGATACGGCTGAGTTTCACTGGGGCACAGGGACTTTTGCCAGCCGTGGAGCAGTAGTTGCCGGAAGCGCCACCCTGGCCGCGGCGACATCTGTTCGAACGAAAGTCTTGAAACTGGCAAGCAAAGTGTTAGAAACCCCCGAGGAAGAACTCGAGCTCGAGGATGGCGTCGTGCGGGTAGCCGATCTACCTCACCGCTCGATCAGCCTGGGTGAATTGGCTGCGCTAGCCAACCCCCTGCGCGGCGCTGTCGAACCAGGCACCGAACCCGGTCTAGAGGCCACCGATTACTTTGGCCCGGCATACGGAGCCACATCTTTTGGCGTCCATGCCATGATCATCGAAGTTGACCCTGAAACCATGATGATCGAGTTCAAGCGCTATATCACAGTGGAGGATTGCGGCACCGTGCTAAACCCGCTGATCCTGGAAGGCCAGATCCATGGCGGCGTTTCTATGGGCATCGGCAATTCGTATTATGAGAAGATGCACTGGGATGAGAATGGGCAGTTGCTCAACGCCTCATTGGCCGACTACCTGATCGTCACCGCCCATGAGATGCCAAATCGCATCGAGGTTGGTCATCTGGAAACGCGCTCACCATTCAACAAATTAGGCACTAAAGGTGTTGGCGAAGCTGGCGCTATCCCTGTGACGGCATGCTTTACTCAAGCGCTTGAAAATGCTCTCGAGGAGTACCATCTGGAAATCCTCGAATCGCCGCTCAGCCCAAATCGTCTATACGAGTTGCTGCGTAACTTGACAATGTCAACTTACGGACGAGAAGCCCGAAAATAGGGGCTGGCAGGGCTGCTCCGCAGCCCTGCCACCCCCTATTTTCGGAAATTCTCGCAAAGTCGAAATAATCAGGAGAAATAACCGTGAAAATAGAAGGTGAATACACTTTTACAGGCCCCCGTGAGAAAGTTTGGGAGATCATCCGTGATCCTGAAATCCTGGCGACGGCTCTGCCAGGAACGAAAAAACTGGAGTTAGTAGGCGAGAATGAATACGAAGGCGAGATGCAGGTGCGCATCGGCCCGGTTGCTGGCGTCTTCGGGGGGAAGTTAATCGTTTCCAACGAGGTCGCACCCGAAAGCTTGACCCTGACCGTAGAGGGCGTCGGTAAAGTCGGCTTCCTGAAAGGTTCGGGTGATATTGTGCTAAGAGATCAAGATGGAAATTCCACCTTGATGAAGTACAGCGGCGAGGTGCAAATCGGCGGCAAAGTGGCCAGTGTGGGGCAACGTCTATTCGATGCGGTGAGTAAGAGCATGATCAGACAGGGCCTGGGTAAGCTAAACGAGGCCTTGAGGGTTTGACAAGCTTAGAATGTTTATGTACAATCAGTAAGTCACGAAATAGATCCAAAGCCTGTCACTTCGACGACGCTCAGCGTAAACCCCGGGCGACCCGAAGCCTGTGCTGAGTGAACTGAAGCAACGGGTCTCCGATCCAGTTTTCGTGAAGCGCCGACATGGTTGGTGTTTTTCAAGGGGGATATCGTGAAACGTATTAGTAGAGTAGAAGTATCTGCCAACGCATCGTTGTACGCGTCGGATATTATGATGAGTGAAAGGAGGCTACCTCTCGAAAAAAAACTGAAACCACCCTGTTCGATTATCCTATCCATTTAGATCATCTCCTAAGGAGGATTTGATGAAACACAAAAGCTTTATTTGGACCCTGATCACCCTGTTGATCGTTTCCTCGATGCTGCTGGCGGCCTGCAAACCCCCTGCGCCGGCAGAGGAAGCTGCGCCAGTCGAAGAGGCTGCGCCTGCTGAAGAGGCTGCGCCCGCCGAAGAGGCTGCGCCGGTCTTCAAGGCCTGCCAGGTGACTGACGTTGGCGGCATAGACGACAAGTCGTTCAACGCCACGGCCTGGAAAGGCATGGAAGACGCCGTGGCGGATCTGGGCATCGAGGCCAAGTACCTCGAGTCGCAGCAGCAAACCGACTACGAAGTCAACATCAACGCCTTCCTCGAAGAGGGCTGCGACCTGATCGTCTCGGTGGGCTTTCTGCTGGGCGACGCCACGGCTGCGGCTGCGGCGGCCAACCCAGAGCAGAAGTTCGGCATCGTGGATGTCAACTGGCTGGAGTCCCCCAACCTGTACGGTTCTGGCTTTGCGATCAACGAGGCCACCTTCCTGGCTGGCTACCTGGCGGCTGGGATGACGCAGACAGGCGTCGTGGCGACCTTTGGCGGCATCCAGATTCCGCCTGTGGAAGTGTTCATGGACGGTTTCGTGCTGGGCGTGGATGAGTACAACGCCGTGCACGGGACGGATGTGCAGGTGTTGGGCTGGGATCCCTACGCCCGCAACGGTCTGTTCGTGGGCAACTTCGAGAGCACGGATGACGGGCGCACGATGGGCGAGAGCCTGATGGACGAAGGCGCAGACATCATCATGCCTGTGGCCGGGCCTGTGGGCGCCGGCACGCTGGCGGTGATGGAAGAGCGCGGCGCAGGATGGATCATCGGCGTGGACAACGACTGGTCGGTGCAGTTCGCCGAGCAGGCGCAGTACGTGCTGGCGAGCGCGCTCAAGAACATGGACCTCTACGTCTATGAAATGATCCAGGCTGCCATGGACGGCACGTTTGCCGGCGGCAACTACCTTGGCACGCTGGCGAATGGCGGCGTCGGCCTGGGCTACGGCGGCGTGGAAATCCCCGCAGAACTCAAGGCTGAAGTCGAAGCCCTGATCCCAGGGATCGTCGCTGGGGAAACCGCCACCCTGCCCACCGCAGAAGAAATCGAAGCGGCGCTTGCTGAACCCGCCCTGGGCAGCGAAGAATATCCCATCAAGGTCATGTTCGTCCCCTCGACGGATGTGGCTGTGATCGTGTCGGGCGGCGAGATCATGGCGCAGGCGTTGAACGAAGCCACCGGCTACTTCTTCGAGGTGGTGGTGCCGACCTCCTATGCGGCCACGATCGAAGAGATGTGCGCTTCCCCGGCTGACACCATGGGCTTCATCCCTGGCCTGGGATACGCGTTAGCCAACCAGTTGTGTGGTGTGGATGTGGCCTTCAAGGCCATCCGCTACGGCTTCCCGGTGTACTGGACACAGTACATCGTCGCCCGCGACAGCGAGTATCAGACGCTTGCGGACCTGGAAGGCGCGACCTGGGGCTACACCGATGCCGGTTCGACCTCTGGCTACATGGTTCCGCTGGTTGAGCTGGCCGAGGCAGGGATCACTGTCGGCGAAGCCGTGGAAACCGGTGGGCACAACCAGGCTGTGAAGGCCGTCTACAACGGCGAGGTGGACTTTGCGACCACCTACTACAGCGTGCCGCTCTCGCCATTGTCCGGCGGCGGCCCCTGGTGGACATACGAAGACTACCTGGCCGGAACCGTCACCGAGGACATGTGGGATATCCCCGCTGATGTGGTGGACAGTTGCGCGCTCAACGCCGATGGCAAGCTGTTCTGCGGCGAATGGCGACCGCTGGATGCCCGCCCGAATATCCGCGAGGAAGCCCCGGATGTGATCCAGAAAGTGCGCATCCTGGCCCACTCCGCAGAGATCCCCAATGACACGCTTTCTTTCGGGCCTGAATTCCCGGCTGAACTGCGCGCCGAAATCGAAGCCGCCCTGCTCGCGTTTGCAGAGACCGATGCCTGGGACACTTCGATCGGCAACACTGACTTCTATGGCTGGAGCGGCATCCTGCCCGCGACCGATGCGGAGTACGACATGGTCCGCAAGATGGTCGAAGCCGCTGGCCTGACCCTCGAAGGCCTGGGAGAATAATCTAACCTGTATGTGTACATGGGCAGGGGTTATCGCAAGACCCCTGCTCATTTTTTTATCTTCTGCGTCCAAAACGATATGCTCAAAGTAAAAAATCTTACAAAAATCTACGAGGGGGGCGTCCTTGCCCTGGACAATGTCAGTTTCGAGGTCCCCCAGGGCGAATTCCTGGCTGTGATAGGTTTGAGCGGATCGGGAAAATCTACACTCCTGCGGTGCATCAATCGTCTCATCGAGCCGACTGATGGCGAAATCCTCTGGGGGGATACCGATATCACGAAAGCCTCCGATGACGAATTGCGTACGATACGCCGTAAAATCGGCATGATCTTCCAAAACTTCAACCTGGTGCATCGTTCCCTGGTGTTGACTAATGTCCTGGCCGGACGCCTGGGATACGTGAATCCCGCATTGAGCGTATTCAACCGCTTTCCTAAGGCCGATATAGAAAATGCTTTCGCACAATTGAAGCGTGTTGGAATCGCCAACAAAGCCTATAACCGCGCCGACGAACTCAGCGGTGGACAACAGCAGCGGGTGGGCATCGCGCGAGCCATGATGCAGGGCCCCGACATCATCCTGGCCGATGAACCAGTTGCCAGCCTCGACCCTGTGTTGGCCCACAGCATCATGCAATACCTGGAGAAGATCAACGAGGAAGAAGATGTGACCGTGATATGTAGTCTCCACTTCCTGGACCTGGTTCATCGCTATGCTGACCGCGTGGTCGCCCTCAACGAGGGGAGATTGATGTTCGATGGGCTACCCAAAGAAATAGATGATGTCAAGTTCAAGGAAATATACGGCAAAGATGCAGAACGGGTTGGGTAGGAGGCGTTTATGAAATCGAAGAAACCAAATCTTCTGCGCTCTCTTGGCCTGGGATTGGGGGTATTGGTGGTCCTGGTGGTTTACGCCTATGGCTTTCAGGTCACCAAAGTTGATCTGAAGGAAACCAGATCCGAACGTCGCCAGGAGCAATTGATCCGCATCGTTCGCGCGCTGGCGCAACCAGAATTCTTCACCTATGACAAAGTGGAATTCGAGGTGTCTCTGCCTGTGATGATTCCCTGCCCCCAGGAAGGATTCGCGCCCCCCGAACCAGACAAGAACGGCCCATACCTCATCATGACGCCCGCCTGCGCTGACCCTCGTGAGGTCGCCACGATCGAAGGGTATAATTTCGAACCCTTTAGCAAAGGCCCACTGAACTTTATGCCCGCGGGCAGCGATGTCAAGTTACAATTGGGAACCGTAGAGACTGACGAATCTGGTCATTTTTCCACCCAGGTTCGGTTATCGAATCGGCCAAGCGACGAGGTGCAAGAAATTCGCGCCATCACCCGCCAGAACGTCGGCGCGCCCAAGCTGACTCGTACCGCTATAGACACCTGGAATAAGATCGTCGAAACCGTCTTTCTTGCATTATTGGCGACTACCATCGGCACCGCGCTGGCGATACCGCTGAGTTTCTTCGCAGCGCGCAACTTGATGAAAGATGTCACCAGCACGATGATCAGCGCTTCCTTGTCCATTCTATTCCTACCGGTCGGGTTATATATAGGAGTGAAGACAGCCGCAGCCGCCTCTCTACTCAGCGAATTTCTGACGGACAATACCCTGCTGATGGTAGCTAGTTTGATCATCGCGCCGATTCTCGTCTGGCAAGGGTCTCGCATCGCGTTACCGCAACGGGAAATCGCCAAACCATCTGTGGCTGTTCGCGTAGCCCGCACAAGCCTCCTGTTGATTCTATTTCTTGTTTCGATCGTGGCGTTCTATTTGCTTTCTCATGTAGCTTTGTTGGGAGGCAGCGCGCTTGGAAAAAAGTTAGGCGACTTTGGCTTCCTGGGCACCTTCATACGCGACCTGGGAGATATCTTGGGAATGCTGATCGTGGTCATTACGGCTTTAGCCGTGGCGGGAGTTTTTAGTTCCATCGCAGGCCGATTGGGTATACTCATTGGTCAAAAATCGAAGTTTGCTGGCCGGGTTATCCAGGTTGTGTTGGCGACAACAGCGGGCGCTCTACTGTTTCTGTTGATAGCCTTTGCCTTGAACTGGCTGTACCAATTCAGGAACTACCAGGCGTTGTATCTCTATGCCAGTCTGATCGGCGCGCTGCTGGGGTTATTCTTGGGGATCAGAACCGACGTCAAAGCAACGCTTCCTACTGGCATGGTCATATACTATGTCTCGCGCACGATCTTCAACGCCCTGCGTTCTATCGAAGCGTTGATTATGGCCATCGTATTCGTGGTGTGGGTGGGCATTGGCCCCTTTGCCGGATCGTTGGCGTTGTCCTTACACACCATCGCTGCGCTGGCAAAACTATATTCGGAGCAAGTCGAGAGCATCATGGCAGGGCCTATCGAAGCCATAAAAGCTACCGGAGCGACGCGTTTGCAAACCATCATCTACGGCGTGATACCACAAATCGTCCCGCCTTATATTTCATTCACTATGTACCGCTGGGATATCAACGTGCGTATGTCCACGATCATCGGTTTCGCTGGCGGTGGTGGGATTGGCTTTCTGCTCCAGCAAAACATCAACTTGCTCCACTACCGCGCCGCCAGCGCCCAGATGGTGGCCATTGCCGTCGTTGTAGCAATCATGGATTACATCAGTTCTGTCCTGAGAGAGAGAATTGTATGAATTTATTCCGGCCCCCTTTCATTGCGTTCGGAAACCTCCCGAAGGTTGCCTGCGGGAAGCCAGAAATTCCGTAAAAACGAACCTTCATGAGGTTCGTCTAAATGAGGTAGGTTTCCATAAGCTAATCTTGAGTCTACTGCAAAATCTACGAGTAGAGGATTCGGGGCGGCACATCTGGGGGTGCGTACGTAGCACACACCCCCAGATGTGCCGCCCTGCCCCCTCGTTTACGAGTTTTTTCAGCGAACTCAATCTTACTTCATCAACGTGATATAATGTTCAGCCAGTGCTCTAGTGAGAAGATGGTTATGGGTGTGTTGCTTTTCATGATCGGCAATAGGGCGCTGATGACAACGATTGTTTCGACCAAGCGAATGACAATGAGGTTCTTATGGCGCCAATTCTTGAGCTGCGTGGAATTACCAAAAGATTCCCGGGCGTGCTGGCAAATGACCATATTGATCTAACCCTCGAGCAGGGAGAGATCCACGCCTTGTTGGGGGAGAATGGAGCGGGGAAGACAACGTTGATGAATATCCTCTACGGATTGTATGATCCAGACGAGGGCGAGATCTTCGTTCGCGATAAACAGATCAATGTTAAATCTCCCAGCGATGCCATCTCGGCAGGCGTTGGAATGGTGCACCAGCATTTTATGTTGGTGCCCGTTTTTACAGTGACCGAAAACGTCATGTTGGGCGACGAATCAACCAGTTTTGGTGGATTCCTGGATCGTAAATCAGCCGCAGCACGTGTCAGGGAAATCTCGGAGCAGTACCATTTGGAAGTCAACCCTGACTCCTATGTTCGAGACCTACCGGTAGGGGTTCAGCAGCGAGTGGAAATCATCAAGTTGCTTTACCGGGAGGCTGATATCCTTATTTTAGACGAACCTACGGCTGTGCTCACGCCTCAAGAAGTAAACGAACTTTTCACCATCATGCGTTCGCTGGTCGAACACGGTAAATCAATCATATTTATAACCCATAAGCTGCGCGAGGTGCTGGCGTTTGCGGATCGGATCACGGTCATTCGAGATGGAAGGGTTGTTGGCACCACAACCCCACAGGAGACAAACCGAAACATATTGGCTTCAATGATGGTGGGCCGTGATGTTGACTTGTTCGTCGAGAAGAAACCTGCTCAGCCAGGCGGCGTAGTCCTGAAAGTCGAGAATTTGTTCGCTCTCAATGAGATCAACCAGGTGGCGGTCAAAAACGTCTCGTTCGAGGTGCGGGCTGGCGAAATCCTGGGGGTTGCCGGCGTCCAGGGGAATGGTCAGACTGAGCTGGTCAGGGCGCTGACAGGTCTGATCCATGCGTACAGCGGATCGGTCAGCCTGTTAGGGCAAGATATATCTGCTGCTTCTCCACGTGAAATCACCGAGCTGGGATCGGCGCACATTCCTGAAGATCGCCAGCAAGATGGCCTGGTACTAAAAGCCACGGTGGCGGATAATCTGGTGCTCAATACCTATTATCGAGAACCTTTTGCAGAAGGCGTATTGGTGCAGAAGGAAAAGGTCGTCGAGAATGCTCTAGAGATTATCAATTATTTCGATATTCGTACACCCAGCGCGCTGATCCCGTTGGGATCCCTTTCTGGCGGCAATCAGCAGAAGGTAATCGTGGGGCGCGAATTCTCGCGGCCCATCCAATTGCTGATCGCCGCACAGCCTACCCGGGGTCTGGATGTAGGCTCCATCGAATATATCCATCATCGTTTGATCGAGAAGCGTGATTCTGGCTGCGCGATTCTACTGGTTTCCACAGAGTTAGATGAAATCATGGAACTATCGGATCGCATTGCAGTGATGTATCGTGGCGAGGTCGTCGCCGTGGTAGATGCCGATGATGTTACCAAAGAGCAGGTCGGTTTGCTGATGGCTGGGGTGGTATCCGAAGAGGCTGGCGGCTAACTCGAAGCGTTGAAACGAGGAATCATCAATGAGCGAAACTGAAAGAGATAAACCCAAGAAGAAAGACGCCGGCAAGATCTTTCTCGAAGAGGCAGCGAAAAGCCCCTTGACAGTCACGATTTTGGCCATTGTCACCGGCCTGCTGTTGGGTGGATTGCTTGTGGCTGTGACCTCGGAGGATGTTTACGCCGCTTTCAGCGATTCTCCCTGGGAAGCGTTGAAGGTCGGCGCTAATGCAGCCTGGAAAACCTATCAGGCCTTATTCAATGGTTCGGTGGGTAATCCGGGCAAGATCATCGAAGCGTTCCGTGGAGGGGACCCTGAAACCATCCGCAGGGCGATCAACCCATTCTTCGAGAGCCTGGTGCAATCAACGCCGTACATATTCGCCGGTCTGGCATTGACATTGGGTTTCCGTGTGGGTTTGTTCAATATCGGGGCCGAGGGACAATTGTTCATTGGCGCTGCAACCACCGTTACCGCGGCTTTGTTCATCAAAGGGCTGCCGGCCATCATCCATATCCCTCTTTCCTTATTGGCTGGCTTTCTCGGAGGGGGGTTATGGGGTTTTATTCCCGGTCTGCTTAAAGCGAAAACAGGCGGACATGAAGTGATCAATACGATCATGATGAACTATATTGCTTTCCGCCTGAGCGAATATTTACTGCGCGGCCCCCTGAAGAATCCAGAAGGCTTCTCCCCCATCAGCGCGATGATCCAGGATTCTGCCAAACTCTACCGCTTCTTCGGAAATCCTATCCGCTTTCATCTTGGTTTCTTCATCGCGCTGTTATTCGCCTATCTGCTTTATTTGTTCTTATTCAAGACTACCTGGGGTTTTACCCTTCGCACCGTTGGATTGAATCCCCGGGCAGCCAAATACGCCGGGATGAGCATCGTGCAGAGCACCGTCATTGCTATGTTTTTATCTGGCGGGCTTGCTGGCCTGGCCGGAGCCAATGAGGTCTTGGGCGTGAATTACAACCTGGCCCTGGCGTTTTCGTCGGGATATGGTTTCGACGCTATAGCACTGGCTTTGCTTGGCAAGAGCCATCCCTTGGGCGTCGTGCTGGCGTCCGTTCTTTTCGGTTTCTTGCGCAATGGCGCTACTCAGATGCAGGTCTCGGCAGGCATCCCCATAGACATTATCTCTGTCTTGCAGGCGGCAATCCTGGCTTTCATCGCCGCGCCGGCGATCATCCGCACGATATATCGCTTGAAAGTACCCGAACTGGATATTGACGCCGTGACGCTTCGCGGCTGGGGAGGCAACTAACTCATGACTACTACGACGATGAAGAACCACTTCGCTTATGTATCTCCGACCCGGCGTCGTGTGATGGGATTTATCTTCCTCGGGCTGGGCATCGCCCTTTGGGCGCTGTTTGCTAAGAATGTCGAACCAGGGGTGGAGACGACCTTCGTGTTGACTCCCGGAGGAGCGACCCAGGAACTGCCCGATTGGGTTTTTCCCAGCCTTCCCATGCTCGATATATTGGCCGTGGTGTGCGTGGGAGTGGGCGGCTACCAGTTGGCGCGTGGCTTTGGCAAGCGTACGAACCTGATGCTGGGCATGGCCGTGGCGTTGTTCATTTTCGGTTTCCTGACCTGGGCGACCTCCGGCGGTACGCTGAATCTGGCGGGTCTGTTCCGCAGCGCGCTGGTCAAAGCGGTTCCATTGACGATAGGTGCGCTCTCTGGTGTATTGTGCGAGCGCTCAGGCGTCGTCAACATCGCCATCGAGGGTATGATGCTCACAGGGGCCTTTACCGGCGCTTTCGTGGGCAGTGTGACGAACCTTTGGATCGGCCTCCTGGCGGCGGTGCTCTCTGGGGCTCTCCTTGGTACGATACATGCGGTTCTCTCGATCAAATACAAAACCAACCAGATCATCTCTGGTACGGTGATCAATATCTTTTCGACCGGCATCACCTCGTTCCTCTCCGCAAAATTCCTACAAAAATATCAGCACCTGAACGATCCAGGGCGCTTCCCAACCATCGAAGTGCCGGTCTTGTCGAAAATCCCGATCATTGGGCCGATCATGTTCGAGCACAATATGTTCGTGTATGCACTGTATTTCTTCTTGATCGTGCTGACAATTGCGCTTTATTACACCCGCTGGGGGCTGCGCACCCGCTCGGTAGGTGAACATCCCAAAGCAGCGGATACCCTGGGGATCAACGTTTTCAAGACCCGGTACCTCTCGGTGATTTTAGGCGGCTGCATGGCCGGATTTGGGGGCGCCTACTTTACCCTGGGTTCGGTCGGCCGTTTCGATGAGGTGATGACTGCCGGACGCGGCTTCATCGGTCTGGCGGCGATGATCTTCGGTAACTGGAATCCTGTTGGGGCTTTTGGGGCAGGCCTCTTGTTTGGCTTCTTCGACGCCCTCTCAGCCAAGCTGGCCATCTTGAAGGTGCCCATTCCCTCCGAGATCATGTTGATGTTCCCCTACATTGCCACGATGATCGCTCTCGCCGGAGTGGTAGGCCGCGGCCAGATGCCCGCCGCCGATGGCCAGCCATATGAAAAAGAATAAATGATCCTTTGAATTGGATTCCTCAGGAATCCCCCTGCGCCACCACAATATCAATAAAAAACGCGTCCCCAAAAGGATTCCCCCGCGGGTCGAAGGCCTGCCAGGCGCTTCGATATGAACCAGGCTCGTTGGGGGCATAGAAAATCATGCGAATCTCCGCCTCGACGCCGCTCAACGCTGGGAAGAGGGCCTGAGAAATGGGCGCATCCATGGCAGGGCCGGCAATCAGTTGGATTTCGTACCTCGCATCCCAATTGCATGTGCCGGCGTTGAATATCTTCCAGCGTTTATCCAGGCGCTGACCAGGGGAAACCACCGAACCATCTTCGATGGTCACATCCTCGACGAACTCGAGTCCATTCGTACAGGCCGGCGTCGGCGTGGGCGGACTCTCGGCAGTGAGCCGGGCAGCCTCTGTCTCCTCGAGTTGGATGATCAATGGATCAACGGTAGGCGGCCTGAAGACTATTGCTGTTGGCGTGGCGGGGAGGGGCGCACGTTCCGCGCTGCTGCAGGCAGCCAGGAGCATGCCAACGAATACGATGATGAATAGCAGCTGCTCAGCCTTCGAATGAATTCGAGGATCTCTATTCTTCGAGAACATCATCCTCGGCGCCAGGAGAAAAATGTACACCACTCATCGCAGATTGCCGGATCAGGCCTTCGATCTCTCCAAGAAGGTCGGGGTTTTCGCGCAAGAACTCCTTGGCATTTTCGCGCCCCTGGGCAAGCCGTAGATCGCCGTAAGAGTAGAACGAGCCGCGCTTCTGGATGATATCCAGGGCAGTGCCCAGGTCAACGACATCGCCAATTTTCGAGATGCCTTCGTTGTACATGATATCGAATTCGGCCGCCTGGAAGGGAGGCGCGACCTTGTTCTTGACCACCCGCACCCGCGTGCGATTACCTACCACTTCAGAACCCACCTTGATAGATTGAATGCGGCGCACATCCAGGCGCACAGAGGCGTAGAACTTGAGCGCCTGACCGCCTGTGGTGGTCTCTGGATTGCCAAACATGATGCCGATTTTCTGGCGTAATTGGTTGGTGAAGATCACCGCAGTGTTGGTTTGCTTGATCGCGCCCGAAAGCTTGCGCAAAGCCTGGGACATCAGACGAGCCATCAAACCCATATGGGCGTCACCCATATCGCCCTCGATCTCTGCGCGGGGCACCAGCGCAGCTACCGAGTCGATGACGACCACATCAACCGCCCCCGAACGCACAAGGGCTTCGACGATCTCCAAAGCCTGCTCGCCAGTATCGGGCTGAGATATCAAGAGATTGTCAATATCAACGCCGCAGGCCCCGGCATATTTGGGATCCAGGGCGTGTTCCATATCAACGAAAGCTGCTGTGCCGCCCAGGGCTTGCGCCTCAGCCACGATGTGCTGGCAAATCGTTGTCTTCCCCGAGGCTTCTGGGCCGAAGATTTCCGTCACCCGGCCGCGGGGAATGCCGCCCACGCCCAAGGCAAGATCCAGCGAGAGCGATCCGGTGGGGATCGCATCAACTGCTAAATGCTGGGCTTCCCCCAATTTCATGATCGTCCCCTGACCATACCGTTTTTCCAAATCGCCCATCGCTTTTGCTAGCGCAGCCTGACGGGAGCTATCTTCTGTTTTCGCCATCTTATACTCCTTGCTTAATAGTTTTTCCAAGTCTAGCACGAATGTTCTAACTGTCAAGGGACAGCCACGGGAGAAAAATCCTCTCCGGGCGCGGCAGGGAAATCGAAATCGAAGCCATCGCGGCCTCGAAAGGCCAGGAAACTCACTCGCCCCGGGTAGATCTCGATTTCGGTTGTGTATCGTTTGCCAATATAGGAGGTCGAGATCTCGTACAAGCCGGCGGGCAAATCGCTGACTACCAGGTTTTCCTGGTAATAGGGGTCCTTGTTCACCGCTCCATCGGCGTAGGTTCTGGCATGCCATACCTGTCCGGTATAGATTGCCGTGATGGACACATCATGTTCGAACAGATTTCCTCCCCCTGTTCGTAGCAGACGAGTGACCAACACACCCCATCCCTGGGGCGGCGCCAGCCATAATTCTGGATTCATCGAGTGGAAGAAATCTAATTCCCCCCAACGAACCTCCATATGCAGGTGTGGGCCGGTCACTCTGCCGGTATCCCCGACAAGACCCACAGTATCCCCCGCAGCGACATATTGTCCGCGCGGCGCGATCACTTCCGCCAGATGCCCATAAACAGTATAAAGCCGCTTCCCCTGGTAACCGAA
Organism: Chloroflexota bacterium; assembly: GCA_016865865.1. Classification (GTDB taxonomy): domain Bacteria; phylum Chloroflexota; class Anaerolineae; order Anaerolineales; family UBA11858; genus NIOZ-UU35. Next base: position 23,832 of record VGOC01000024.1, read on the forward strand.
GTCATGCCGAATCATCACCGCCAACCCGTAGGGGTCAGTACGGTCTCCGGGCACTCCTCGATACAAACCATATCCCGCCCAAATGACTTTCCCATCCGCCGCCGCCAGCACCGGCGTGCCAGGGGGGGCCGGGATATCTACTCCGGTATGCACTTCGCCCTCGAAGAATACTCCGCCATAGCGATAATCCGCCGCCGGCCAGTTGACCTCATCGGCTGCAATGGGGCGAGTGAAATAGAAATGGTCGTAGGGGGTTGGCGCCCAGGGGATGTCATACAACGGGGGTCGCCAGGCCGAGATGGGCGCCGGCTCGAGGTCAGGGAAATCGAAGATCAGGGGATCGGGCGCGGGGGTAGGGAGGGGGGAATCCGCCGCGGAAATAGTATCCGCTTCGAGTACGGCAACCACCTGTGTGGGAGTCACGGCGGCCTGGGTTTGGGGTGTTTCTGTACCCGGTGGGATTCCTGTCCCCAGGCCAGGGAGGGCGCAGGCTGACAACCAGGCAATCCAACTCACGATGACGGCTGCTTGTTCGAGCGTTTTCATGGCGTCGGCTTCGGAAAGAGAGTATCCGTTGGGGTGGGAGTGGAGGTGATGGTTGGACTCAGCGTTGGGGTTGGCGTGGGCTGCCCGGTCAGGGTGATCGTTGGCGTTTGCGTGATCGTGGGGGTCAGCGTGATGGTGGGCGTGTCGGTGGACGTGGGCGTGGGCGTCGCCGTGGGAATGGGCGTGGGCGAAAGCAGGGCTTCGGGAGGGTACAATTCCAACATGGCGTCTATCCATTCCAGATCGTCGCGGCGCACGAATTCATTGAAGCGCGCTGCGGCAAGGTTGGATCGCCAGGTCAGAAGTGACGGCAAACGCTGCCAGCCATAAGCGGCTGCCAGTTGGGTCATGTCTATCCAATAGCCCGGCTGAACGCCTTGGGCCAGGTCGCCGCCCCGCTCGTAAGGGGCCGGTTCGGCGATATACCGGGCGTTGAAATCCCAGGGTAAAGCGCGCAGCGGCCGACCCTTCGAGCCATCCTGGAATCGCTCGCGCAGGAATATCCGCCAATACGTCTCCAAACCGTAATCTTCGCGCACCACGGCCATCCAACCTGCGTTGATAGGCAATGCGTTCACGGCAAAGGCGCGCCCGGTGAAAAGCCAGTCGCCCTGCAAGCCCGGTGAAAGCGGTGATGTCAACGGCGTGTAGGCGTTTTCCAGGGCAGCCAGGGCGTCCCAGCCGGCTTGCTCGGCCAGCTTTGCGCGTAGGGCATCGAAGGCTTCATCCACGCGGTCATGCAGATGAGGATACGGCGCTTCGACATTCCATAGATCAACCAACCCCCAGCGGCCGCCGGGCGCCTCGGGATCGAGATTCATATAGGGGTTCCAGAGAGGGGTTGGTGAAGGGGCGATCACCTCTGGCAGGAAATCCTTCACCGGGAAATTGACCCAGGCTACGCCTTCGACGACGCCCGGCAAGGCCATAGGCGGCAGCCAGACCAGATCGGGCTGCTCCAGAAGGAAGGCGGTCAAATAGGTCTGGTGAGGGGTTTCCAGGGTGGTATATAGTATCCGCCCATCGCGGCTCCAGACCGGGTAGTCGCCAACGCCAAGCTCTCGAGGGGCTTGTTCGGGCGTGCTGTTATCCCACAAATAGAGCTTGTGCCAGCCATCTCCCATAACTGCCGCCCAGGCCAGGTAACGGCCATCCGGCGACCATGCTGGGTGAGCGGCTCTGGCCTCCCCGACATGATCGAGTGGGAGGATGCGATCTTCCCCGCTTTTATCCAAGTCGGCCAGCCAGACCTGCTCGCTCCCGCTGCTCGTGGAAACGAAGGCGATCTGCCGTCCTCCGGGCGACCAGGCGGGGGAGAAGTCAGCCGCCAGGTCGCCGGTGAGTCGGATCGGCTCGGCGCCCGCCTCGGCCTGCTGAATGTAGATTTCCAGGTTATTGTCGAAATATCGCTCATAGGCCAGCCACAGACCATCCGGCGACCAGGTTGGGGAGGCTTTGTAACCCGGGGTATCCGTAATATGTGTGATCGTTCCGCTTTCGAGATCCCAGAGATAGATTTGCCAATCGCCATCTCGGGTGGAGGCGAAGGCCAGACGGTGCCCGTCGGGGCTGAGCGCGGGGGTGATGTCATGCCAGGGACCGTCTGTCAGCCGGGTGAGGGGGATGGTCTCGCCGTCTGCATCCACCGGGTTGTAGACGAATAAGTGCGTATCCAACCCTTCTTGCAGCGAGAGGACGAGCAGGCCGGCCCCCTCGGGCGGAACAGGGGTGCGCGTAGGGAAGGTGGTTTTCTGGTCGAGAGCGATGGCGCTGGGAGAAAGGATCGATTCCGCAGGCACTGCCGGGCCCAAAGGCGGCCCGCCGGGAAGGCCAAAACGAGTCTTCAAGATCGGCCAGGCCAGCGCCATCAAGATGATCAGGTTGACGGTCAAGAGCAGGATGAAAGTGATCGGCGAAAGCGTAATCCGCCTGGCGCGAGGGTGGGATTCCCCTTTGTGGTTTTTCTGTTCGTTTTCTCCACGGGGGTCAATGGGGAGGATCATGGCTAGATTTTAACATGAGTTAGATTTCACCTCTATCCCCGAAACCACGAAACTGCGAAATCCGGCTTGCAAGACTATCGGGGAAGGGCTATACTACATTCGGGAAGTCCGATTTGGGCGAAAAAGTTTTCCTGCCTACCGAGACCCATAGATACCTACTGGTGCATTTTCTGAAGATTGGAGAGGAGTGACGATGCCCAGGCGAACCGTGAAAAGCCTTTTCTACATCACGCATATCAACAACCTGCCGTCCATCTTTCGGCATGGGATTCTTTCCCATCGCCAGGTGGAGACGCAGGGCATTCTCTTTACGCCTGTGTACAACCCTGAAATCGTTGCCAATCACGAACAGCGCCTGACGCCTGCTCGAAAAAGCCTGTGGGAGTACGCCAATGTGTATTTTCAGCCGCGCAACCCCATGCTCTACAAAGTGTTGGGCGGAACTGATAAAAAAGACGTGGTCATTCTGGGGGTCAAACCGCAAATCCTGGACGCAATAGGAGCATTCATTTCGTTGGGAAATGCTGCGAGTTCGTTATCGCCGCTGTTGGATGTGAAAACGGGACTGCAAAGCATCAACGGCGAATACTGGCAAATTATCAACAGCGATTGGTGGAAAACCGAAGACGGCACAAAGCGAAAAATCATGGCGGAGTGTCTGGTTCCCAATGGCATCCCGCCAGCGGAGATTCATTCCGTGTATGTCACCAGCGCTCCTGTCGCTGAAAGGGTGCGCGCCGCCTTGGGAGGGGCTCCGCATCCCGTGGCGGTGGTGGTGGAGCCGCACATGTTCTTCCAACCGCGCAGCCAGGGCGCAATCACCGATAAGTTATTCTGGGTGGATGGCGATATGTTCTTCTCTCGAATGCAGACGCTCACTGTCAGCGTGAATACGGTAGGCGTGATGGGCAAGGGATTGGCTTCGCGGGCAAAATATCAGTTCCCCGATATGTACGTGGTCTATCAGGATATTTGCAGGAACAAAACTCTTGTCATGGGAAAGCCGTACTTGTACAAGCGCGAGACTTCTCTGGAGGAAGATCTGGCGGACGAGCCGCATTCCCTGCCCAATTTGAACGCGAACAAATGGTTCTTGCTCTTCCCCACTAAAAGACATTGGAAGGAAAATTCAGCCCCGCAGGGCATCGAAACAGGCTTGCGCTGGCTTTTGGAACATTACAAAGCCGAAGGCATCCAATCCCTTGCCGTGCCTGCGTTGGGATGTGGATTAGGCGGGTTGGATTGGAAAGCCATGGGACCTGTGATGTGCAGGTACCTTGCAAAAATGGATGTGCGCGCTTCCATTTACCTGCCACAGGAAAAGAACATTTCGCCTGAATTTTTAAGCAGGGACTTTTTACTGGGAGAGTAACTTGAGAGACTATCGAAATGGCACACTGGAATCATAGAGTAGTCAGGCAGAAATTGGAAGATGGAACAGATTGGTTTAGCGTCCGTGAAGTCTTCTATAACGATGATCAAAGCATCTTTGGGTACACAGAGGATCCCGTTGACATTTCTGGCGAAAGCATAGTGGAGTTGAAACGATATACCCGGTGGGTTCTCGACTGCCTCGATAAGGATATTCTGGTGGATGGCGAAGTAACCTTTGTTGACCCGGAGTCGCTTGATAATGGGCGGTAGGTCAGCAGCCAGCCTCTTGACAGGTTTTCCCATTATTTGGTAACTGCTCAGCCATCGAACGGATTAGCCCGAAAAAAGGGTGTGCGAAGGGGGCGCAGCCGCTTTGCGTTCGCACACCCTTTTTTCGGGAACTTCCCCGTTTGGCTGAGTAGTTACATTATTTGTGTTATTTTTAGGAACATGATCTCACAATTGATCAATCAAGAGAACTATCTTGATTTTCTCCTGATGTGTATGAAGACCGAATAAAGGGAGGATTCAAAACTGCCGCAGCCACCTGGGCAGATGAGTCTTCAGCCGCCCCTGCACTCGTTTGCCCCACCCCAGGGGGTGACCATCTACAGTGACCAACACCCAGCCGTCAGCGCCCGAGGAGGAGAGAACTTCGCCGCGCAGGTAGCTATCCACTTCGGGATCGTCGAGGGTCAGCGGCAAGGTATTGCGGACATCTTCGGCCCGCAACCCCATCCCCAGGGCGTGAGAGGGTTCGAAGCGATTCTTCTTCAGCGCGCCCAGCCACCAGCCCCAAAGGATCACTTTCAATCCGCGCAGGTCAGGGCAGGCCTCGGGGATTTGGTAGAGGTGAAAGCCCATCTGAGAGAGGCGGCTTTCGGGAGGTCTCCAGTTCAGGGCGTCGGTGCAATATTGTTGGAAATATTGTCTTGGCTCGGGCTCGAGGGGGATGGGGAGCAGGGGGGCCGGAGCCTCAGGCATTTCGGAGCTGGCACGCGATCTTCGGAGGAGGGCGATGAAATGGCCTTCGCCGGGGGCTTTGTGAGGCCAGAGGCGCACGGCGCGCCTCAGGTCAGCGCGGCCAGGTTCGGCGATCCAATCCGGCCTGCCGGGAGAAAAACCGGGGAAGCGCGGCGGCTCGACCAACTCGAATCGGGGGTGAGCAAGCAAAAATCGGGCGATTGCGCCCTCGTCTTCCTCGGGAGCGAAGGTGCAAGTCGCGTAGACCAGGACGCCCCCTGGACGTACCAGCGTCGCCGCATCCTCCAGGAGAACATCCTGCCGCAGGGCGCAGCTCTTCACCAGTTTGGGCATCCACTCGGCGCGAGCCTCGGGGTCTTTGCGGAACATGCCCTCGCCTGAACAAGGGGCGTCCACCACAACGCGGTCGAAACAGGCGCCAAAATGATCCGCCAAACGTGCCGGGGTTTCGTTCAATACCACCGCATTGCGCGCCCCCCAGCGCTCCAGATTTTTCGCCAGCACCTGCGCCCGCCGGGGATGAAGATCATTCGCGACCAGCAATCCCTCCCCTCCCATCAATGCGGAGATATGGGTGGACTTGCCCCCAGGCGCGGCGGCTATATCCAGGACGCGCTCGCCGGGTTGCGGGGACAGCAGTTCGGCTACCGCCATGGCCGAGGGATCCTGCAAATAGTACAACCCGGCGGCGTGGTAGGGATGTTTGCCCGGGCGCGCCTCCGGAGGCACGACGAAACCCGCCTCCGACCAGGGAATTGGCTTCAAGTCGAACGGGGAAATCGTCTGGAATTCTCTTCGAGATAGCTTCGAGGTGTTGACGCGCAGACCAACATCTGGGGGCTGATCGTAACTGGCCAGGAAGGCGGCGTATTCATCCCCAAGAAGCTGCTGCATCCGGGAGAGGAAAGATGGGGGGAGGGGGGGCATGGGCATGGATGTTGGATATTGGAGGTTGGAGGTTGGATGGATTTCTCATCTATTCATCGAATAAGTACGTGGCTTCGGCGTAATAGCGCACACGCTTCTCCGATAAACGCTCTTGCAGCCAACTCTGCAGCGCTGCATTCTTCTCGTGTAGAGATTTTCGAGAGGCCAGTTCATCGAGCGGGTAATTGACGTGCAACGCTCGTGGAGAGATGGTGAAACGGGTGCTGCCTGGAGGCATAAAACGCCCCTGCCTGACAACGTGTAAAACTTGATCTACCCGGAACGGAGGCAAGATCAGCAATCCACTCAACTCAGGGTACAGCTTTTGGAGAGCTTTTACATCCGTCAGTTGGGTGCGATCCATGCAGGCCCTGTCCTTATAACAACCGACGATGGCGTTCAGGATTTCGATGTGGTGCAATAACATCAACCTGGGGGTGCGCAGATCATAGGCCTGGCGATCGAGACAACAAAGCACCGCCAGAGAATGAATATCCAGCAATGTACGAGAAGCCCTTTCACAATCAGTCGGCTGGAGAGCCAGATCGGGGATATCCATCAACCAATTCAGCAAATCATCAGGTGAGACGCCCCAAATCACGTGATTCCATGATGACAGGTCCAAACCTGGGTCATCCTGATCTACTACCTGGGCAAGGATATGGGGAATACCCAGGTCTTGCAGCGCGGTTGTTCGATTTGCGCCATCCAGCACCACGTACCGTCCAGAACCATCGTCTAGTGGCACAACGATGGGAGGGTTTCGCAGCACGCCGCTCTCGCGAATACTTTCCACAATCGAGGGGGTGCGTTGAGCATCGTAATGCTCATGCAAAACCAATTTCTCGACCGGCAAGATCATAAATGATGGCAAATCGCGAAGTTCGGTCACGCTTTATTCTCAGCAGTATCGCTATGGTGGGACCAGGGATTTTATGCAAAGCATTAGCGTACCACGTTTCGAAAGTTGCGTCAAAATCCGATGAACAAAAAACTCCCGCTGCTAACGAGCGGGAGTCATTTACAAAGTATCTGCACTTCACGAAAACAGGAACAAAGACCCGTCACTTCGGCTATGCTCAGTGCAGGCCTCGGGTCGCCCGAGGACGGGCTTTCGATCATTTTTGCGAGTCATTCGCTACGGATTGCTAATTTCGCGAGTCTCAGCTAACCATATAGGCCAGCCCCACCGTTCCGGGGCCGGCGTGCGTGCCGACTACCGGGCTGACCTCGGAGAAAATCGACTCCTCCACGTTTCCTAGGCGTTCTTCGGCTTCCTTCAACAATTCGCGGGCATCTTCCAGGGCGGAAGCATGCAACGTAGCCAATTTCACAGACTTGCTTCCAACGGTGCGCTCTTCGAGAAGCTCGATCAACCTGGCATGGGCTTTCTTTTTCGTGCGCACCCTTTCGATTGCTTCTACGCGGCCATCCAAAACCGTCAGGATGGGTTTCAACTGCAAAGCGGTCCCCAAAAAGCGGGATGCGCCGCCGATGCGGCCTCCACGATGCAAGAATTCCAAAGTATCCACCGCAAAGATCACGCCAGTTCGACCGCGGGCATCCTCGGCGATGGCTTTACATTCCGCCAGGGAAGCCCCTTTCTGGGCGGCACGCGCAGCTTCCAGGGCCTGGAACCCCAACATCATCGCCACACTCTCCGAATTGACCAGGTCAATGTTGGCCCCAGGGAAAAACTCGACCGCCTGGGTATAGGAATTGATCGTGCCGGACAACTTGTCGGATATCAAGACGGCGAGAATATCTTTGCCTTCGCCAACCAGATGTTCGAAGATCTCCTTGAATGTCGCCACGGTGGCTTGAGATGTCTTCGGCATAACATCGGCTGTCTTCAAGCGTTCGTAGAACTCAGAGGGTTGGATATCAATGCCATCCAGCAGGGTCTCTTCTCCCCAAATCAAAACCTGGGGGACAACCGTGATTTGATACTGTTTCACCAAATCAGGGGGAATATAAGCAGTGCTGTCGGTGACAATTGCTACTTTCGACATGATGCCTCTCCTTCGAAATAAATGAAAATGGATAATTGAAAAAACCTCTCAACCAATTCATAACCCCGCATTGATAACATAGTTACGATCCAACCGAAGAAAGGATGAGCGGGACGCGTACGCATCCCGCTCATCCTTTCTTTGGGCGAATCCGCCCTTTGGCGCTCTCGGCGTGACTCGAACACGCGACCCCTTAGTCCGCAACCAAGTGCTCTATCCACTGAGCTACGAGAGCAGTTCGATCAAAACCATTTTACCCTAAGCCCCTCGATTATGCAACCACAACTCGCAATCGGAAAGCGGTTTCTAACCGCCTGACTCGGATATGCCGAAAGAGATTCGCCGCGAAGCATGCAAAGACAGCGAAGATTTTATCAGGTTTTCTTTGCTTTCTTCTCGAGCTTGGCGGTTCAAAAATCCTGGCAGTAACTACTCAGCCATACGGGGAAGTTCCCGAAAAAAGGGTGTGCGAAGGGGGCGTAGCCCCCTTCGCACACCCTTTTTTCGGGCTAATCCGTTCGATGGCTGAGCAGTTACTCCTGGCATAGGAAATAAGAATCGCGCCGATTCGGTAGTATTAATCTTCGAACATATAGGCCAACGCCAATGTTCCGGGACCAGCATGGGTTCCAAGCACGGGGCCGATCACAGAGAGAAAACTTTCCTCGATGTCCAGTCGCTGCTCAGCTTGCTCCAACAATGCCGCGGCGTCCTCTTCGGCGTCGGCGTGCATCGCTGAGACATAACGAAATCTACGCCCCTGGGCGCGTTCTACCAACAACTCCACCAGACGATCATGCGCCTTGCGACGGGTGCGGACTTGCTCCAACGCCTCGATACGGCCGCCGGTCATTTCGAGAAGCGGCTTGATATTGAGCATGGTGCCCAAGAATCTTTTTCCACCGCCGATGCGGCCTCCACGATGAAGGAACTCCAATGTATCAACGGCGAAGATAACCCCGCTGCGCTCTTTTCGATCCATGATGAGCGATTTGCACGCCGCGATGTCGGCGCCGGCTTCGACCGCCTGGGCTGCTTCCATGACGAGAAATCCCAATTCTGTGGCTGTCGCCAGCGTATCTACGATTTCGACGCGGGCGCCGGGCAGCATCGCCCGCGCTTGCTCTGCCGAAGCAACCGTCCCAGAGATGCCGCTGGAAATCAAAACTGCCAGGATTTCGGAGCCGGCTCGATGAAGCTCCTCGAATACTTGCTCGAACGCCGCCGCCGAGGGCTGGGATGTCGTTGGGATGATCTCAGCCGTCCGCAGGCGTGTATAGAATTCTTCGGGCTGGATGTCAACGCCGTCCCTGAAAGTCTCTTCGCCCCAGATCAATTGCAAAGGCACCACATGGATGTCGTGCTGCCCGGCAAAGCCAGGCGGCAGATATGCGGTGCTGTCGGTGACAATGGTGATTCTCGACATAAATAAGCTCCTTGAGAACCCCGTTTTCTCGGAGAAAACGGGATTCCGACACAGTATTGGGGTTAGACCCCGCCCCAATTGTATATCGCTGGATTGCCCGATGTCTCGGGCAGATAACACCCATCCACTTTGTCTGGGCGAACATACTTGACCAGAAAATCCACCACCAACCGTCGTTCGCCGCTGTTGGGTCGAATCTGCTCGTTTCGCTCTACTCGCCATACCGCGCCCTCGACAGGGTCTATTGCGCCATGAAAGCCGTAGACATTCAGCAGGCGCATGGCGTCTTCGATGCCAAGCGGCGCGCCGCGGTGAAGAAGATGCGGAGTGACAAAATCCCCTGCGGCGACGCGCGATACGAACTCATCGTATGTCATACGAGCATGGCCTGTCATCAGGTCGAAGACGACCAACGGTTCGTGGCGCAACTCGTATCTCGTCCCATGAGCCTGCATAAGCCACTCCGCGCAGACGCGCTCCCCGTCTCTCAGAACGGCCAGAAACCGGCTCTTGTTTTGCATCACCCAGCGTTCGTAATGATGATGTTGCTCATAGGGTGAAGTGGATGCAATGTATCCGGCGCGCATCAAGGCGAAGATATCGTCCCCGATCCGCGCCACACCCACATTCGAGCCGTCGAGTTTTTCTTGTACGATGATGGTATCGTGTTTATCGCGCGCCTTTTCGGTGGCGATCCGTCTCTGCCCATCGTGACATTTGTGGTCGCCTGGCCCGACGCGGCTGCCGGGCAGATGGGCAATACTCCCATAGCTCTTGATGCCGAGCGGTTTACGTGGAAGGGGTTCTGAAGTCATCGTTATGTCTGAAAGGATAGCCCGAGAATGCTTACCGGATTGTGGGTGGGCTTGAACCTGATTGATCTTATCCTACCGCCGTTTGTAATTCTTCACGCACCACGCGTCGTAGAATATCTTCTATTGATTCTTGACTATGTTGGATGTATTCGCGAAGGGCTTTATTGATAAGGGTCTGATAGTTGCCGCCGCCCACCGCTTCCACTTCACCGCGGAACCAGTCTATTACGTCGGTATCCAATCGTATCGTGATACGTGTCTTGCCCGGAGGAAGTGGGTCAAGCGCCCCTCGTTTGCCTATACTAAGATCGTATTCGGCCTTCATAATACTCCTGAGCTTTATCGAAATCCCATTGATAATTCATCGTAGCTATTGTATGCACAAACGTACATAAAAGCAAGGGGGATTGGGTAATATGCTGGATGAAGTTAATTGGTGGAATTTTTTTCCATTACTACAACTTATGCTTTTGGATCGCCCGCATCAATGCGGTAGGGCTACGAGTCACCCGTACCTTCGGAAAAACCTGGAATGTTTCATTGCTCGCCACAGCAATACCCACCACAGTCCGATAGTTTCCAGGAAAGCCGAGATACCTATATGTCGTTCGCCCTCTTTTTCCAATTCGCTTTTTCGCCACTCGAAGATGTAAAAGAAAACTACTGGCGCGAGAGGAATGATATATGCGTCAAGCAAGGCAAAGCCACAGGTATGCCAGAACATCCCTGCCTGTTCGGGCGCGAAATATGGACTCCATGGAACTCCCGCCGCCCCGAAGAGTTTAGGCAGTTCAGCCAGAGGCATGATGATGCCAGCCCAGGCCCATGTCCAGTAGTAGGGCCACAGCAACTTTGCTGAGCCCAAGCAATAAAAGGCAAACAAAAGGCCCACCGCTGTGCTCCGCCATATTTCAGGACTGCTCGACAACAGGCTGAGCACAGTGATTCGTTCTCCCTCTTCGATGGCGGTCGCGCCATAATACGTGAGCCAGCCCCATACAGCCATCAGCAGGCCGAAGGGAGTCCAGAACCAATGCAGGCGGGGTTTGAGTTCGTCCTTGCCGAACATCAACTTGAGCCAGGCGATTGCGATTGGGATATCCAACAGAAGGATGCCGAATAACTTGGCAATATCCCCATGAATGACAGCATAGAACTCTGCCTCGTAACGTTCTGGCATGTTCCGTAACAGGTTGTCGAGACCCCAGAAAAACCAGGCAACCAGGTTCCCAATCATAACGAGGATGCCCAGGAACCAGATGGGCAACTTATGTTTCCAGTTGGACATGTCAGATTCCTTTCTGTTCGTCTTAACTTCTCGTGTGTGATAGGCGACTCGACGGCAGCAACAGCGTCATCACATATTTCGATGATTGCGATCTTTTCCAGTATTTGCTGATTTTGGGGAGTTGTATGGGCTTCTACGGCTTCTATGACAAGCCGCTGATTGGGATATGCTTTACGAATTTCTGACCACTATATTTCGGCCTCCTGCTTCTGTAACCAGTATAGCAGAAACCTTATCTTTCGCGACTACCGTAGTTATATATCTTAAGCCAGCCAACCCGCGAATTATTATAACACCAATCGTAACTGCTCAGCCATCGAACGGATTTACCCGAAAAAAGGGTGTGAGCAGGGGACTACGCCCCCTGCTCACACCCTTTTTTCGGGAATTTCTCCGTTTGGCTGAGTAGTTACCACCAATCACCTCTCATCCGGGCCAGCTCATATCTGGCCTGGCGAAGGCAGCCCGCCTCCCTGTGCTATACTTAGCGACATGAAACACGTTGCTAAATCCACCATCATCGTGGGGCTGTTCTTCGCCATCGAAAAGGCCCTGGGGTTCGTCCGCCAGGTGATCATCGCCCGCGCCTTCGGCCTCTCCGCCGAACTCGACGCCTTCAACGCCGCCAACAACCTGCCCGACCTGCTCTTCGCCCTGATCTCGGGCGGCGCGCTGGCGATGGCTCTGATCCCGGTGCTCAGCGAACGCCTCCAGAAAGAGAGCCGCGAAGCCGCCTGGGACCTCTTTTCCCGCATCGGCAACCTGCTCTTCCTGGTCACGGCGGGCTTTTCGATCCTGATCGCCATCTTTGCGGAGCAGATCGTCGGCGCGGGGTGGGGCATCGCGCCCGGTTTCGACGCGGGTCAGCAGGCCCTGGTTGCCGATCTCATGCGCCTGAACCTGATCGCCACGCTGCTCTTCTCGATGAGCGGCCTGGTGATCGCCGGATTGCAGGCCAACCAGCACTTCCTGCTGCCCGCGCTTGCGCCGAGTATGTATGATGTGGGAACGCTGTTTGGGGTATTGATCCTGGTCCCGGGGACGGGGATCACCCTCGGGGGAGTCACGCTGCCCGCCCTTGGGCTGGGGATTCATGGCCTGGTGTTTGGGACTATCCTCGGGGCGGTCCTCTTTTTCGGGGTCCAAATCCCGGGGTTGATTCGCTTCGAATTCAGGTGGACGCCTCGAATTGATCTGCGCAATCCCGGCGTGCAGCAGGTCATCCGTCTGATGCTCCCGCGCATCGGCACGGTCTTCTTCATCCATCTGGTCTTCATCGCCCAGGATAACCTGGCCTCGGGGTTGATCGCCGGGTCGGTCACCGCCCTGGTTTATGGCTGGCTGTTCATGCAGGTGCCCGAATCGCTCATCGGCACGGCCATCGGCACGGCCTTGCTGCCGACCATCTCCGAGCAGATCGCCCGCGGGGAAGGAGACGCTTTCGAGCGTTCGCTGAACGCCACCGTGCGGACCATCCTGGCCCTGACCATCCCTGGCACCGCCCTGCTCTCAGTTGGGATTCGCCCGCTCATCGGCATCCTGGGTTTCGACAGCGCCGGAACGGAGTTGGTGGTCTGGACTGTTCGGGCGTATATGGCGGGGTTGATCGGTCATTCCCTGCTCGAAGTAGCGGCGCGGGCGTTCTACGCCCAACAAAAGGCCGTCACGCCGCTGTTGACCTCTGGGGCTACGGCATGTGCATTTCTCCTGCTCGCTCTGGCGCTGACGCCTGCCCTCGGCGCGCCCGGCATCGGATTGGCCAATACCCTGGCCTTCACCGGGGAAGCGCTCATCCTCTTATGGCTGGTGAGGCGAAAACACCCTGTCCGGCTGAACATCGGCAGGCCCCTGCTGCGCATCAGCCTGGTATCGCTGGTCAGCGGCGTCATCGTGTATTTCCTGCTCGATTTCGCGCCCCTGGATACTTTTTCCATGATGATGAGCGCATTGGTTGGGGCCGGCGTCATTGGATTCGGCGGCCTGTTCGTGCTGCCCTTCGTTTTACCTGAAGTGAAGTTGCTGGGTAAAATCTAAGTAATTGTTCAGGCCATCGATTGGAAATCGATGCTGCCTTGCGAAACCGATACTTCGGCGAGCTCAGCACAAGCCTGCGTCGGTTGAAAGTCCAATCCACGTAGGTGGATTTTGTATGCCAGCCTCGAATTTATTCGATGGCTGAGC
>VGOC01000025.1 GCA_016865865.1 Chloroflexota bacterium
TCGGTTTCACGGTTTTCGCCCCGATGATCCTGGCACGCACTGGCCAGGACAGCCTGATCTTCGGCTCGATCCAGACCGCGGGCGCGGTGGGGGGCGTTGCAGGCGGGATCATCATGAGCGCCTGGGGCGGCTTCAAGCGCCGGGTTCACGGTGTGCTGATCGGCTGGATGTTCAGCGGTTTGTCTTTTGCCCTGTTCGGCGCGGTCACAGGCCTGCCGTTGTGGATCACCTTCAGTGCCATGTCTGCGCTGACGGCGCCTCTCATCAACACCTCTAACCAGGCATTGTGGCAGGCCAAGGTGGCACCCGATCTGCAGGGGCGCGTCTTTTCGGCACGCCGATTGATCGCCTGGTTCACGCAGCCGATTTCCCCCATCATCGGCGGTACGCTGGCAGATTTCGTCATGGAGCCAGCGATGCAATCTTCTGGCGGGCTGGCCGCTATTTTCAGCCCCATCTTTGGCAGCGGCCATGGCGCGGGGATGTCCCTGCTGATTTCCTTCGCCGGTTTGGGTTCTGCCCTGGTGGGGTTAATGGGCTATTTCCTGCCCTATATCCGCAACGCCGAGGACATCCTGCCCGATCATGACTAGACAGAGAAAACCGAAAAATACGTGTGCGGGTTGCGTAACAACCCGCACACGTATTCTTCGGTATAGACAAAATAAAGGAGACTCTTATGTGGTACAACCCCCTCATGCGCCAGTTGCTCAACTCGCCTTTGCACTCCCTCGTCAGCAAGAATATGATGTTGATCACTTACACCGGGCGTAAAAGCGGCAAAACCTACACCACGCCGGTCAGCTGCCTCGAAATCGAGGGCGCGCTTTATACACTCAGTTCACGGGAGCGAGTCTGGTGGCGCAATCTGCGCGGGGGTGCAGAGGTCAGCCTCAGGTTACAGGGAAAGAACATCCCCGCCCGGGCGCAGGTTATCGAAGAGCCGGAAGAAATCCACAAAATCCTGGGGAAATTTCTCGAAACCGCCCCGCAGTTTGCCCGCTATTTGAACATCGCCCTCGACGCCCAGGGCATCCCGGATGCTGACGATATGGGTCGTCAGAGCCGCGCCCGGGTGTTCGTGCGCACGAAGTTGTAGGACAGGTTGGCAACCTGTCCTACTCGAAAATCGTAAATGCCACGTTGACCCCGCGGGTGGGCTTGCCCTCCGCACCGCCGGTGATCTCGGTGATCTGTGCTTCGATGGGGATGCCCTCGTCAATCAAGGGGGCTAACTCGTCGGCTAATTCAGGGCTGACATAGCCGATTTGAAAAGCCAGGTACACGCCGATATTGTTCTCACTGAACTGGTTGGGTTCGCGCAGCAAGAGCAGCGGCTGGCCGTTATAGCACAGCGCTTCGATGATCTCCTGGCGGTCGGAGCCATCAGGGTTCTGGCGCGTCACGCCGGAAAGTTTGGAGTAGAGGGTTTGCATGCTCCGTCCACTGACTACTGCTTACGACTCACCAACAACATAAACCCCACTCTTCACCAATTTCCCGCCCTGCTCATAGATAAAGTACTTCAACGCGATCGGGAAAACCTTGCTCAACATAGCCTGCGCCGGGCAGTAGCGTAGGGCCGAAAGCTCCATGGCGCGCAGGACAGCATTTTTATCTACACTTTTACCGGT
Source organism: Chloroflexota bacterium (assembly GCA_016865865.1). GTDB lineage: Bacteria > Chloroflexota > Anaerolineae > Anaerolineales > UBA11858 > NIOZ-UU35. The sequence goes on from VGOC01000025.1 coordinate 1,635, forward strand.
GATGTGATATTCGATCGTCGCCTCGGTGAAGACCTTCGGGTGCTCCTCGGCTCTCCTGGCGTGTACTATGACCTCGAATCCTGTCACTTCCTGGCGTTTCTTCTGCAAGATGGAGATCACGTCCATAGCTGTACAACCAGCCAGGCTGATCGCCATCAACTCTATGGGGCGGAAGCCGTCGTTGTCGCCGCCGACTTCGGGGTCCACGCCGAGGGGGATTTCGAAACCGGTATCGGCGGCGCCGGTGAAAGACATGCGTCTACGCCAGGTTACTTTTGCATCCATTTTTCTATTTCTCCAAATAATCATCCAACTTCAGGCGGCGGAATAAGCGAACGCGCACATCGGAAGGGATGGAGGGCTGCGCTGCGGTTTCGTGGTAGAGATAAACCGTTTTCTTGAGCGTATCAACGACGATCTTGCAGTTGGCGCAATCGGCCATGTGGCGATCGAGTTCTCGACAGAGTTCAGCCGACAGGCTGCCATCCACATAGTCAGACAGCGAATCGAGGAAGCGGCGGCAATTCTGGTGGTGTTCCATTCTCTTCACTCATATTGTTCCGGGTAAGCGCTCTCGGAAATAGGCAGTCAGAAGCTCACGAAGCTGCAATCGCGCCCGATGCAAGCGGGTTTTGACGGCCATTTCGCTGATTTCCAGCGCTTCGGCGGTCTCTTGGGTGGAAAGACCTTCGATATCTCGCAAGATGAAGACTATCTTCGAACTCTCGGGTAGCTGTTCGATGCTTTCATCCAGATGGCGGCGAACCTCGTCGGATATCAATTCCTCTTCGGGCAGACAACACCAATCTATGATCTGTAGAGGTTCTGGATCATCCTCGCTCTCGTCCTGGTACCGCGTTTCCATCGAAACCGTATCGGGGCGCTTCTTTCGCAAGAACATCAGGGCTTCGTTGGCGGCGATCCGATACAGCCAGGTAGAGACCTTCGACCTGCCATCGAAACGGGGGAAGGCATGAAACGCTTTGATGAATGTCTCTTGAAGAATATCCTCGGCATCCTGCGGGTTTTGGAGCATCTTCATCCCCAGGCGGTAGATATAGCCTGAGTAGGCCTCCACGACCCGTGCGAATTCAGCCTGATCTCCGTTTTGGAGCGCTTCCAGCGAAAAACCTTCTTCCAGTTCTACCAATTTACTCATTTAGATGATACTTCATGTAAAAGGTTACCGTACTTTAGCCCAGGGCGCGAAGACCTGATTTCCAGCATGGATGAACAGGAAACGAATTTTCCAAAATCGCTCGTTAGCCCGGTCCCCGGTGTGCCCGGGGACGGGCTTTTGATCGAAAACAGGGGGAGGCGCCCCAATTTCTAGCCTGGCTGAATGGGAGACGTATCAACTCCGGGTTGATTTTATCATGGCACGCGCGCGTGATGGCGGAAAAGAGAGTGAGCCGACGGCGCATACACTGCCCCTTCAGGGTGATTTTCCTATCCAACCATTTATGACAAATATCCTCTTGATTTGTGATAGTACATACTGACGATCTGCTCACTATTTTCTTATACTAGCATCGGAGTTTGTAGAGCGAATTCTTTACAAACAGAGCAAGATTTTAACGCCCAAGACTCGAAGGCGGGCGAAAACCTCTCTCACCCCCCTTTCATCCCCCCATTTTCACCATGTGCTGTCTCGATAATCGGCATTTCGGCAGCACGATGGGAGGACAGAGGGGGGGTTGTCTGAATTATTATCCTTACCCAATCATAAGGAGGATTTCTCATGACTGTTACCACGATTGATCTACCGGCTATGTACGGTGATCATCACGTCAATGAGGTCAGGCGCATCTTGCTCGACCTGGATGGCGTGGAAGAGGTGTATGCCAGCAGCGCATTCTCCGCTGCTGAGATCACCTACAATTCCAAGAAGATCAAGAAAGAGGCAATCACAGCCAGGCTCGAAGAGGCCGGGTATTTGGGCGATCTGCCCATTCCCAAAGAGACAGGTAGACCCGCGAACGAGGCCAGTGGTAAGGGCCCCTTCTTCCGCCACACACAAGCGTATGCCCAAACCAGCCATATTGTCAGTTTCAGCCAGGAAATTGGGCATGGCGGTCGCGGCCTATGGCCTTGCCCTGGCATGGAACCGATTAGAGGTATGGACGAGGAGTAACCCATGGCAAAGCAAAGACGAACCCCCCAGGAACAAAGCGCGGACCCCGCCGCGCAACAGATGTTGATCCGGGCTGAGGAGCTGGGCATTGGCACAGCCTTCACCCGCGCTGACGATATGGCGCCCTGCAATATCGGCGCGGCTGGATTGTGCTGCAAGCAATGCGGCATGGGGCCCTGCCGCCTGACCAGAGAGGGTGATGTAGGAGTCTGCGGCGCGACCATTGATACTGTGCAGGCTCGCAACCTGGTAAGGGCGATTTCAGCTGGCAGCGCAGCCCACTCCGACCACGGGCGCGATATGGCCTTCACGCTCAAAGCGACCGCCAATGGCGAAACGGAAGGCTACTACATTCGTGATGTAGCCAAGCTGCGCAACGTGGCTTCCTATTACGATATCGAAATCGAAGGCCGTTCCCCGGATGAGATTGCCAACGATCTGGCTGATCTCTACATCGCCCAGTTTGGGCAGCAGACTGGGGAAGTCGTCCCAGTGCGTCGTGCGCCTGAGAAACGGCAGAAAATCTGGCGAGAGCAGGGTGTGATTCCCCGGGGCATTGATCGCGAAGTCGTCGAGGCCTTGCACCGCACCCATATCGGCGACGATCAGGATTACGAACATATCCTCAATCACGCCATCCGCACCGGGTTAGCCGACGGTTGGGCGGGCAGCATGATCGCCACTGACGTCTCCGATATCCTCTTCGGCACGCCGGCCCCAATCTTGGGTCAGGCCAACCTGGGGGTCCTGAAAGAGGACATGGTCAATGTGGTCGTCCACGGGCACGAACCCACCCTCAGCCAGATGATCGTGGCAGCCTCCCAGGATCCCGAGATCATCGCCTACGCCAAGAAAGCCGGCGCAAAGGGCGTGCAGCTCTCCGGTATCTGCTGCACCGCCAATGAAATCCTCATGCGTCAGGGCATCCCCGCGGCGGGCAATTTCCTGCACCAGGAGCTATCTATCCTGACCGGCGCGGTCGAGGCCATGGTCGTTGATGTGCAGTGCATCATGCAAGCCCTGGTTTCCCTGGCGGAGAAATTCCACACCAAGATCATCACCACCTCCCCCAAGGTGAGAATCAAAGGCGCCACCCATATCCAGTTCGACGAACACAAGGCGCTTACCATCGCCAAGACCATCCTCAAAGAAGCCATAGATAACTACAAGAACCGCGGCAAGACTCACATTCCACAGGATCGCGAAGACTTGATCCCCGGTTTCTCTCACGAATACATCAACTACATGCTGGGCGGCTCCTACCGGGCATCCTTCCGCCCGCTCAACGATGCCATCATGTCCGGTCGCATCCGCGGCGTGGCCGCCATCGTCGGATGCAACAACCCTCGCACCAGGCAAGACTGGATTCACAACTACGTGGCCGAAGAATTGCTCAAACAGGATGTTCTCATCGTCGAGACCGGCTGCGGCGCAATCGCTGCCGCCAAGTCAGGACTTTTACTGGGCGAGGCCGGATTGGAAAAAGTTGGCCCTGGCTTACAGGAAATCTGCGAGGCGATTGGTATCCCGCCTGTCCTGCACATGGGTTCTTGTGTAGACAACACCCGCATCCTGACCGTGCTGACGCAGATGGTCGAGGAGGGCGGCCTGGGCGACGATATAGACCAGATCCCCGCCGTCGGCCTGGCCCCTGAATGGATGAGCGAGAAAGCCCTGGCGATCGCCACATACTGCGTTGCCTCGGGGGCATACGTCATCTTCGGCGGCTCATCCCCAGTCAGCGGCTGGCCCGACAAACTCTCCAATAGCGATTTGGTGCTCAAGCACATCAGTTCAGGTTGGGAGGAAATCTACGGCGGCAAGCTGGAATTCATCCCTGACCCCGACGAGATGATCAAGGCCACCCTGGCGCACATAGATAAGAAACGAGCTGCTCTCGGCTTACCCGAATACGACCCCGATCGTTTCGGCCAAAGCGGAGACGCCCACATGCTCGAACTGGAAGCGCTGCCATGGTTAGAGCGCAAGGCTGCTATCTACGGATAACCTATTGCTGGAGATTAATAGTGACTGGGTACAAGGAATCAGGTATCAGGGAATATTACAATGTCATGAACCTAATCCTAAGCACCAGTACCTAGTCACTAACACCTGGAGGTACACATGTCAAGATACATCGCAAAACGCGCGATCCGCGGCTCCAACGCCCTGGTGATGGAAGCAGAACTCATGCTCCAAAGAGCGCTGAAAGAAAAAGGAGCGGATACTAAGGTCGAGTTTCCCAATACGGCCTACTACTTGCCGACCATCTACGGTATGACTGGCTTGAAAGTGACCACATTGGGGCAACTCGAGGAAGTGCTGGATCATGCCCGTTCCCTGTTACACCCCATCCCCGCTGAAAACAAATGGACGCCCTACCTGGGTGAAACCCTGGATAGCGGCATGGCCACCCTGCTGGCTGCCGAAACCATCGAGGCGGTGCGATTCGTGTACGGATTGCAGCCAGAGCCTTTCCCCGGCATCGAATTGGCCGGCGGCACAGCCTACCCTCAGCTCGATAACGGCGGAGGTCCGGCCAACCACCTCAACGGACCGATTGATGACATCCAGCTTCGCTCCTGGGGTATTCAATTGGTGGATGGTCGTATGCCCGGCTTCGCCGCTATCGTTGGCGCAGCCAAATCCAACGAAGTCGCCGTCAAGATCGTGCGCGAACTCCAACAACGCAACATCCTGGTCTTCCTATCTGGCAATGTCAATGGACGCAGCATCATCCACCAGCTTCAGGAAGAGGGCGTCGAACTTGGTTACGATACCTACACGATCCCCTTCGGCACCGACACGCTCAGCGCCATCTACGCCCTGGGTTTCGCCACCCGTTCGGCGCTGACCTTCGGCGGCATAGACGCTGGCCAGGCGCGCGACATCCTGCTCTACAACAAGAAACGCGTCTTTGCTTTCGTCATCGCCCTGGGCGAGGTGGATGACCTCAAATACGCCGCCGCAGCCGGAGCGATCAACTACGGCTTCCCGGTCATCGCCGACACGGTCATCCCCGAAATCCTGCCCACCGGCGTGACCGATTACGAGCACGTCATCTCGATGCCCTTCGATCAGATCCCCGGCAAGGACGATCTCGAACGCGCCGAACGCCTGGTGCAAAAGTGCATCGAGGTGCGCGGCGTGAAGATCAAGATGACCGAAGTGCCTGTGCCCATCCCCTACGGTTCGGCCTTCGAAGGCGAAGTCGTGCGCAAGGCCGATATGCGCGTCGAATTCGGCGGCAAGTATTCCCGCTGTTTCGAATTCTTGCGCATGATGCCCATGGATGAAGTCACCGATGGGGTGATTCAAGTGGTCGGGCCAACCTTCGACCAGGTCGAGGACCAGGGCGCCATGGATTTGGGCATAGTCGTGGATGTGGCCGGGCGCAAAATGCAAGAGGACTTCGAGCCTGTGCTCGAACGTCAGATCCACTACTTCGTCAACGGCGGCTCGGGCCTGCAGCACATCGGCCAGCGCGATATCGCCTGGATCCGCATCTCGAAAGAGGCCACCGAAAAGGGTTTTACCCTCGAGCATTTCGGCAGCATCCTTCACGCCCGCCTGCATGCTGAATTTGGCGCGATAGTGGACAAGGTACGCGTTACACTTTACACCGACCCTGCCGAAGTCGAAAAACAACTGGCGGAAGCCCGCCAGGCCTATGATTACCGCAACAAACGCCTGGCCGACCTGACCGACGACGCCGTAGACGAATTCTACTCTTGCACCCTATGCCAATCCTTTGCCCCAAACCACGTTTGCATCGTCAGCCCCGAGCGCCTGGGCCTGTGCGGCGCATATAACTGGCTGGATTGCAAGGCTTCCTTCAATATCAACCCCACTGGCCCCAACCAGCCCATTTCCCTGGGCAAAATGCTCGATCCAGAGATCGGTTACTGGTCCGGCACGCTGGATTACGCAAAAGTAGGCTCTCACGGCGTGGTGAAAGATGTCGCCATGTACTCCATTATGGAGAACCCCATGACCGCCTGCGGCTGCTTCGAGTGCATCGTCATGTATATCCCCGAGGTCGAGGGCGTTTTCATCGTCAGCCGCGAAGATACCGGCATGACTCCCATGGGGATGACCTTCAGCACCCTGGCTGGCATGGCTGGCGGCGGCGTGCAGACCCCCGGTGTGATGGGCGTGGGCAAATACTACCTGGTCAGCCCCAAATTCATCTCCGCCGATGGCGGCTTCAAGCGCGTGGTCTGGATGAGCGCCAACCTCAAAGAGCGCATGGCCGACGAATTTCGGGCTGTAGCCGAGCGAGAGGGCGTCCCCGACTTGATTGACCGCATTGCCGACAGCAAGAATGTCACCACTGTCGAAGAACTGGTCGCCTGGGTCAAAGAGAAGAGTCACCCCGTGCTGGATATGGGACCCATGGTCGCCAAGTCCGCCCGTGTGGAAGGGGCTGAGGACGTCATCGCCCAGGCCGAAGCCGTGGTCGAAAAAGCGATGGCAAAGCCCGACGCGCCAGCGGCTCCTGCTCCCGTAGCGGAGAAACCTGCTCCCCCCGCGGCTGTTCCTGCTCCTCAGGCTCCCTCTGCTCCCGTTGCTTCCATGCCCCCCCGCCCCCTGGCTCCTTCTGCTCCCGCCGCCCCCGCCGGCTCCGTCGAACAGCGCGTCGAACGCCTGGAACGCGCTGTCACCACCCTGATTGGCTCACTGGTCGGCGCCCTGGCCGAAATCGGCGAAGTGGATATCTCTAAAGTGCAGGTTTCCACAGCCCCCGTTGCTCCCGCGCCCCCCAGCTCCCTGGCGCCAACCGCCCCCCCTGCTCCCCTTGCTCCGCCAGCCCCCGTCCTCGAAGACAAACCCTGGTTGCCTGAAGGCGCGAAGACAGCCATTGCCAAAGAAAGCTGGTCTGGCGCAGTGCGTCAGGTCACCATCGGCGCGACCGCGGCTCAGGGAGGCAGCCGCACAAAGACTGTCACTGTTGGCGGCGAAACCGCCATGCCCTTTATGGACTTCGAAGGCCAGATACCCAATGCCCCTATCGTGGCTGTCGAAATCAAAGACCGCCGACCCGACGACTGGTCAGACCTGCTCATCCAGGAATGGGGCGATGTGGTTGATGACCCTGGCAGGTGGGCAAAAGCCGCCGAAGAGGCCGGCGCCGACCTGATCCTGCTGCATCTCTCGTCAACCGATGCGGAGGGCAAGCCCAACACACCCGAGGCCGCTGTCGCTGCCGCGAAGAAGGTCCTGGCAGCCACCGGTCTACCCCTGGCCGTCTTCGGCCCCGGACAGGCTGAGATAGACAATCAACTCCTGGTGCCTGTCGCTGACGCCTGCAAGGGTGAACGGCTGTTGCTCGGCGTTTGCGAAGACAAGAACTACCGCACTATCGCTGCGGCTGCCATGGCCAACGGCCATCTGGTCAACGCCCGCACAGCCATGGATGTCAACCTGGCCAAACAGCTCAATATCCTCATCAACGATATGGGCCTCCCCCTGGATCGTGTGATCATGGACCCGACCACCGGCGCCCTGGGCTACGGTTTCGAGTACGGTTACTCTGTCATGGAACGCCTGCGCCTGGCCGCCCTCCAGGGAGACAGCATGACCCAAATGCCGATGCTGGTCACCCCCGGGGAAGAATGCTGGAAGACCAAAGAGGCCAAGGTTGGCGTAGATGTACCTCAGGAATGGGGCGACTGGCGTGAACGGGCCATCACCTGGGAATCGCTGACCTCTCTCATGCTGATCGAGTCCGGCGCGGACATCGTGGTGGTACGCCATCCCGAGAGCCTGCGCTGCACGAATGAGGCGATCAAGGATTTGATGGGAGAATAAGTTCAGAAGACCTGACAGGTTTCTAGAACCTGTCAGGTCTTCATGGAGACAAACTATGGCACTATCAGGCATTCAAATCTACAAACTGCTGCCGCAGACCAATTGTAAAGACTGTGACTTCCCCACCTGTCTGGCGTTTGCGATGAAACTGGCGGCCAAACAGGTTGAATTATCACTCTGCCCCCACGTCAGCGACGAGGCTATGGCGCAGCTTTCCGAAGCCGCTGCGCCACCTGTGCGGCCTTTCGCGCTAAGCTCCAACGGCCACGAGGTCAAAGCCGGCAACGAGGTGGTGCTTTATCGTCATGAAAAGACCTTCTACAGTCGCCCAGGCTTGTTCCTGCGGGTGTACGACTCTGAAAGCCCTGCCGAGATCAAAGCCAAAGTAACCCCTGCGGATGCCTACAAAGTGGATTACGTGGGGATGAACCTCGAAATAAGCGGCTTCGTCATTCAATCCAATGGAGGCAGCTTCGTTGGCGCGGTTAAAGCCGTGCGTGAAGTCAGCAGTCGCCCGCTGATCTTGATCGGAAGGCCGGAGGCGCTCGAAGCAGGTCTGGCTGTACTCGCTGAGGGCGAGAAACCCATGATTGGCCATGCCAACCAGGAAAACTGGCAGGCGATGGCTGAACTGGCGAAAAAGCGCAATGCTGCCCTGGCTGTCTCTGCTGATACCATAGACGAAATGGTTGATCTGACGGGGAAGATCACCGAGGCTGGCGCAAAAGACCTGGTATTGGCGCCCACGCAGCGCGGTTTCCACGGCGCACTGACCGCCAACACAGTCGCCCGGCGCATGGCCCTCAAGTCGAATTTCCGCCCCCTGGGTTTCCCGATCATCAGTTTTCCCGGCGATGTCAGCGATCCAGCCACGGAGATCATGCTGGCTGCTCAGGCCATCGGCAAATACAGCGGCTTCATCGTCCTGGATCACTTCAGCCCCGAAACCATCTACCCGCTGCTGGTGTTGCGCGAGAATATCTACACCGACCCGCAGAAACCCATCCAGGTACAGCCGGGCGTGTACGAGATCAACAACCCCAGCCCAGAGTCTCCTGTGCTGGTGACCACCAACTTCAGCATCACCTACTTCAGCGTGGCTAACGAGGTCGAGAGCGCTGGCCTTCCGGCATGGCTGCTGGTCACCGAGGCCGAGGGCATGAGCGTGCTGACGGCCTGGGCGGCGGGCAAATTCGACGCTGAACGCATCGCCAAAGACGTCAAACGCTTCGAGGTCGGCGATAAGGTCAGCGCCAAGAGGATCGTCCTGCCTGGACATACAGCCGTACTCTCGGGCGAACTCGAAGAAGAACTCCCCGACTGGAACGTTCTCGTCGGCCCGCGCGAAGCTGTAGATATCCCGGCGTATATGAAGCAGGCGCTATAACGTGTCACGTGTTCCCGTGTCATGTGTCAAGTAAATATACTTTTCCCATACTTGACACTGGACACCTGATACTTGGCGCCTGGCACTTGACACTTACTCATGGCCCAACACACTGTAAAGTTCGACATCGCTGAAAAGCCTATCCACGTTCCCACGGGGATGCTGGTCAGTGAGGCCGCGGCAGAGGCTGGCGTCGAAATCAACCAGCCCTGTGGCGGTCAGGGGCGTTGCGGTCGTTGCGCAGTACGGATCAGCGAGGGAGAAATCCGCCGCCGAAGCACCTTGCGGCTCACCGTGGAAGATGTAGCCAATGGCTACGCGTTAGCATGCCAATCGGTTGTCGAGGGGAACGCCGTCATCGAAGTGCCGCCGCAGGAAAAGATCGAACGCCGGCTGACTACTGACCGCACTGCCGCCGAGGTCATCGTACCGGAGGGATATGATCCCGCCCGATCACAGACCATCCGCCGCCTGTACCTGACGTTGACCCCGCCCAGCATGGACGACCAGACCGACGACTGGAGCCGCCTGCAAACCGCTGCCCGCAAACAGGCTGGGGTGACGGATCTGAAAACCAGTCTGACGATGCTCCGAAGGATGGGAGAGGTTGCCAGAGAAGGCGACTGGAAAGTCACGGCGGTGCTCAACGCCAAAACCTGGGATTGCCCGGATTGTCCCGCCGATCTATTGGAAATCTATCCCGGCCACATCCCGGAGGATACCCCCCTGTGGGGAATTGCGGTTGACATTGGCACCACCACCGTCTCCCTCTGGTTGACTGATTTGCTCACCGGCCAGGTGCGCGCCCAGGTCGCCGAATACAATCAGCAAATCGCCCGCGGAGAAGATGTGATCTCGCGCATCATCTTCGCCAGTAAAAACGGCGGGGATGAAAAAATGCGCGGCCTGGTTCTCGACACCATCAACGAACTCATCGAGCGCGCTTGTGATCGCTCCAAAGCCGAACCCACAGAAATCATCAAGGCCACCATCGCCGGAAACAGCACGATGATGCACCTGTTGCTGGGAATCCCGGCTGCCAGCATCCGGCTGACACCCTTCGTTACAGTCGTGAACCACATCCCCTCGATGTCCGCAGGCGATGTGGGGCTGGGCATCCATCCCATGGCCATCGTTGACTGCCTGCCAGGCGTGGCCAGTTACGTTGGCGCAGATATCAGCGCCGGAGTGTTAGCCACGGGAATGGATACTGCCAATAAGGTCACTCTTTTCATGGATGTCGGCACGAACGGCGAAACTGTGCTTGGCACAAGCGATTGGCTGGTGACCTGCGCCTGTTCGGCTGGGCCAGCCTTCGAGGGCGCCGGTGTGCTGCATGGGATGCGCGCTACCAAAGGCGCTATCGAAGAAGTGTGGATCAACAGCAAAACCTACGAACCATCCTTCAGGGTGATTGGCAATGTCAAGCCCGGCGGCCTGTGCGGCAGCGGCCTGATTTCGCTCCTGGCTGAGATGTTCCTCACCGGCGTGGTTGACAAAGGGGGCAGTATCAACACCAAACTGGCCTCACCACGCGTAAGGGAGGGCGATCACGGCAGCGAGTATGTGATTGGCTGGGGACATGAAACCCAAAACGGAAAAGATATCGTCATCACCAATGTTGATATAGATAATCTGTTGCGCGCCAAAGCAGCCATCTATGCTGGTTTCACCGTTTTAGCCAATAGCGTTGGCCTCTCCCTGGAAACGGTGGATCAAGTTCTCATCGGCGGTTCCTTTGGCAAATACATCAACGTCGAGAAAGCTGTTCAAATTGGCTTGCTGCCGGATATGCCCTGGGAGCGATTCCAATTTCTGGGCAACACCTCGGTGCGAGGGGCCTATATGGCGCTCATTGATCACAACCTTCGCCGCCGCATCACCGAGATCGCTGCCCGAATGACGTATATCGAGCTTTCGGCTAACAATACTTTCTACGACGCCTTCATGTCGGCGTTATTCTTGCCGCACACGGATATGAAACGGTTTCCGTCGGTCGCGGCAGCAATGGAAAAGTAAACAAATGAGCAAATGGCAAATTCGCAGGGTTGCCATTTGCTCATTTGCCATTTTGCACATTTGATTCGAAAGGAAGGCCACTATGTACATCATTGGCGAAAATATTCATATCATATCCCCTGCAGTCAAAGAGGCGCTCGCGAACCGGGATAGGGAATTCTTCATGGAACTTGCGCTCAAGCAGGTCGAGGCTGGCGCCAAGGCAGTTGATCTCAACCTCGGCCCGCGCAAGAAGGACTGGGAAGAAGTTTTCCCGTGGATGGTGGAGACGGTCGAGGCGGTCGTTGATGTGCCCCTGTGTATTGACACCACTAACGTGGATGGCATGGAGGCCGCCGTCAAAAAGATCACCAAAGCGCAGCCGATTCTCAATTCAACCTCTGCCGAACCAGAACGCCTGGAAAGGGTGCCTGAGTTGGCGAAGAAGTACAACACGAAGTTGATCGCCCTGACTATGGAGAAGAGCGGCATCCCCGTCGCCTCCGATGAGCGCGTCAACATCGCGCTGGAGAAGTTGATCCCACGCTGCCTGGAATTGGATTTCCCCATCAATGATCTGATCATTGATCCGCTGGTGCTGACCGTCTCCGGCTGCCAGCCATACTGCCCTGAACTGATCGAAGCCATCCGCACCATCCAATTCGCCTGGGATCCGCCCCCCATGATTTCGGTGGGCTTGTCGAATGTCTCCAACGCTGTTCCGACGAAGAATCGCCCCCTCATCGACAGCGTTTACTGCGCCATGGTCATGGGCGCCGGCCTGAAAATGATGATCGCCAATCCACTCGAAAAAGAGTTGATGGAAGTCATTCGCATCATCGAAGAGCGCGATGAGAGCACCCCCCTCAGCCGCCTGTATCTCAAGATTCACGATCGCATCGAGGCTATGGAATACCCCACTGCCGGCGATGTGGACATGAGCGACCCCGAACAGGTCAAAGTCTGGAAGACCGTGCAGATCCTGCTCAACCAGGTCATCTATGCGGATTCATATTTGGAACAGTGAACAATAATTTGGAGGATCACCTTATGTCACCGAAACCCAAAGTCAATGTTGATGAGCTTCTGGCAAAAGCGAAAAAGCCTTCCGCCGATGCCATGGCGTTACATCCCTTCTACCGCGGTAAAGTCGAGACCAATCTCAAATGTGCCGTACGAGATTTCAACGACTTCGCTATCTGGTATACCCCTGGCGTGGCTGCGCCCTGCCGGGCTATCCAAGAAAATCCAGAATTGGTGTACGAGCATACCAATAAATGGAACACCGTGGCGGTAGTCAGCGATGGCACCCGCGTGTTGGGGCTGGGTGATATCGGCCCGAAGGCCGGCTTACCAGTGATGGAAGGCAAAGCTCTGCTGTATAAATACCTGGGGGGCGTAGATGGCGTGCCTATCATGCTGGATACCAAGGACGCCGATGACATCATCAAAACCGTGCTGATGTTGCAACCTGGATTCGGCGGCGTCAACCTGGAAGATATCTCGCAACCCAAGTGCTTCCGGATCCTCGACACCCTGCGCGAAGAGGCGGAGATCCCCGTCTGGCATGATGATCAGCAAGGCACAGCCACAGTCACGCTGGCCGGGCTGATCAATGCCCTTAAGATTGTTGGAAAATCCATCAACGAAGTCAAAATCGCCTTCATCGGCAGCGGCGCCTCCAACGTGGCTTGCTCGAGGCTGATCTTCGGCTGGGGCGGAGACCCGGCTAAATGCACCATGGTTGATAGTAAGGGCATCCTGGGGATGCACCGTACAGACCTCGAGAAGGGCAAAGAAGAATACGTGGACAAATGGAGACTGTGTCAGATCACTAACAAGGAGCGGCGCGAAGGCGGCATCCCCGAGGCGATGAAAGGCGTGGATGTGGTCATCGCCCTCTCTAAACCTGGCCCCGACGTGCTCAAAAAGGAATGGATCTCATCCATGGGTGATGACGCCATCGTGTTCGTCTGCGCCAACCCCGTGCCCGAAATCTGGCCCTGGGAGGCTTTGGATGCTGGCGCTCGCATCGTCGCCACCGGTCGCTCCGACTTCCCCAATCAGGTCAACAACTCGCTGGGCTTCCCCGGCATCTTCCGCGGCACACTCGATGTGCGCGCCCATACCATTACCGATGAGATGTGCTTCGCGGCCGCTGAGGCCCTGGCAAATCACGTCGGCGACCAACTCGATGAAGAACATATCCTTCCCAACATGGATGACTGGGAGGTCTTCCCTCGCGAGGCGGCTGCCGTAGCGATGAAAGCCCAGGAGCAAGGACTGGCCCGCATAAAGGTCACTTACGAAGAAGAGCTAGAGAACGCCAAGCGGATCATCAAGCGATCACGCGACCAAACTCAATTGCTGATGGAAGAAGGCTTCATCGCCGAAGCGCCGGAAACGTAAACGCGGTGTAACTGCTCAGCCATCGAACGGATTTACCCGAAAAAAGGGTGTGCGCAGGGGGCGTAGCCCCCTGCGCACACCCTTTTTTCGGGAATTTCTCCGTTTGGCTGAGTAGTTACAACGCGGTGATCAATGTATGACCGCTGTAATAAGGTTGATTAACCGCAGAGAACGCGGAGAGATATTCATTATCAGTACTTCACGAAAAAGGATCCAAGACCCGTCCGCGGGTCGCCCGGGGACGGGCTCCTGAACGTTTTCGTGAACTACTGATTATGAAAAAACTTTGCGCTCTTGGCGTGCTCTGCGGTTGGTTTCTAGTCGGTGCGTAGCGGAGCTGTTTCGAAAGGATGAACCTGTCCTCACGCTTTTCCTTGTTGGGGAAAGGCATATATTTGCGGCCGCGCCAGACCAGTATTCGCAGCCGCGTCACCTATGGGGTCATTGTGCTGGTCATCGTGACGGTGATTCTTGGGGGACTACCTGCCATTGGAATCGCCTGGTTTCAATTGGATCGCCAACTGCGATTTCATGTCCAAGATACCCAGTTAGCGACGCAGGCGCTCTACGTGGCCGAGCAGGAACAGTTGCTTAAATTGGCCGCCCTGGTAGCGGAGCGTCCCACCCTATGTACCCTCCTTCGGAGCGACGATGTGGAACAGTTGACCGGCTATTTGGAAACGCTGCGACAGGAAACAGCCGCCGATGCGCTCGTCGTCGTGAGCGGCGGCCAACAAATCATTGTGTCGAGCCGGGCTGACGTGCCGACGCCGGATACGTTATTGGATGACCGCCAATTGCCCTTTACCGATTTCATCCTTCTGGAGAACCCGCCCCAACTGGGCATCTTTTCCATCAGTGAGTTGGGAGCGGCAACTTCATGTGGGCAGGATACGACAGGGCAGGTGATCGTCTTGCAGGTGCTGGATAGTGATTTCATGCGCCAATTAGCCGAGCACACCGGCCTGGAACAAAGCCTGATTATCGGCGAGAATCGCGTTGCCACCAGCCTGGATAATGCTCCAGATTGGCCGCTCAATCCAGAGGCTGCTGAACTGGTGATTCGCACGCAAACCTCCTGTTGCACAACGGGCGCCAGCGAGGAAAAGACCTACTATGTCGGCCTGGTGCCATTGGTAGATCATCAGGGTTCCGTGATCGCACTCAGTGAGACGGCGCTGCCGAGGGACGCAATCCATCGCAATATGATCTACGCCATCACTCTGATGTTTGGGACCAGCGTATTGGTTGCCGCGGGCAGCGCCATCCTGGCAACGGTGCTGGCGCGCCGCGTCACTCAACCTCTGAGCGCCTTGAGCGAGGCTGCCCGGCAAATGAGCGTCGGCGCTCTGGAAACCCCAATTCCCATCCAAAGCGGATATATCGAGATCGATGAGCTAGCCAGCCAGTTGGATCGTTCACGACGTCATTTAGCGCAGATAATTCAGGTCACCCGGCGTGAATTGAAGCGCATCACTCTGCTATTGGGCGCGACTCGGGAGGGCATGATTACCCTGGATGAGAATGGCCTGGTGACCTGGTTCAATCTCGAAGCCAGGCAGATTTTAGGATATTCGGCCGCCGATCTCTGGCGCAAGCACTGCGACCAGGTTTTCCGCCCTGCGCCCGGCGAGGCTGCTTCCCTGAACCAGATTTTCCAACCACCGGAGAGGCAATTGCCGCCCGCGCGGTTGACCATCCTCGACGCTTACGACCACCCTATCACTCTGGCAGTTTCCACCTCCTGGCTGGAATATGATCTCCCGAGGGAGCCACGGCGTGAGCGGATTCTGTTGATCCGTGAGGTCAGTGAAGAGGAAGCTATCAATCGGCTGCGCACCGAATTCCTGGCCAATGTAGCCCATGAATTCCGCACTCCTCTGACCGGCATCTCCGCCGCCACCGAATTGCTCGAAGATGAGAGTTCCAGCCTGACGCCGGAAGAAGTGACCTCCCTGGCGAATACAGTTCGCCTGAGCGCTACACACTTGCAGACTCTGGTGGATAACCTGTTAGAAAGCGTTCTGATCGATGCAGATTGTTTTCGATTGCGCCGTCGTCCCTTCACGCTCGCGGATGAATTACGCATCGCCACCGAGATGATGTCCCCCCTGCTCAGACGCCGCCAACAACAGCTCAGCGTGGAGGTGCCCGACAACCTGCCCACCCTATGGGCCGATCCTGACCGACTAAGACAGGCGTTGGTCAACCTGCTGCAAAATGCCAGCAAGTTCAGCCCGAAAGGAACTCAGATCACGCTTGCAGTCGAGGTGGAGAATAGTTGGATCACCCTTGCTGTCCTCGATGCCGGGCCTGGCCTGCCGGCTGAGCGCTTTTCCAATCTGTTCGATCGCTTTTGGGTGGGGGATCAACCGCGTGGGGCGCAATACGGGATCGGCTTTGGTTTGCCCATCGTCAAAGCAATCGTGGATGCGCACGGAGGACGAGTCGGCGCAGAAAATCGCGCTGAGGGCGGCGCCAGGGTTTGGTTTTCCCTGCCGATTCGGCTGGACGAAGATTCCCATAACGGTCGTTTCAGGGTTGAAGGAAATCTCTCGTGACCAAAATCCTCATCGTGGACGATGATTTGGCGTTGGCGGATGTGTTGGCCTTCACATTGCGGCGGTCCGGCTTCGAAGTCGTTCTGGCCCATGATGGCCGTGAAGCCCTGGAGCAGTATGACCGGGAGCATCCCGATTTGATCGTGCTCGATTGGACGCTGCCTCACATGGACGGGCTGAGCGTCTGCTCGAAGGTGCGCGCGGAGTCGAATGTCCCTATCGTCATGCTGACCGTGCGTTACTCCGATGACGATGTGGTCGCCGCTCTGGAAGCCGGCGCCGACGAATACATCACCAAACCCTTCAGCCCGCGCCAGTTGGTTGCGCGCCTGCAGGCGGTTCTGCGAAGAGCCATCGGGGAGCCGCAAGAGATTTTAAGCGCTGGAGCGCTCACCCTGGATGTGGAACGCCGCCAGGCCAATTGGAAGGGCGGCTCTCCGATACACCTTACGCCCCTGGAAACGCGCCTGTTGCAGGCGCTGTTGCAGAACGTCGGGCATGTCCTGAGCGTCGAAAGCCTGATTGTGTGCGTCTGGGGACCGGAGGGTGCAACCTCCGATATGCTCAAACAATTGATCTACCGCCTGCGCAGAAAGATCGAACCTGATCCTGCTGCTCCCACATTGATCAATACGATCCCTTTCGCAGGATATGTGTTGAATCTACCTGCAGACTCTCCATGACTAACTTTTCGCTTTTTGTTACTCCTTTGTGACGGTCAGACAATAGCTTTCGTTACCCGCAGCCGCTATACTGGAAAATAGTTAGCACTTTTACCCAGACAAGTCACCCTGAGGAAGCGTCTTTTGCGACCGAAGGGTCTCATGGTTACCAAGCGAGGAGATTCTTCGCCGCTGAAAGCCTACCCTTAGCGTTTGCCTGAGTGCTCACGCCGAAGGCTTGCGAAGGGAATGTCAGCGGCTCAGAATGACACCTTGACTAAGAAGGTAGTGGAGGTGGCTGCCATGACTACGACGATTTCCGAAGGACGCGTGAAGCGGTTATGCAATTACTCGATTGCCAGCGCTGACATGTACTATTCTGCCTTGGAGCAGCGTGACGTTTATGTGCGGGAAAGCCCTCAAGAGGGGCTTCGCTTATGGGGTGAAACCCCCAGCGGAGGTCCCGCCACATCTGTAGATTTGTGCCAGGTGCTTCTGGAGTATGCTATGTACTGCCGATCGTGGTGCGGTATGCCCGAAGCATCCTATCGAATGAAGAATTTCGGGGAACGGTTGGGCCACGACCTGGCAATATTCCTGGAAGAGAGCACCCCTGTCAGGTTGGCAGACAATCCTGGCGTCTGCGCTTTAGAAGCCGTGGTGGAGGCGATGAATGCCTATCTCGTTATCGAGCGGGTTGGCCCCGAACTACACTTCATCATCGCCGATTGCGCGTTATACGAAGCCGCCGAGCGCACCGGCCTGCGAAATGTGGAATTAGCGCAGTTGGGCCTCAATGCCCTGTGCCAGAGTCTCATCCATACGATAGACCCGCACCTGGTTTTGACCGCTCCTACCGAGATTCACCCAAGACCCTTTTTTTCGGTACTGGCACCATAGTATGCCGTCTAATCCCACCCCAACCCGAATAAGGAGAATCTCAACGTTATGAATGAACTACGAATTGACGCCTTGTTGCCTGCCGAAATGGCCCGGCGCGCAGAATACATTGGCGTTCGTAAAACGGAAACGCCGATGTTGCGCATGTTTGCCCTGGCGTTGCTGGCAGGCGCGTTCATCGCGATGGGGGCGATCTTTGCCACCATCCTTGCCACTGGCGCGAGCGGGGCATTGACATTTGGAGTCACCAAGCTTCTGGTGGGGTTGGTGTTTTGCCTCGGCCTGATCCTGGTGATCGTGGGCGGCGCAGAACTCTTTACCGGCAACAACCTGATCGTGATGGCCTGGGCCAGCGGCAAAGTCACCACCCGCGCCCTGCTGCGCAATTGGGTGATCGTCTACCTGGGCAACTTTATCGGCTCCGTGGGAACCGCGATCCTGGTCTTCCTGAGCAAACAATACACGTTTGGAGGCGGGAGCGTGGGAACGACCATGCTCGGTATCGCTCATAGCAAGGTCGGCCTTGGCTTTGTACAGGCAATTGTCCTGGGCATCCTGTGCAACGCCCTGGTCTGCCTGGCCGTGTGGCTGACCTTCAGCGCCCGCAGCACGGTGGACAAAATTGCCGCTATCATCTTTCCGATCAGTGCTTTCGTGGCAGCGGGCTTCGAACACTGCATCGCCAACATGTACTTCGTGCCGGTCGCTCTCTTCGTCAAACATTTCGACCCCGTCTTTACTGCCAGCACGGGCATGGATCTTACCAACCTCACCTGGGGCACATTTCTCATCAATAATCTGTTGCCGGTAACCATTGGAAATGTCATTGGCGGTTCGTTGTTTGTCGCCGGCATCTATTGGGTGATTTTCCTGCGTGGCGCAGAAGAATAAGTATCGTTGAGAAAGGAAAAAATAATGAAAGCCTATGTCTTGATCAATGTTCGTACAGGAGAGATGGGGCAAGTCGTCCGCCAACTAAAGCGTGTCACTGGCGTCCTGGAAGCCAGCATGACTTTTGGCCCGTATGACGCTGTTGCCATCATCGAAGCTGAAGATGTGAAAGCCCTCGGCAAGATCATCTACAGCCAGATTCAACCTATCCCTGGCATCGTGGATACTCTCACCTGCCTGGCTGTCGAAATGGAATAACCATCGAAGCCATCGAATAATAAAGAAAGGCTGATATAATTCGGAGGGTCGTTGCGCTGTTCGGTATGCAACGATCCTCTGATTTTTAAGCGTGAACAAGGCATGATGGCAGAAGAAACCCGCTGGCTTTTAGGCGACACACCGAATCCCTTGGGAGATCGTGCGGATGAGATCCGCGCCGAACTGCGCGGCCGCGAGCCTTATGATCTGGCCAACCGAACGGGGGCGATCTACACCCCAACAGGAGATTCGGGAGGGGAGTTCAAGTTGGCTCTGTGGGGCCGCGAGGTGATTTTCAGCTTTCCGGATTGCACGGCGAAAGACGCCCTCACCGGGGAAGTACTGAATACTTTCGACCAGACCCTGGTGCTCTACTATTTCCATCTCTCCGATGGCGCTCCTCAGGATGGGAGATGGATCGCCTTCTCCGAACTGCCTGACGGCAAGTTCTACGCCCAGGCCTACGAAGGATATACCGGGCAGGAGTTGACGAAGACCTTTGGCAGTGACTTGCAAGCCTTCATCGAAGCGGCTGAGAAGCTGGGCGGACGGAGAGAATTCTTCGGCAATATCGCTTATTCCTACCAGGTCTTGCCGCGCCTGGCGATTATGGTGGTCTGCTGGTTGGGCGACGAGGATTTCCCTGCCTCGTATCGCATCCTCTTCGACGCCGCCGCCAGTCATCACCTGACCACCGACGGCTGCGCCATCCTGGGTAGCACACTGGCGAGGAAGTTGATAAAAGCAAAAAGATGACAAAGCTTCAAAACGAGATTAAGCAAAAAAAGAAAAAACTCGAAACGATATTATCCGAACATCACGTTGTATTGGCTTATCTTTATGGTTCACAGGCTCGTGGTGAAGCCGGTTCCCTCTCAGATGTAGATATTGCCGTATTGTTTGCAGAAGAACTTACTGAAAAGGAACGTTTTCAGCACGTGCTGCAATTGATTGGCGAACTTGGACAAACTTTTCGTCGCGATGACGTTTCCGTTGTAGATTTAGCCGAAGCCTCGCCCTTATTGCGTCATCGGGTATATTACGAAGGCCGTTTGTTATACTGCGCCAGCGAAACGCAGCGTATTCATTTCGAGGTTACCGCGCTGCGAGATTATGTTGATACACAACCACTACGCAGGCTCAAAAAGAAGTATGTCACGAAACGATTCGCAGAACCGGAGCGTAAAAAATGATGGTAGATGTCGAAGCAGTGATCGAACGTCTCGAAGCTTTGGATGCCTACATCGCTGAATTAGAACATTTCGCCGGGTATTCTTTGAAAAGCCTGAGCGATGACTTCGTGAAATACCGGGCTGTTCAACGCAGTTTACAATTAGCGGCTCAGGCAGTGATTGATATTGCGACGCATGTCATTGCCGCGGATTTCGATCACCGTGTGCAGGATTATCGCCAGGCTCTCATAGCCCTCGGCAGTGTTGGGGTGCTGACACCGGAATTTGCGGAACGCCTGGCTCCCCTGGCAGGTTTTCGCAATATTTTGGTGCATGAATATCTGGCGGTTGATCCTGAGAAACTTTACTCAGCGTTGACCGATAGCTTGGATGATCTTCGTGTGTTCGGGCAGCAAATTGCTCTTTACATACAACAAAGCGGTTCGCAGTGACACACGGGAGAAGGAGTCTACTGAAAAAACTACGAGTAGAGGATTCGGGGCGGCATATATGGGGGTGCGTGCGCAGCACGCACCCCCATATATGCCGCCCCGCCCCCTCGTTCAGGAGTTTTTTCAGTGAACTCATCAAGGAGAGTCAATGAAATTAGCCATTAGTGGTAAAGGCGGTGTGGGAAAGACGACCCTGGCGGCGCTCTTGGCGCAAGCCTACGCCGACATAGGCCGCGAGGTATTAGCGGTAGACGCCGATCCTTCGCCGTGCCTGGCGGGGGCATTGGGCTTCCCCGATGAACTGCGGGCGCGGCTCAAGCCCATCGCCGAAATGGACGCCTTGATCGAGGAGCGCACCGGCGCCAAACCGGGCACGGTAGGCGGTTTCTTCACCCTCAACCCGCGTGTTGACGATATCCCCGAACGCTTCAGCGTGGTGCATCGCGGGGTGCGCCTGCTGGAAAGCGGCTCTGTGGATTTGGGTGGGTCGGGTTGCATCTGCCCAGAGGCGGCCATGCTCAAGACGCTCTTCACGCACCTGCTCTTCCGAAAGGACGATGTGCTCATCCTGGACATGTACGCCGGGGTCGAGCACCTGGGCCGCGCCACGGTGGATTTCGTGGACGCGATGATCATCGTCGTCGAGCCGACCCGCCGCAGCCTGGGCACCGCACGACAAATCAAGAAGCTGGCAAACGACATCGGGCTGGATCGCCTCTGGCTGGTCGGGAACAAGGTGCGCAATCGGGACGAGTCAGATTTTCTCGAATCAGAATCACCTGGAATTCCAGTCCTGGGCTTCCTGCCTGCGGATTTGGGAGTCCAAGAGGCCGATCGTTTGGGCATCCCCGTTTACGATCACGTGTCATCTTTAAAGGGTTCAGCGGAAAAAATGGCGGAGAGGTTGAGTGAGGAGTCAGGGTGTTAGGAGGGTAGGAGTTAGGCATCCTAACACCTAACCCGCAACTCCAAACTTACATACACGGAGTGTTCTATGACAACAACCATCGCATTAGCCGGCAAAGGCGGTGTGGGTAAAACCACCGTGGCCGGTATGGTTATCAAATACCTGGCTCAGACGCAAACGGGCGCCATCCTGGGCATTGATGCCGACCCCAGCAGCAACCTGAATATGGTATTAGGCCTGGATTTGGAATGGACGGTGGGCGACATCCGCGAGGACATGTTGACCCAGGTGCGAAATTCCCTGATGCAATCTGGCGCGGCGATGGGGTCGCTGCCCGGCGGCGTAACAAAAGCCGAACACCTGGATTTCGAAATCCGCTCATCGCTGGCGGAAGGCGACCATTTCGACTTGATCGCCATGGGCCGTGGCGAGGGGCCGGGTTGCTACTGCGCTGTCAATCATAATCTTCGGGAAGTGATTGACGCCATCGGCGGCGGCTACCATTATGTGGTGATTGACAACGAAGCCGGCATGGAGCACCTCAGCCGCCGCACGACGCGCAATGTGGATCATTTGCTGGTGGTCAGCGATCCTACGCAGCGCGGCATCATTACCGCCGAGCGCATCGCCGCCATACGGGATGAGCTGGACATTGATATCGAGAACACCTACTTGATCTTGAACCGGCTTTCTGGAGAAATGCCAGCCCCCTTGCAGGAGCGCATCGCCAAAATGGATATTCCGCTTCTGGGCGTGATCCCAGCCAGCGCTGAATTGGCCGAGTTCGAGTTCGATGGCCGCCCTCTGGTGGAATTGGGCGATGAATCGCCGGTTTATCTGGCAGTCGTGAGGATGATGGAGAAAGTTTTGGGGTGAACCTCTTCGGCGTTCGGAAATTTTCGAGGTTTTCTTCCTCGCCTGAATTTCTCACTCTCGAAGGAGAATCATCTTATGAAAGCCACTGAAATCCTTATGGAAGAGCATCGCGTGATCGAGCGGGTGTTGAACTCGATCGAGCTTGCCGCGCAGAGACTCTCGTCAGGACGGACGATTCCGGTTGAGTTCTTTTTGATTGCGGCTGATTTCATCAAGGGCTTTGCCGATGGCTGTCATCACAAAAAGGAAGAAGGTGTTCTATTCGTCGCGCTGGTCGCACATGGCATGTCGAGAGAGGCAGGACCAGTGGCTGTGATGCTGGCAGAACACGAGGAAGGGCGACGTTTGACGCGCGCAATGCGAGAAGGCGCCGAGCGAATGCAAACAGGCGACCAGACCGCTATCTCCCAGGTTACTCAAAACGCACTGGGCTATGTGAGATTGTTACGCCAGCACATACAGAAGGAAAATCAGATACTCTTTCCGATGGCTGACCAGATGATCCCGGTCGAAGAACATCAACAGATCGCAATGGCGTTCGACCACGTCGAGCATGAGGAAACCGGCGCGGGGATTCACGAAAAGTATCTTGGTCTTGCGGCTGTGTTGGAGAAGGCGGTGATGACCTGAGAAGCTGTGTAAGGGGTAATCAATCAGGGCGTCTGTATATCCCCTCGATCTGGTTGGCAAAAAAACTATCCGCTCGAATGACCTGCCGCACGAAACGGGTGTAATCCTCGGCGCCATTGCTGCGCGGGTCGTACTCGAAGATGGTCTGTTGATGGGCGGGGGCTTCCGCCAACTTCACATTTTCGCGAATTGGTTCGGCGAGCTTGTCGCCGAACATATGCCGCATCTGTTCGAGTATCTCACGATCCTTGCGCAAGCGCCCGGAGTAGAGGGTTGGTAAGACGAACAAAAGTCGAACCTGATGATCGGGGATATGACCAATGGCCTTCAATGTCCCCAACACCTGGCGAGTGCCAACCACAGAGAGGTGGCTCATGTGCATGGGGATGATCAACTCGCTGATATATAACAACCCGTTCTGACTGATCAAGGTGACCGAGGGGGGAAAATCTACGATCACGAATCCATAGCCATCATCGGCGGGGCGCAGTTTATCGGCCAGCACGCGACGGGCGACGCGCATATCATCCATGTTCCAGAGTTCCTTTTCGGCTTTGAGCATACCCCGGTCGCTTGGCAGGATGTCTATATTTTCGCGCGCCCGATAGGTGCAGGCCTGCGGCTCGGCATCCCCCAGCAGTAGATCCGTCAGCGAATCGTGATATCGAACCCCGAAATGAGCGGCCAAACTCCCCTGGGGATCAAGATCAACACAGAGCACGCGCACCCCGCGCATCGCCAGTCCCGCTGCCAGGTTGACGACGGTGGTGGTTTTTCCCGTTCCACCCTTGTAATTCAAAACGCCGATGACCCTGTTGATCCTGTCTTGCATTTCAGCCTCTTCAGTGGTTGGCAGTTACTGGTTATGATTATCAGTAGATCACGAAAAAGATCGGAAGCCCGACCCCAGGCGACCCGAGGACGGGTCTTGGATCTAATTGTTACTGTTATGATTATAATCTATCCACCAAGAGGGGGACCACGCATAAATGCTTTCTGGTAAAATCGAAAGCATGAATGCAATACTGAACAATGAGGATAACGAAGCATGAGTTCGAAAGCCCGTCATGAAGCAATCCAGGCAGCCCAGGGGTATCTGGCCCAAAAACCAGTCTACCTGGATACAGAAACCACCGGCATTGATCCCAATGCTGAGATCATCGAGATCAGCATCGTGGATCATGAAGGGGAAATTCTGTTCGAGACATTGGTCAAACCGCGAGGGAGAATCGACCCTGGCGCTCAACGCCTGCATGGAATCACCGAAGGGATGCTCACCGATGCGCCGGGATGGGACGTGGTATGGCCCCAGGTGGAGGCTGCTCTCACGGGACGCTGCATCGGCGTTTTCAATCTCGATTTCGACCTGCGCATGATGCAGCAATCCCACCAACGCTGCTGGATGCCATGGCGGCCACCACAGGCGGATTTCTTCTGTATCATGAAGCTGTACGCCACATACTACGGCCAATGGAATCCTAAATATGGAAACTACCGCTGGCAAAGCCTCGATAGCGCGCGCGAGCAATGTGGCATAGCCCTGCCCAACAGCCACCGCGCTAGAGATGACGCCTTGTTGGCGCGGGCGGTGCTGCACCATATGGCCGGTGCGAGCGTATAGCTCCAAATGATATAATCCCTATCACACTCCCCAATCGAAAGGACACATCATGAAACAATGGAAGCAACCCCCCGGAATGCAGATCGATGTCGAAAAAACCTATCAGGTCAGCATGGAAACCAACCGGGGCGTAATTGAACTCGAACTTTACCCTCAGCATGCGCCCAAGACGGTCAACAACTTCGTCTTCCTTTGCCAGGAGGGTTACTATGATGGCGTCGAATTCCATCGTGTGATCAATAATTTCATGATCCAGGGCGGCGATCCCACTGGCACGGGGCGAGGCGGCCCCGGTTACAAGTTCGAAGATGAAACTAAGGGCAATCCGCTCATCCATGAGACCGGCGTGTTATCAATGGCCAACGCCGAGGCGACTTGATGACCAGAGTAGTCGCGAGAGATATCTAATCGAAAGAAAAGGGAAAACCCATGCCTCGCTATAAAATCATCCTCAATCCAGAATCCGGGAGGGGCGCAGGGGGACGAACCATTCCCCAGATCGAAGCCTGTATGAAAGCCCACAACCTGGATTTCGACGTCGTTCTCACCGAGAGGCCCTGGCATGCCGCGGAGCTTGCTCGACAAGCTGTCAACGATGGTTTCGATGTCGTCGTCGCGGCTGGGGGAGATGGCACGGCCAACGAAGTCCTCAACGGTTTGATGCAGGCCAGGAAGACAGGCGCCGCTGCTGCGATGGGAGTCTTACCCGTCGGGCAGGGTAACGACTTTGCCTTCAGCATGGACATTCCCATAGAATTCGAGGCGGCCTGCCAGACCCTGGCAGGGGATCATCGCTACAGGATAGATGTTGGCTGCGTTACTGGAGGTCTGAACCCGGAGGGTCGTTATTTCGGCAATGGCGTCGGCATTGGTTTCGATGCTGTGGTCGGTTTCGAGGCGCTGAAATTGA
Organism: Chloroflexota bacterium; assembly: GCA_016865865.1. Taxonomy (GTDB): domain Bacteria; phylum Chloroflexota; class Anaerolineae; order Anaerolineales; family UBA11858; genus NIOZ-UU35. The sequence goes on from VGOC01000025.1 coordinate 27,214, forward strand.
AACGCCTGCACGGTTTTCCTGCCTATTTAGTCGCTGCCCTCAAGACGATCTTCCTATATTTCGAGGCGCCCAATCTGCGCATTGATCTCGACGACGAGACGCTCACGCTGCCCGCGCTGATGGTGTCCATCATGAATGGGCGGCGCATGGGCGGCGGTTTTATGATGGCCCCCCATGGAGATCCGGAAGACGGCTTCCTCGATCTCTGCATTGCCGGGCAGGTCAGCAAACCGAAAATCTTCGCTTTGATCTTCCGTTTCATGAAAGGGGATCAGGGCAACCACCCTGCCGTGCAATTCAAGCGCGCCAGGCGCGTCAAAGTGACCGCCCTCGAGGGAGTCTTGCCCTCCCATGCTGATGGCGAAACTGTCAGCACCGATAAGATCGAACTGGAGATCGAATTATTCCCAGCCCAAATAGAATTGATCACGCGGCCGAAGAGATGACAGACTATTCTCTGACACTCACCGAGAGAGCGGTTAATGCGGCCGTCAAGGGATTGACGAACCTGATCTGTCGCGTGGATGCTGAACAATTAAGGCGCATCCCGTCCCGGGGGCCTTTGATCGTCGTCACCAACCACATCAACTTCCTCGACACCCCCGTGATCTATACTCACTCTCAACCCAGGTCGTTGACAGGCTTCGCCAAGATCGAAACCTGGGACAGTCCAATCCTCGGCCCTTTATTCACCCTCTGGGGAGCGATTCCCATTCAGCGCGGGGAGGCTGATGTCGCCGCCTTTCGCCGCGGGGTGGCCGCCCTGAAAGAAGGGCGTATATTGGGCATCGCTCCGGAGGGGACTCGCAGCGGGCACGGCCGGTTGCAAAAGGGACACGCCGGGGTGGTCACGATGGCGTTGCTCAGCGGCGCGCCCCTGCTGCCGATAGCCCATTTCGGCTGCGAGGCCTATCGCCAAAATTTGTCCCGCCTGCGGCGCACGGATTTCAATATCCGAGTTGGGAAGCCCTTCCTGTTAGATCCCGGCGGCGCCAGGGTGACCCGCGCCGTGCGCGAAGAGATGCGCGACGAGATCATGTATCAACTGGCCGAACTTCTGCCGCCCGCCTACCGCGGCGAGTACGCTGACGTGAGCAAAGCGACACAGAAATATCTGCGCTTCGTCACGTTGGGGTAGTTTTCCAGGAGGCGTGCAGTGACCGACAACGAAAAACTGAAACAACGATTCCTGCGCGACCCGCTCGAAAGAAGACTTGGCGGACTTGCGGCAACACTCGCGCGGATATCTTCCAATGCGCGCAACTCGGAGTCGACCATCATCGTCGAAAACCTGCTAGACGAAGCCAAACACTTCATCGAATGGACTGCCGCGGACACGGACGCTGAAACAGTTGCTGAACTAGTGCAAATTCAACAGCTGATCACCCTCTGGAAAAAATCTTGGAAAACCGCAGTTCACGACAAGACACAGCGCATCCTTCTATCCACTCTCGCCAAAGAATGGTCGGACAAGGCGTTGCAGAGTTCGAGATTGGGGTGATATAATCGTCATACGCGACGAAGAGGTTTGATATGAACCTTTCCGAAATCCAACAAGCCATTACAGAGTTGTCCTAACAGGATTTTGACCGTTTTCGCGAGTGGTTCGAAGAATACGACGCGCAAATGTGGGACAGGCAAATCGAAGATGACGCGAAATCAGGTCGCCTCGATAGATTGCTAGCCGAAGTTGATAAAGAAAGCGCGGATTTATCGGTGATCGAAAAACGTCGCAACGAACCTGGTCGCCCGTTACGCGAGTATTCGAAGGAGGCAGGTGCAAAATGGTAGTTAGTGTCAGTTACAACGACAAGAAAATAAAAATCGCGGACTTAATCGAAGCCGCCATGAGCGGGGACAAAGTGGTCATCACAAAGGATGGCGAGCAGATCATACAACTCGTACCGATGAAGCCTGCGCGTAAGCCCAAGTTCGGAAGCGCAAAGGGAAAGATCAAAATCGCGCCTGATTTCGATGAGCCGTTGGAAGACTTCGAAGAATACATGTGATGAATTTACTGCTCGACACGCACGCGTTCCTTTGGTTCATCGCAGGCGATACGAGCCTGAGCCAATCGGCGCGCGCCGCTATTGAAGACCTGGGCAACAATCGCTACCTGAGCATGGCAAGTATGTGGGAAATTGCCATCAAAATCAGTTTTGGCAAACTCGAATTAAGCGAACCGTTCGAAGCCCTGATCCCAAAACAACTTGCCGACAACTCGATTGAACTGTTGGGCATTTCGTTCGAACACACAGTTCTAGTCTCCTCCATGCCCTTTCATCACCGCGACCCATTTGACCGTCTTCTCATCGCACAATCGAAAGTGGAACGAATGACCCTGGTCAGCATAGACCCTGCCTTTGACTCATACAGTGTCAATCGCTTTTGGTGATTTCATCCCAACATCTTCGCCCCTTTGCCTGTCATCGGGGCGATTTTCTTTCCACAAAGAATCCAATGACCCACGACAACCATCCACGAATAAGACCAACCACGAATAAACAAACGCGCGCCAGCGTTATTCGCGCATTCGTGGATGACCCCCTCTTCACCAAAGGCGGCAACCATTGCGCGTGACCAAGACTATTACGAAGCAGAAAAGGCCAAAGCCAAAGACCCCGGCTTCGGCGGCCTCGTCTGGGTGATGAACAAGCGCAATGAATTCCTCTGGGGGCATCCGTAGTTCGAGAAGGAATATTAACCGCAATCGTATTGACCACTACAAACTATGACGTTGACACACCCATCCCCAGGCTGGTACGACCGTATCCCCAAAGTTGAACTACACCTGCACCTGGAGGGCGCTATCCCCTACGCCGCTCTTTGGGAGCTGATCCAAAAGTATGGCGGCGATCCTGAAACGCCCACGCTCGAAACGATGCTGGGGCGTTTTGACTACAAAGATTTTCCCCACTTCATCGAAACCTGGATCTGGAAGAACCAGTTCCTGCGGGAATACGAGGATTTCACCTTCATTGCTGAGGCAGTGGCAAACGATCTAATAGAGCAGAATATTCGCTACGTTGAAACCTTCTACTCTCCACCGGACTTCACCGACCGTCACGGTCTGATCACCCAAAAGCTGACCGAAGCCATCCACATAGGCTTCTCCCGCGTTCCTGAAGTCGAGATCAACCTGGTGGCTGATCTGGTGCGGGATTTCGGCCCAGAAAAAGCGGCGGTCACGCTAGCCGAGGTCAACGAGGTCAAAGAGTTGGGCGTGATCGGAATCGGCATCGGCGGTTCGGAACAGGATTTTCCGCCAGAACCTTTTCGAGAAGTCTACGAGCAGGCCCGCCAGTTTGGTTTTCATACTAGCGCCCATGCTGGGGAAGTCGCTGGGGCAGAATCTGTTTGGGGGGCGCTGCGCAGCCTCGAGGTAGAACGCGTCGGCCACGGCGCCAGGGCAGAAGAAGATCCCGCGTTGCTTGATTATCTTACCGAACATCGCATCCCCCTCGAAATGTGCCCCCTCTCCAATCTGCGCACAGGGGTGGTAAAATCTCTCGACGAACATCCTGTCCGACGCTACTTCGACCGTGGCTTGATGGTCACCATCAACAGCGATGACCCCAAGATGTTTGGCAACTCCCTGGCTGAGGAATACTGGCTTCTCGAGAGGCAACTGGGCTTCACCCGCGACGAAATTCGCACGTTAATCCTGCAGGGCATCCAGGCCTCCTGGATGACTGAAGAGGCAAAAGCGCGAATGGCGGCGTCCTTCCGCAGCAATCCGTCCTGGGAAGGAGAATCGTAGTTATTTCAGGGGACTCATATTTTCATAGAGTGATTAAGGAAAGCAATGACAGCAAAAACCCTCGACCCCTCGGAAGTGCGCATCTTCAGCGGCAGTTCCCACCCGCAATTGGCCGCCAATATCGCCGAACATCTCGGCGTGCCTCTGGAAAAAACCAAAGTCAGCCGCTTCAGCAATGATAATCTGTTCATCCAGCTTGGCGCCAGCGTTCGCTCGCGTATTGTCTATATCGTGCAGACGCTGTCGCCGCCGGTTAACGATCATCTGGTCGAGCTGTTGATGATGCTGGATATCGCCAAGGCAGCCTCGGCGCGCGAAATCCATGCCATCATCCCTTACTACTCTTTCGCCCGCTCAGATAAAAAGGATGCCCCGCGCATATCCATCACGGCGCGGCTGGTAGCCGATCTACTGCACACCGCAGGGGCTACCCACATTATGACCATGATGCTGCACTCCCCTCAGGTGCACGGCTTCTTCCCGATGCCCGCCGACCCGCTCAGCAGTCGTCCGGTTTTCATGCGTCATTACAAAGAGCGCGATCTATCCCAAACCATCGTAGTTGCGGGGGATATGGGACAGGCTAAATCGGCTGCCCGCTTTGCCAAAGATTTGGGATTACCGATAGCCGCGGGGAATAAAGAACGCATCTCGGATACTGAGGTGCGCTTTAGTGGGATGGTCGGCGCGCAAGTCGCCGGGATGAAGAAAGCTCTACTCTATGATGATGAGATCGCTACCGGAGGCACCATCCTGGAATTAAGTAAACACCTGGTCGAGTTGGGCATCGAAGAGATCTGGGTGGCTTGTACGCATGGCGTCTTTGTCCGAGGCGGTTTGGAGAAACTGCTTGCTTTCCCTGAGATCACCGAGGTGGTCACCACCAATACTGTGCCTATCCCCGCCGAGGTACATCATCCCAAATTGAAGATTCTCTCCGTGGGGCATATCTTCGGAGAAGCTATTCGTTACAATTACACCCGTCAATCCATTGGCGATCTATTCGTGTTTGGCGATGTTTGAGTCTGGGCGTGATTCCCGATGCCAATGGATGCGGCAAATCGGATATCATCATGGCCAAGCGGGTAGGCTAATTGGATTGCTTTTCGGTCTTTTCGATCACAGAATCTAACTTTTTCGATATCCTTTTATCCAACGGCGCGGGATGGTAGGTGTCGAAAATCTCTCGCACTTTGGTGTTCGTGCGGTCTTCCATCGTAAGCGAACCAGCCAACTTCCAACTTTCATACGAAGAGCGGTCGAACAACTTTGGCGCCCAATTCTTACGGAAGTGCCGGTAGGTGTGGTCTTCCCCGACGAAGTGACCGCCGGGGCCGACCCGATTGATCACATCGAGGGCGATGGTTTCCTCATTGATCTCGATCCCCTCCATGAAGCGTTTGACTAATCCGGCTACCTCGTCCATCGCAACGATCATATCGTAGGATGTCGTTATGCCCGCTTCGAGGTAGCCCACATCGTGAATCAGGTTACCGCCGCCGAGCGCTGTAATCATCATCCATATGGCCCCCTCCGCAGCAGCCTGCTGGTCGAAAACCTTGGAATCGCTGCATCCCGTGAAACTGAATATGGGGATTTGATAATAATGGCACATCTCGCTGAACGCGGTCATCTCCAACATGAACTCCGGCGCGGCGTAAGAGATCAGGCTCTGGCTCATATCCATGAACAGGATGCCGCCTGCCCCGATCATCGGCGCGCCCTCGCGGATCAACTGAACGATCAGCAAGCCGCTGAGCTGTTCGGCGTTGGCCTGCACCAGCGCCCCGGCCAGCGTCACCGGCGCCGTCGCCCCGACCATCGTCGCAGGGGTATAGACCACCGGCAAACCCTTACCGGCCAGAAAGAGCAGTTTCTCACAGCTCTCTTTGGCGTGGGTTAGAGGGGAAATCGGTTCGCTATACAGCGCGCAGAAGGGGTTACGTTGCAGAGCCTCGGCGCCTCCGGCGACGGCTTCAGCCATCTCGATGATCGCCTCCAGGTTGACCCGATTCCAGGCGGTGTAAATAATCGGCTTGGTGGTGTTCGATACCATCTCCCGGAAGTGGTATATATCGGAGAGAGTCTCGGTCACATCCGAGGCGATGCCCATGCACATCAGGAAGGAAATATTAGGCAGGGCATCCACTAATTTAGCCACGTTGGCTACATCCGCCAGGACAGCCCGGCGGCGCTCGCCAGTGTAGGCATCCACTACGAAGGGCGTGTCCGAGCCGGTGCCGTAATATCCTTTGCGGCCTTCCAGTTCCATTGCGGGGTTGCCATCTCGATCACATAACACCACCCGCGTCGGCGCGCTGCGGATAGCCCACTCGATCAGGTGCGGGGGGATGCGCACCCGCTCGCCATCCAGCCAGCAGCCCGCCTTCTTCAATAACTGGCGCACCTCTGGGACGAGGACATTAACCCCGGTTCGCCTCAGCAGCTCCAGGGTCGCGCTGTGTATGGCTTGCTTTTGGTCATCGCTGAGCAGCTTTATTCCGGGGGATACCTGGGCAACGAAATCGCTGTTGATCATTTGCATTCTCCTTCGAAGTTTTTCCTAAACAGAAACCGCTTCCTCTACGATCTCGACTTTCACCGCCGAGACTTTATACTCAGGGATTTTGGCTACCGGGTCAACATAATTGGGCGTGAGGAGATTGGCGGCTGCCTCAGCATAGTGGAAGGTCATAAAAACCGTGCCTGTTGGGGAACGCGGGGTGATCAATACATTCGCAACCACATCCCCCCGGCGAGAACTGACCCGGACTGGTTGACCGTCCTGTGCGCCCAATTTTTGGGCGTCCTGAGGGTGAATCTCGATTTCGGCCTGGGGGGCCAGGCTCTCCAGCCCCGGCGAGCGGCGCGACATGGTGCCGCCATGCCAGTGGAACAGGACACGCCCCGTCGAGAGAATAAAAGGATACTCCGAGTCCGGGAGTTCTTCGGCCTCTTCGAACTCCACGGGGGTGAATAGACCCCGGCCGCGCGAGAATTTGCTTTCATGTAAATACTGCGTCCCCGGGTGATCTGGCGTGGGGCAGGGCCACTGGATGCCGCCCAAGCGCTCCAGCCGGGCATGAGATATCCCTCCATAGATCGGAGTAACGGCAGCAATCTCGTCCATGATCTCCGCCGCGCTCTCGTAAGACCAGTCCGCGCCCATGCGGTTCGCCAAATCGGTGATGATCTGCCAATCTGGGCGGGCTTCACCGGGAGGCTCCAGGGCCGGGCGGACCATCTGCACGCGCCGCTCGGTGTTGGTGAATGTGCCCCACTTCTCTGCAAAGCTGGCTGCGGGAAGCACCACATCGGCAAACTGACCGGTTTCGTTCAGGAAGATGTCTTGGTGTACCAGGAAATCAACTCGTTCCAATGCCTGGCGCACATGGTTGAGGTTGGGGTCGGAGAGCATGGGGTTTTCGCCCATAATATAGAGAGCATGCACTTCGCCTGCCAGAATGGCGTCTACGATCTCGGTGATGGTCAGGCCGATTTGGGTATCCAGACGGCGGACGGCGGGCGATGGACTGCCATTTGGCCGCGGTCTGTCGTCTGCGGTCGTTATTCCCCATGCTTTCTCGAATTTCTCGCGAACCGCTACATCTGTCACATTTTGATAGCCTGGGTAGACGTTCGGCAGGCCGCCCATATCGCAGGCGCCCTGGACATTATTTTGCCCCCGGAGCGGATTCAACCCGGCACCTAGCCGTCCGATGTGGCCGGTCAGCAAGGCCAGGTTGACCAGCGCTTTGACATTGTCGGTGCCGGTGGTGTGCTGGGTGATGCCCATCGCCCAGAAGATGGATGCGTTCCCGGCTTTAGCGTACAGCCGGGCTGCTTCGATGATTTCCTGGGCGGGCACACCGGTCACCTCCTTGCCGCGTTCGGGAGTCCACTCGCCAACCAGGGCGGCGAATTCTTCATAGCCCTCGGTTCTTTCTTCGATAAAGGCCAGATCGTGCAATCCCTCCTTGATAATCACATGGGCGATGGTGTTGATCAAGGCAATATCTGTGCCGGGGCGCTGGCGCAGGTGCAGGTGGGCAAACCCTGCCAGCTCGATGCGGCGCGGATCGGCCAGGATCAACTTGGCCCCTCGTCCGCACACTGCCTTCTTCATTTGCAGGGCTAATACCGGGTGCGCTTCAGTGGTATTCGACCCGATTACGAAAATGACCTCCGCCTCGGGGATCTCCCGAATCGAGTTCGTCATCGCTCCAGAACCCAGGGTTGCGGCCAGACCGGCCACAGTGCTGGAGTGTCAGAGGCGAGCGCAGTGATCTACTGTGTTGGTGCCGATCACGGTGCGGGCGAATTTTTGCAGCAGGTAGTTTTCTTCGTTAGTGCACTTGGCCGAGGTGAGAAACGCTACACTGCGAGGCCCATACTGATCGCGAATTCCCTTCAGACGGTTGGCTACACGATCGAGCGCCTCATCCCAACTCGCCGGGCTGAACTCAGCTCTTCGGCTGGCGCGCGCCAGGGGCCGGCGCAGACGATCCGAAGCGTGGACAAAATCGTAACCGAAGCGGCCTTTGACGCAGAGCTGGCCGAAATTGACTTCGTTATCGAAGCGGCCTTCCACACGAAAGATGATCTCCTCGCGGATGTGCAGATCGAGCTGGCACCCAACGCCGCAGTAGGAGCACGTGGTTTGAACAATACGATCAGCTTTTAGCATAGCAGCACTCCAGTTGCTTCAAAAACCGTGTCATCCGTGTTTCACAGTAGTTTGGTATTGACGGTCGAGGTGCGGGCCGCCCCGGGAGCGTTTGCCCTTCCCTTGCAAGCGCGTCAGCTCAAATATCTTCTCCGGGGCGACGCCTTGCTCCAGGAGATGTTCGCGCTTGGCTTTCAGCGCCCCGGTCGGGCAGACGCCAACGCAATTGCCGCAGAAAACGCAAGTGGTCCCTGGCAAAGGATGATCGAAAAATGTGGCGATCTGGGTATTGAACCCACGACCATCGAAACCCAGGGCGAATGTATACTGAACATCATCAGCGCAGACCTGCACACAGCGCCAGCACATGACGCAATGCGAATAATCGCGGATATAGACGGGGTTGTCATCTATGATTTCAGGCCGGCGTTTCTTCCCGCCCTCGAAACGCTCTGGGCGACTCTCGTATTCCACCACCATATCCTGCAATTCGGGGCTTTCCGAGATGTCTACGGTGGAGGCCAGCATCTCGAGAATGGTGCGGCGTGCCCGTTCTACCTTGGGAGAACGCGTGTGAACTACCGCGCCATCCTGAGCTTGCGTCACACAAGAGGCTTGCAAAAGGCGTGAGCCTTCGACCTCGACGACGCACAGGCGGCACAGGCCGTTGGCGGTGGTGTGGGCAAAATAGCACAAAACAGGGATGTCAATCCCGGCATCTTTGGCGGCGTCGAGCAGCGTGGTGCCCTTGGGAACGCTGACCGGCGTGCCGTCTATGGTGAGTTGGATGTATTCTTCGGTCACGTTAGCCTCATCATCTATCTCTATAGTTGATTATCACTTTACTTTCCGCTAAAAATTGATAGTTTTATACGCCGTGAACTGTTTCCGGCGGGGTAGCACCTTACAAAACGTCTATAATATGTGTCCAACAGCCTAAATTGTCGCTGTTTCAACCACTTTTGG
>VGOC01000026.1 GCA_016865865.1 Chloroflexota bacterium
ATCACTCCCAGGGGGATCAAGTATCGGGAGATGACCGCCAAAGATATTTCGATCATTGATCTGGACGGGAATCTCATCGAAGGCCCAACGCCTTCCTCCGAAACCCCCATGCATACAGCAATCTACTGCCATTTCCCTGCCATCGGCAGCGTCTGTCACACCCATTCCACTTTTGCGATCACTTTCGCCACGCTGGGGGAAGACATCCCCATGGCGAACCTGGAACTGCTGGCTTGCGGCGCGCCGATCCCGGTAGCTCCCTGGGCCTGTCCCGGCACCCCCAGGGCAGGCGAGGTGGTTGTGGAGATCTTTTCCAGCCGCCCAGAATTGAAAGTGATTTTGTTGAAAAAACACGGGCTGGTGGCGATTGGCTCGAACCTCGAGGAGGCCTTCGACATGGCTTTCAACGCCGAGTTGGGTTTGCAAGCCTACCACCAAGCCCTGCAACTGGGCAAACCGGAGCCAATCACAGTCGAACAGTTAGTCGAAATCGTAGCTGCTTATCATATTATTTCGACAGAGCAGCTTCGATAAGGGATTGGAATTCTGACGTGGGGCGGTTGCCGACCACCAATCGTCCGTTGATCAAAAAGCTGGGGGTGGATTTGACTCCCGACTGTACAGCATCTAGCTGGTCTTGTTGCGTTCGGTCTTGATATTTCCTCTCATCCAGGCAGGCGTCGAATGCGTCCATGTCTAGAGACAGCTCCTCGCCAAAGGCTTGCAGATAACGATCTATAGGCACATTCGGCCCAGAATAGAGGGCGGTCTGGTTGGCGTAGACCAGATCATGGAATTCCCAATATTTGCCCTGATCTCCAGCGCAGTAGGCCGCTTCGGCCAGTCGCGGAGATGGCGTCGGAGTCAACATGCTCCCGACAGATCGAGAAATGAAATATACCTGGCCGTTCGTTATATATGTTTCGGTGATCAGCTTGCCCGTCCCCTCGGCAAAATCGGCGCAATAGCCGCAACCAAAATCAGCGAACTCCTCGATGACCACAGGAGCATCGGGATCGCCCATGGCGTTATCCGAGACATTGGGACGGGAAATGAATTCAGGCACGATGATCTCCCCGAGGGGGATCAGTGAACGTTGGATCGTTGGCATCATGAGAATTGCGGCAATAACCAACGCGGCCCCACTGACTACCAGAACTGCTGTCATACGTTGTTGTTTCTTGCGTCTGCGACGTCTCTCCTGGATGGCTTGACGATTTTGCATAGAATACACCTCATGAAATGGATTCGATTTCATAGGCACATGAGCCCATTTAATAACGCCCCGAATTTTGCCATACCCGTTATGGCTTGTCTAGCTGGAAATCATGAATCCACGGAGAATCTTATCAGGTTCTCATCCACATTTTCAGAGTCCACACGCGCGAATACTATCTCACCCGTCCATCGAGCCAGCCGAGCATGTATGCAAAGACTTGATCTTTCTCCGGCTCGTTGTGAAGCTCGTGATACCAGCCCTCCCAGATTTTGAGGGTTACATTATCTCCGGCTTTAGCAGCAAATTCCTGGCTGCCTTTTACGGAGGTGATCCGGTCTTCGCTGCCGTGCATCAGCAGCAAGGGCAATGGAAATTCAGCGGCATGTTCCAAGGCGAATAGACTGGCCTCATGGATGCCGCTCACGAACATGCGCGCAGTAATGCGATCATGCACAAGGGCATCCTCTTCGTAGTCGCGCACCACCTGGGGGTCGCGGCTGAGGGCTACGGTCTCTAGCCCGCTGGCCTGGGTAAAAGTCGGCCAGATATTGTTCATCATGCGCCCCAGGGCTACTTTGAAGGTCGGTGGATCGAACCCCAGGCGGAAATTGGGGCTGGTGGCGATCACACCGGCTAAATCTGGGCGGCGGTCAACGACATAGTTGATCACCAGGCCTCCCAGGCTGTGTCCATACAGCACAATAGGCTTGCCGGGGTAACGATCCCGCGATGCTTTCAAGAACAGATCGAGATCCCCAAAGAAAGCCTCGGTCGAGAGGATATGGCCTCGTCTGCCCTCCGATTTGCCGTGACCGCGCAAATCGAAGGCTACCAGCGCATATCCGCCCTGATTGAGCGCCTCCCCCACGTGGACGTATCGTCCACTGTGCTCGCCCAGGCCATGCATCAGGCAAACAACTGCGTGGGGTTCGCCGGGCGGCTGCCAGCCCTGGCCATACAGATGCAATCCATCAGTGGTTCGTAATGCGAATTCGAAATGCTCACTCATCGGTCAACTCCTCGATAACGATCCTAAGCCGGACAGGCCGGAACCAAAAAGATGTGGAGAATCCACGAAGATCACGATCCACTCAGTCAGTCATTGCCCTAAGGGCTCACCAATTTCAAATTGACAATATTCGTCCCCCATGGCGATGCACTTTGTTTCGCTCACTTCGTAATCCTCTCCTGTGGCCCATCGAACCGCCTCACTGAGCGAGCCGATATACAGATAGCAGATTGGGCTATCGCTGGTACGGCCATTACAGATCGCACAGGTGCGTTCGACATAGATCAATGTGCCATCTATTTCCCCCGCCCAGGCTTCGACTTGCGGGTTGCTCTTTTCGAGAGCATCGGCGACGCTGTTGAGAATGAACTTGATCCGTTGCTTGCGCGGCAGGGCTTTCAGGGCGATCCCGGCCAGGCCCATCAAGGCTGGCTGCTCACGGATGCCATACTGGAAGGAGGCTTTTCCGATGCGCTTGAGGATGCCGCGTCCGCCGCGGCCATAGAACTCCTCGATGGCGGCGTTGAAGCGGGCGTATTGGGAGGCCTTGATGCCGGGTTCCAAATCATCCGGGGGGAAATAGCCGATAAAACGCTCCAGGCCGGTCGTGCGCAATACGACATTCAATCCATTCTCGCCCATGACTTCCTGGGCCGCTACCAGAGCCTGTCGAACCAGGGCGTTGACAATGACGGCATCTTCTCTATTGACCATGTTATCCTCCAGGGCAGTACAACGCCTCGAGAACCTGAATCACCACAGGGGGCGTCCGAGGCTCCCATTCTCGACTCAGTGGTTCGCCTCGAAGACTGGGAATACTTCTCCAGTCCTTTCGAAGCCCGCTTTTTCATATAAAGCCAACGAGGCCAGATTATTCTCTTCTGTATTGACGGTTATTTTGACGACGCCTCGTCTTCTGAAATTTTTCAACAAGTCCTGCACTAAAGTATAACCCACCCCCCGACGTCTTGCACGGGGGTGAACAGCCAGACGAGCCAGATGTCCATCGCATTGATTGGCCATGCTCATCTGATATCCGATGATTCCCTGGCGGTTTTCGGCGACAGTGGCCAGGGTGGAATCCTGATAAGCAACCCCCAGGAGTACTATAGAATTGCGCCAGAGTGGGTTGAAGGCTTCATTATCCAGAGCATGCACAGCGGCGAGATCATCATCGTTCATCAAGCGGATACGATAGGGCAAATCGGAGGGCAGATCGGAGAGAGTTTGATCGCGATCCTTCCACTTCATCATCAGGACATCATAGGAATGGGAGAAGTTGCTGGTCTCCAACAGCCTTCGGAACCAGCTCTGGAGGGGCAGCGCAGCGACGGGGATGGATTCGCCGATGAGGCGATTGGCAACCGGCCACATCGCCTCCCAGGCGTCATCCACTTGTATTGCGGTGGAAACGGCAAATAAGCGCAGCCAGGATATATCGGGGATATCGGGAGGACAGGCCAGAGCGGCCAGAACCTGGTCGCCTCGCTCCGCGACCAGGTAAGGTTGTTTCCCCAACCAATCCAAGGGGGTCAGCCAACCCAAATGTCTGTGGACGAATGGGCTGAAATGAATGAGGGCGGCTAATTTTTGCCGATCAGCTTCTCTGGCTGGCCTGACGGACATGTGGGCTGGATTGGTTGGAGTTGTCGCCATCATGACGCCAAACCCGAGACTTTCTACCGCCCCATCAGCCGGCCAGGCAAAGAAACCAGACGTTCGAGCAGGCGTTGTTTGAGATTGGGTTTTGATATCCCCTGTACGCCAGCCTGCATCGTCGCCAACGCCTCGATGGGATGGCCGGTTTTGAGCTGCAAAGCAGAGAGCGATTTCACCACATCCATGCGCAGGTCATCGGCGCCGACCTTTTTCAGGAGGTCGGCTGATTCCTGGAAATCGGCCATCGCCGCCTGGGACTCGCCCAAAGCTTCTAAAGCGGAGGCGCGATTTCCTAATGCCATCGCGTGGCGGCGGTCATCTCCAGCAAGGCGAAATACAGCAATCGTCCCTTCGACGGCTTCCAGGGCGGCCTGGGGTTCGTCGGCCTTCAGCAAGGCGACGCAGCGGTTATTGGCCATCTCGGCGGATTTCAGCTCGTCCCCGGCAGTTTCGTACCCTCCCTGCGCGGCCGCAAAAGAGGCCGCGGCTTTCGAAAAATCTCCCTGGCGATAGGCGGCGCTGCCCTCGGCTTCTAATTGCTGCGGCGTGATCGTATCCAACGAAGGCTCCTACAGAGTGATATCCAATAAACCCTCGGCGACCGCCCGAAGCTGGTCAACCGACATCTTGCTCAACCTTTGAGCTAACTCCAGATAAGGTTGGTTGATGGGTTTACTGATGAATTCTTGTAATTCAGGAGGCAGCCCGAGAAAACGCTGGATGGCCTTTTCCTGAGAAACCCACTGCCCTACGGGGCCGGTTTGATCGCGGAACTCATCAATGGAGAGATTCATCAGCTTGAGCATCCCCTCGAGTTCGGGCAGGGGAATCGGGCGTTCGCTGCGCTCGTATTGCCTAAGTAGACCCGTAGAAATCCCCACGCTCTCCGCTACACTAGCCATCGAAAGCCCGGCCTCCTGGCGGGCCAGACGCAACTTGGCGCCGATGATGCGCCGGCGCAAGAGCACCATCTTGTCAATTTTTTTGCGATCATATTTCTTTTCGAGCGAAATAGACGTATCCCCCCAAAAATGATCCAGTGGAATATCCAGATAGAACGCCAGGGTCTCCAATTCCGGGAGAGAAGGCGAACTATCCCCCCTCTCGAAGGAAGCAATCCGTTTACTGCTCACTCCAATTGCCTCGCCGCATTCTTTCAAGGTCCTTCCTGATGCCAGGCGCGCGTTGCGAAGTAACACCCCCAATTTCTTAGCACGAATCGTAATTGCGAGAGGAACGGCCATTAGATCATTACTCCAGCTCTGATATTCATCATCTGTGCTCAGCCAATTATTTTCTCCGCCGTCGCAGCTCGGAACGGGACGACTCCAGCATATCGGTTGACGCAGCCCCAAATATTTGGGCAGTTAGCTTGAATCCCGCTGCCGCAAGCCGGTCGCTAAACAGCGGGCGGATGCCTGTCGGCTTGAGTTCTCCGATCACCTTTCCATCAGGAGCGATGCCGGTTTGTTCGAACTTGAATATATCAGTCATGACGATGGTATCCCCCTCCATGCCGGCGACTTCTGTAATATAGGTTACTTTTCGAGAGCCATCCTTCATACGGGATTGCTGAACGATCAAATCAATAGCCGAGGCGATTTGCTCGCGAATGACTTTCAGAGGCATATCGAGACCGGACATCAAAGCCATGGTCTCCAAACGCGAGAGGGAATCACGGGGTGTATTGGCATGCGCCGTGGTCAAAGAACCATCATGGCCGGTATTCATGGCCTGCAACATATCGAGCGCCTCGCCGCCGCGCACCTCTCCAACGATGATCCGGTCGGGGCGCATGCGCAATGAGTTTCGCACCAGATCCCGGATACTCACAGAACCGATGCCCTCCACGTTAGGCGGTTTGGTTTCCAGGCGCACAATATGATCCTGATGAAGCTGAAGCTCGGCTGCATCTTCGATGGTGACGATGCGTTCATCCTCGGGAATGAAACTCGAGAGGATATTCAATAAGGTGGTCTTCCCTGACCCCGTCCCACCAGAGATGACTATATTCAGACGGCTCACCACACAGGCGCGCAAGAAATCAGCCATGTGCTCAGTGATGGAACCGAAATTAACCAGTTGCTGGAAGGTCAATTTCTCTTTGGCGAATTTTCGGATAGTTATCGAAGGGCCATCAATGGCGACCGGAGGGATGATCGCATTGACGCGCGAACCATCCGGCAAGCGCGCATCAACGGTTGGATTATCGGCATCGACGCGCCGCCCTAAAGGCAGGATGATGCGATCTATCACCTGCAACACATGATCGTCATTATCGAATTTGACATTTGTCTTGACGAGCTTCCCCCCCCTCTCGACGTAGACATCATCGGGGCCATTGACCATCACCTCAGAGACGCTATCCTCATCCAATAAGGACTGAATGGGGCCATAGCCTAACAATTCATCCAAAACATCACGGAAGAGTTGGGCGCGTATACTTTGATCCAGGTTGAGATTCGTGCGCTTATAAACTACCTCCAACGTGTCTATAGCAGCCTGCCGGCGATGCTTGATGGAGGGGGGATTATTCTCGAATTCCTGGGTCAGGCTGTTCACCAGATAAGCTTTGAGCTTATCCAGATCGACGCGCTGAGGTTGAGTCGAGGGAGCCCGGTCCGATAAAGTCATACGATCTATCCCTCGGCTGTCCACTCGCTGGTTGCATCCACTGGGCTCATCCAGAGCACATGATCCAGATTCACCGTCAAGAATTCGGTGTGGTAGAGCTTGTCCCCGCGTGCGTTCAAAACATCCGCATTGGTCACGGCGATGAATTTTTCGGATTTATTCAATTCATCCTTCAAACGCTCTCCTGGGCGCACATAGATATCCCCAATGATACGCACTGTCAGAGTCTGGATGATGGTGCGCACTACATCTTTCGAGATGACTTCCGTGAAGTACTTTCCCTTGAAATCTATATGCATGGACATAGATGTTTCTCCTA
Source organism: Chloroflexota bacterium (assembly GCA_016865865.1). Lineage (GTDB taxonomy): Bacteria > Chloroflexota > Anaerolineae > Anaerolineales > UBA11858 > NIOZ-UU35. The sequence continues at coordinate 6,841 of VGOC01000026.1, forward strand.
ACTATTAGCCGAAGTTTCATCGGGATATGGCATAGTGTACCCTAAACCTGGGCGGGTCACAATATATCGGGGCTCTTTTGGATGATCTTCGAGTTTTTGCCGTAAGCGAGAAATGCTCACCCAAAGCACCTCCTTGTCCTCCCGGTATGACTGCCCCCATACATTCTCCAACAATACTTCCGAAGTCATGATGCGGCCCTTATTTTGCACAAACTGCAAAAGCAAGCGATATTCAGTCGCCGATAGCAGCACTTCGGTATCGCCAATATAAACTTGCGCTCGGGCAAAATCCACACGCAATTTGCCATGCGAAAAAGCTGATTGTTGGGAAGAGCTTTCGGAAAATTGCGCCCGGCGGAGTACAGCTCTCACACGAGCCAGCAATTCGGTCACAGAATAGGGCTTGACGATATAGTCATCCGCGCCAACATCCAATCCTCGGACGCGATCCCGTTCGTCGCTGAGCGCAGTGACCATGATGATCGGCACAGCCGAAAATCTACGGATGCGCTCACAGGCTTCGATGCCATCAAGATCGGGCATCATTATATCCAACAATACTAAATCTGGACGGTTGGCGTCCACCGTATCAACTGCTTCCTGACCACCAGCAGCAGTGATGACTTTATACCCCGCGCTTACAAGGTTGGCTTCCATCAGACGCACATAGCGAGGCTCGTCATCAACAACCAGTATTAGCGCACTCATACATCCTCCTCACAAGATCGAGAGATTCGTATCTTCTCAACAACTTGGGGGAAGATGGGGGGTGTGCGGGCGGCTTCGCCGCCCGCACACCCCGCCTCCCCCCTTATTATTGAGATGATACAGAGATTCCCTGGCGGGGAAGATAGATGTGAACAACCATTCCCTCACCCAGGGCAGACTCGGCCATGATTTCTCCGTCATGAGCCTGGATGATCTGGCTGCAAATATACAAACCCAGGCCCGTACCCGACACATTTGCCCGATGTTCTGGTAAGCGATAGAAACGTTTGAAAATATCCTCCAGATGTTCCTTGGGTACGCCAGGCCCGGTATCACGAACGGTGATATGGGCGCGCTCCGCTTCCCAGTTCAATGATATCGTGACCACTGATCCAGGAGCATATTTTTCCGCATTGTTAATCAGGTTATCCAATACTTGAACAAGGCGAGCTGAATCGGCAAGGATGATTTCTGGCGATCGTTCGATATTCGACGAAATCTCTAAGTCGAAACTTCCCACCTTCACGCGCTGAACGAAAACTTCCAGCATTTTAGCCAGCAGGACTTCCTGGAAATTCATGGGGAGAGTCCCGGATTGAAGACGGGAAGAATCGAGGATATTATCAATGATTTCAGTCAGGCGATCAGATTCCTCGTCAATGATCGTCAAGAACTCCCGTCGGGTTTGCGGATCCCATTCCACATCATCGCGCAGCAACGATGTCGCATATCCTTTGATGAAACCCAGAGGGGATCGCAGCTCGTGAGAGACGGTAGAAATGAATTGTTCTTGCAAGTGGCCGAGGCGTCTTTCGGCTTCCAACGCCGCCACGCGCTCGACAAGCTGCCTGCGCTCCAGAAGCTTCTCCACATGCTCGGCAATCAACCAGGCGAAATAGATTTGTTTTTGCAGGAAGGGCGGTCCTCCGAAACGGATGAAGACCAACGCCTTGCTGATCTCATCTTTGGCCTGCAACGGCAAACCTAAAAAATCACGCTGATTCAGCCTCTCATCATGAGCGCTGTTTAGCTCGTTTTCCAGGATTTCACGCCGCATGACCATTTTGCCAGTTTGCATCACCTCGCGGGCGGTCGTCTCCCCCCAATCCATATCGGCCTCCTTGGAACGGCCACGACCGAGAGAACGGGCATACGTGGGGATCAGTTTTCGATCTTCCTGCCTATCGTAAAGAACAATATTGTCGAAAATAAAAGCCGGTCGAGCCAGGCGAAAGATTTCCCTAAGCGCGGTTGCTACGTCATGCTCTTGGATAATCACGCGACCAATCTGATAAAGAGATTTATACTCCTCTGGCAGCAACTGCTCAGTTTGTAAATCAATGCCGGGTTCTAGCAAGATGTATCCTTTCCTGCTATCGTCAACGCGAACTCGAAATACGAGCCTTCCCCCTCTCTGGAACGTACAACGATATCCGACCCGTGGGCTTCGACGATCTGACGAGCCATCGCCAACCCCAGGCCGGTACCGCCATATCGCCTCGTAGAGGAACTATCGAGCTGGTGGAACGGCTCGAAAATTTCATTGATCTTCTCCTCAGCAATCCCAATTCCGGTATCATAGACATAGAGCTTTACCACAGCGCCATTGATGATTGCGCCTACCTGGACGGCGCCGCCTTCTGGTGTAAATTTAACCGCGTTATCTACCATATGCAGTAACACCCAGGGCAACATCTGTGCATCTGCCAATACCTCAGGAATACTGGGGGGGATTTTCGTTTGAAAATGGAGGCTCTTTTCATCGCAGCGATTGCGTGCCTTTTCGAGCACATCGCCCATGATTTCCAGCAAATCGAGCGGGGCCAGTTGGATATCGAGGCTGCCGCGAGAATAGGTCGAAAACTGAATCAGATTTTCGATCAGATTTCCAAGCCGGTTTTCAGCCTTCTTCATCACCCGCACAGCATCAGCCTGCTGGGGGTTCAAATCCCCCAACGCCTGCTCTTCGAGCAATTCGATATATCCCTTCAGGTGAATCAGAGGAGTTCGCAACTCATGCGACACATTCGAGACGAAATTGGATTTGAGCTGGTTCAATTCCGCAAGCCTGTTCATGGCGTGTTCTAACTCGGCCGTACGCTCACGAACTCGCGCTTCCAACTCATCGTTTGCCCGTTGTAATGCTAATTGTAGCTGAAGGATTTGCTCCGTAACTGCCTGATCCAGGGCTTCTCTGCTGATCAAGTTCAACTCCAATAGAGCCTTTCCAATCAGTTTTGACTGCCCACCATCGCACATTTTCTTCTGGTAGGCCAGCGCCTGGATCAAGTCATCCGGGCTTAATAATCCCCTTTTGACCAGATAATCTCCGAGACGGGGGACCAACAATTCGGGCGAGAGGCTCAAATCCGGCAGCATGCCGGTTTGCACTTCCAGCTTCTTCTCAGCCAGAATTGCGTATAGAGCCATGTTGACTCCACAATATTCGCATGTGCTGGCATTCGAGTCGACCGGTTGATTACAGTTGGGGCAGGAGATCAGTTCTGATGTCATATGAGTATCATATCCTTACTTCGTTTATGATGCAAGTGTCCCTAACCCGGACTAGCCGGAACAAATGAACACCGATTTTCTTGATGAACAGCCGTCTTTTATCGCCGAAATCCCTTTTATCTGTGTTCATCTGTGGCCGATTTGAGTTTTAAAACACTCTCTTAGGCGTTTGTAAGGTGAAAGACGTCGATTCTACATGATAATTATCCAATCTTGTTGGAGGTAAACCATGGCGATAAAAGTCCTTATCATCAACGAACATCAGGATCAAAACGAACCTTGTATTGATTTCCATCCTCGCGGCTTCAGCGTGCACAAGATCAACGCTGGCAAGATGGTCGTCAACGATATTCGGGAAATGAAACCGGACGTGATTATCATCGACTCATCCGGGCCGGATCAAGACAACGGAAACGCATACTGGAATCTGCGCGCCATCAGCAAGGCCCCGATCCTGGTGTTATCGGTGGTGGATAAGCCGGGGATCGTCGAGAAGGTGCTGGATCGAGGCGCGGACGAATATCTTCTCAAACCGGTTTCGCCTGGTCTCCTGGCCGCTCGCATCAATGCCCTGGCCCGACGGACGTATCGCGATGGTTTTGCAGCGTAATTTTTTACACAAAACCCCCTCTTTGAAGTAAAATCAGGCGCAGATACCCATCGAGGAGGCACTCTATGCAACAAACATCAAAATTCGATCAACTGACCCCAGCAGCGGCTCTCGAAAAACTCCAGAAAAACCCGCGCGTGCGCGATATCCGGCTGGTTGTGTCGGCGGATTGCTGCCCTGTCTGCGCCGCACAGGAAGGCACGTACGCCAAAGACCAGGTTCCTGCGGTACCTGTCCAGGGCTGCTCACACCCCCAGGGATGCCGCTGTTTCTATGAACCGATGTTGAAAGAACTTTATCCCTAGAACCCTCGAGGAAGCACATTTACTCGGGGCGGCATATTCAGTACTTCACGAAAGATGATCCAAGACCCGTCTGCGGGGCGCCCGGGGACGGGCTCCTGATCGTTTTCGTGAACACTGATATTAGCTTTTATTCAAGTAATTACCCACATAATCGAGAGCAGCTCTTCGATCCCGTACCAGCCCTTCCGCCTGGGATTCGCGCAGGGCTTCGAGGATCTCGCCGATCTTCGGGCCGGGTTCGAGGCCGAATTCTTCGATCAGGTCGTCACCGGAGATCAATGCAGGGGGAGCGACTTTCTCCTCAGGCTGTTCCCACCAGGCTTCTAACAGAATCCGCGCCACCTCTAGCTGCCGGCCCCACCTTTCCTGAGGCAGCGTCGCCCCATACGTCGCCAATAGATCAGCTAGGGAGAGAAGGCACACCGCTACGCCGGCCTGCCGTGTATCACGGAAGAAACGATAGATCGCCCGCCGGCTAGGCCCCTCCGTCTCGTTCGCCAGCCAGAGTGGGCGCATGTGATGTTTCACTACCGCGCCGAGCCACCCCACTTCTGCATTGCTCAATTGCAAAGCGCGGCCGCGCTCAGTTGCGATCTCCGCGCTGATGCGTTCGTGTTCCAAAAACTGTAACCGGCCAGTCTCGCTCTCCAGGCTCTGACTGTGAGGTTTCCCGATGTCGTGATAGAGCGCGGCCAGGAACAACAGCGGCCGCAGATTCCTGTCGGTCACCAAAGACGTGTTCAACATTTCCCCGATCTGCTCTCGGTACCGGCCCAGTTGCATGACAGCCAGGCCAAGCGCCAGGTTCCCCGAGGCGTCAGGGTCGTGCACAGGGCCAAGGATATGCAACAGCCGCTCCAACTGGCTGAGCGTATCCAGGGTGTGATTCCAGACATCCTGAGTATGCGGAGGGGATTGGGCTAATCCCTTCAACGAGGATAACTCTGGCAACAGGTATTCCAACGCCCCCAGGATATCCAGGGCGCGCAGGGAAGTGCTCACCCGCGGTGCACCCAGGATGTTCAGCAGTTCATCGCGCAGCCGCTCGGCAGAGACCTTCTGCAAGCCGGTCACAGAGCGCCGCATTTGTTCCCGGGTATCCGGCGTGATGGATAGGTGATAGGCCGCGGCCAGGCGCACAGCCCGGAGAATCCGCGCCGGGTCTTTACTGAACGAGACAGACGAACAGGCGCGCAAAACCCTGGAATGCAGGTCGGATGCGCCTCCTAGAGGATCATACAAGGCCTGAGGTTCGCGCAGACTCACCGCCATGGCGTTGATCGTGAAATCGCGGTCTCGCAAGTCAGCTTCCAGATCAGGGGCGCGCAACGCGGCGAAATCCAGGTGATAGCGAATGCCGGCCTCATCGGTATAGATCACCCGGGCGGTGGAGCGTTCTACATCCAGAGGGAAATAGGCCGCGCCAAGCCTGTCCGCCACAACCCGGGCTACTCGAAGAGCATCCTGCCCCAGGACGAAATCGAAATCATGACACTCTCGTGAGAGCAACGCGTCACGCACCGCGCCGCCAACCAGGTATATCCCTGCGTCATCCGGCAGGGCGCGGCGGACTCGTTCTATGATGGCCGAAAAACGAAACGGCGTCTGTGTTGGCACGTAGAATACCTCGGGATTTTCTTTGTACCGGGCGGCTTTGGCTGCGCTCAAGGCTTGCTGGGGCGTCCCCCCCTGGGCGACGACCTTTCCCCCCAGGTAAGCTACCCACCGTCCCTCATAGGGGGCAAGGTCATCCCCGTGGGGAACAGGCGCCCTCTCGAACTTTCCCACCGCTCGACCTACTCCGGGGGTTGGAATCGCTGCGGGTTGACGATCCCAATAAAAGGCAGGTTTCGATAATACTCATCGAGGTCCAGACCATATCCAAAAACGAAAGCGTCGGGGATGACGAAACCGCAATAGTCAATCGGCACGGCCACCTCGCGCCGTTCGGTTTTATCGAGCAAGGCGCAAACCTTCAGGCTGGCCGGTTTACGCACCGTCAACAACTCCAACACGGAGGATAGGGTATTCCCGCTATCTATGATGTCCTCGACGAGCAGAACATCCCGCCCCCCAATATCATCCTTGAGGTCCATCGTCAGGCGGACCTGGCCGTGGGATTTCCGGATGCCTGCGCCGTAGGAGGAGATCGCCATAAAATCAATGGTGTGGGGGATGGAGATCTGGCGCATCAGGTCGGTGAGGAACATGACAGCCCCGCGCAGGATGCAGACCAGATGAAGGCTCTTTTCCTTGTAATCGCGGCTGATCTCTGCTCCCAGGGCTGCGATTCGCTCCTGGAGCGTTTCCTCGTCGATCAAAATCTCTTTCAGAAGCTCTTGATAGGCTAACACGGTTCCTCCTAAGGTGGGGCGCATCTGACAGATGCACCCCACCCGAATAGAATATTACCGCGGCACTTCATGATGTTTGCGACAGCGCGCCTCGTACAATTCGTCAGCTCCAACGATCACCACTGGATCGTCATAACGCGCTGGGGCGCCATCTACCAGGCGCTGCGTGCGCGAAGCCAGCTCTCCGCAGACCATACAAATTGCGTGCAGTTTATCGACGCGCTCGGCCTTGGACATCAACACCGGCATCGGACCGAAAGGCTCGCCGCGAAAGTCCATATCCAAACCAGCAACGATCACCTGCAAGCCGCGCTCGACCAGGTCTTGAACGACATTGATAATGTCATCGTCGAAGAACTGAGTTTCATCTATGGCGACTACCGTGGTATCGTGGTGAAGATGTTCGATGATCTCGGCGGGATGTCTGACGGGAAGGGCGTCGAAGACCATGCCATTATGCGAGGCGACCTTCTTTTCGGCGTAGCGGTTATCTATGGCCGGCTTGAAGACCTGCACGCGCTGCCTGGCGATGGTGGCGCGCCGCAATCGGCGGATGAGTTCTTCCGTCTTGCCGCAGAACATAGAACCTGTGATGATCTCGAGCGAACCGGTGTGGACTTTCATGAACTCCTCTTATCTTAGCGACTCTGCACCCTGGCGCCTTTGCGTTCCGTTTTTTAGTGAGGTCAATAATAAGTAACTACTCAGCCAAACGGAGAAATTCCCGAAAAAAGGGCGTGCGTGCGGGTGCTGCGCACCCCCACGCACACCCTTTTTTCGGGTTAATCCGTTCGATGACTGAGCAGTTACAATAATAAACAGGCAGATACTTTTGTATCTGCCTGTTAAGTTTACTTCAAGATTGACCTGGCGGGTAGCTCTACACAGAAACTGCTTCGGCGGCCTCTGGCAAGCCGTAGCCCAATCGGCGCAGGCCTTTCTTGAGGTCCGCAAGGGACTTGCGACCAAAGCCTTTGATCTCGAGCATAGCCGCTTCGCCCAATTCGAGCCGGGCGAGGGCGTGACCGATCTCGGTGATACCAGCTTCTTCGAGCGCCTTCTCGACACGTGCGCCCAATTCCAGGTCAAGGATAGGTCGTCCTGGGGACAGACGCGCTTCCTCCTGGGCCTGCTGATCGGCCAGGTAGGTTTCACGAGCCTGGAGTCTCTTCCTGAAGCGATCCACCTGCCCCTCGGTGTCAACTATGCGCTGCTCACCGGTGAAGAACGGATGGCATTTCGAACATATATCTGTGCGAATTTCTGCCTTCGTCGAACCCGTCCTCCAGGTGTTGCCGCAGGCGCAAATCACGACAGCTTCGGTGTAGTACGTTGGATGGATATCTTTCTTCATACCGATAAACCTCTATTGGGCGGCTTCGACGCTGACCTGCTTACGCCTCCCGCGGATGGTCTCGAACTTGACGAAGCCGTCTACGGTAGCGAAGATGGTATGATCTCTGCCCAGGCCGACATTGTATCCGGGTCTGATCTTCGTGCCACGCTGGCGAACCAGGATGTTGCCAGAGCGAACATACTCGCCGCCGAATCTCTTCACGCCTAAGCGTTTGGATTCGCTATCACGTCCGTTGCGGGATGAACCGCCGCCTTTTTTGTGTGCCATGATCCCACTCCTTATTTCTTTACGATCTTATCAACCCGAACCCGGGTGTACTGCTGACGATGACCCTGGGTGCGGCGATGACGAACACGTGGAATATATTTGAAGACGATGACTTTCTTGGCTTTGATATGTTCCTCGACGGTCCCCTCGACTACGGCTCCGCCTACGGTGGGAGTACCCACGTGAAATTTATCATCGTCAGAAACCAGGAGCACCTGATCGAACTCGATCTTGGCGCCTTCTTCAACCGGCATACGGTCTACATCAACCGCGCCGCCGGGGACGGCTTTGTATTGCTTGCCGCCGCTCTCGAAAATAGCGTATACCATATTCCTTCCTCCAACCTTCACTTCTCACCGCACACCCCGCGAAATTGTGGAAATCAACCACAAAGCACGCCGAGGCGCGGGGAAGCTTGGGGATAAAAATTGACTGTATCCTTACACACAACTCGCCCCAGGGCAAAGCCACTGGGGCGGCAATATTATACAGGGGTTATATATGGCTGTCAACGAATATTTTTTTCGTATTTCTTTGCAACTGGTTTAGGAATATAATATAAGCCGATTGTCTCTCAGTTGCATGTTGGCGATGCACAGGAGCATAGATCTCGAACAAGGAGCTGCATCATGCCTGTTAAAGGTTGGATCGAAGTCCACGATCTGCATTGCAAGGGATGCGCTTTATGCGTGAGCGCCTGTCCACAAGATGTGATTTCACTGGATATGGAGCGCCTGACCCCGAAAGGCTATCACCCAGCCCACCTGATCGCCGATGGATGTACAGGATGCGCCATTTGCGCAATCGTGTGCCCGGACGCCGCCATTACGGTATACCGTGAAGCGCCTGTCCATCCCCAAAAAGCCCCAGCTTCAGCCTAGGAGGTAGCATACAGTGGCAAAAGAACTGCTCAAAGGAAACGAGGCCTTCGCCGAAGCAGCTATTCGGGCTGGCTGTGAAGGCTTTTTTGGTTATCCGATCACCCCATCAACAGAATTTCTGGAGCACATGGCGCGGCGGATGCCCCAGCTTGGCCGGGCCTTCGTCCAGGCCGAGAGCGAAGTCGCAGCCATCAACATGGTCTACGGCGCGGCCTGTGCAGGCAAGCGCGTGATGACCTCCTCATCCAGCCCCGGCATCAGCCTGATGATGGAGGGAATCTCCTACATCGCCGGGACGGAGGTCCCCGCCGTGATCGTCAACGTGATGCGCGGCGGGCCCGGCCTGGGGAATATCGCCCCCTCCCAGGGAGATTACTATCAAATGGTCAAAGGCGGCGGTCACGGGGATTACTTCCCCATCGTGCTAGCCCCGGCCAGCGTGCAGGAAGCCATAGATTTTATCTCCCTGGCCTTCGACCTGGCAGAAAAATACCTCAATATCGTTTATGTGATCGCGGACGGCAACATGGGGCAGATGATGGAACCCGCTGAATTACCTCCCATGCGGGAACTTCCCAAAGAGCCTCCCGCCTGGGCTGTCACCGGCGCAAAAGGGCGTAAACCCAATATCCTTTCTTCCATCTACATCAATCCTCCCGATGAAGAAGTCACAAATATCCGTCTGGTTAAACGCTGGTTGGAGATCGAAAAGAACGAAATCCGCTTTAGCGAATATTTGATGGAAGACGCCGAGTTCGCCGTGATCGGCTTCGGCACCGCTGGCCGGGTAGCTACCACGGCCATTCGCGCCGCCCGCCAGGAGGGCATCAAAGTCGGCCTCTTCCGCCCGATCACCCTGGCGCCATTCCCGAAGGAACAAGTCGCAGAAATTTCCAGGCGGGTCAAGCGCATCCTGGTGGTCGAGATGAACTCCGGGATGATGCTCGAAGATGTCGCCGCCGCTGTCCAGGGCCGCGTGCCGGTAGAATTCTTCGGCCGCATGGGCGGCGTAACCCCCTTCCCGGATGAAATCCTGGACGAGATCCGTCGGGTGGCTGCAAATAAGCGGCCTGTCAATTGGAATGCACGTGCAGAATGGATTGCACGCCTCGAGCAAATCGTCGCGGAGGGCAAATGATGACAACGCCAGTTAAACCTGAAATCCAGGTCGTTTACCAACGCCCTGACTCCTTCACCGATCTGACCACGCACTACTGCCCAGGATGCACACACGGCATTGCCCATCGTTTGGTGGCCGAAGTCATTGATGAGATGGGGCTGCGCGAAAAATCTATCGGTGTAGCTCCGGTGGGCTGCTCGGTGTTTGCCTACAAATATTTCAATATGGATTTCGTCGAGGCCGCCCACGGCCGCGCCCCGGCCATGGCCACGGGCATCAAACGAGTGTTGCCGAAAAACACGGTATTCACCTACCAGGGCGACGGCGACCTGGCTTCGATCGGCATGGCAGAGATCATACATGCCGCAGCCCGGGGCGAGAATATCACCGTAATTTTCATCAACAACGCCATCTACGGCATGACCGGCGGTCAGATGGCCCCCACCACCCTGCCAGGGATGAAGACCACTTCATCACCCTTTGGCCGCGACGTTGAATTGAGCGGCTACCCTGTCCGCATGTGTGAGATCCTGGCAACCATGGAAGGCGCCGGGTATATCGTGCGGCGCAGCCTGCATGACGCAAAACACATCCGTCAGGCTAAGAAGGCCATCCGCCTGGCCTTCGAAACCCAGGAGCGGGGGTTGGGCTTCGCGATGGTCGAGCTGCTCTCTTCCTGTCCGACCAATTGGGAAATCAACCCCCATGAGGCCTTGGATTTCATCGCCGAGCGCATGGTCCCTGTTTTCCCGCTGGGCGATTATAAAGTCAACGAGGAGCTAAAACATTGAACGAAACCAGCATCATCATCTCAGGCTTCGGCGGTCAGGGAGCGCTTTTCGCAGGACAGGTTCTAGCCTACGCAGCCCTGGACAACGACCTTAACGTCACCTGGATTCCTTCCTACGGTCCCGAGATGCGCGGCGGCACAGCCCATTGCACGGTCATCATCTCCGAGGATGCAATAGGCTCCCCCCTGGTGCGCAACCCTGATGTAGCCGTCGTGCTCAACCTGCCCTCCCTGGATAAATACGAAAAGCTCACCAGGTCGGGGGGTGTTTTGGTCGCCAACTCCTCCCTAATAAACCGCGACCTATCACGGAACGATCTCAGACATGCCTATCTCCCCGCCAACGAAATCGCTGAGGAAATTGGACTGGCACGGCTGGCGAATATGGTGATGCTGGGTGGAATGCTGGGCCTCGACCCCATCCTGACGCTGGAGATGGTCAAAAAAGCCCTCGATGAACACATGCCCGAACGCCACCGAAAAACGATCCCCATGAACTACGAGGCTATAGAGAGGGGTTATTCCCTCTGCGCCAAAGAGTCGGCGTCAATCAAATCCTGAGGACGGCCAGGAGCGCGTTTCGTCCTCCAGGACATCCAATCCGATGAAAAGCCTCCCTCCCCTCGACATCCCCCCCCTTTTGCGAAAATATGGATTGCGCCCCGATAAAAGCCTGGGGCAGAATTTTCTAGTGGATGACTCCGCCCTGAGAAGAGTGATGGACGCGGCTGAAATTACGGCTGGCGAGGCGGTTTTGGAGATTGGCGCCGGCCTGGGGAGTCTGACCCGCTACCTGGCCGCCGCGGCCCGGCAGGTGATCGCCGTCGAGGTAGATGACAACCTGATTCCACCGCTTCGTGAAGTCTTAGCGCCCTTCGAAAATATCGAGATCATCCAGGCCGATATTTTAGAGGTTGACCCAGATCAACTACTCTCCAACCTCCAACCTCCAACCTCCAACTACCTCGTCGTAGCGAACATCCCCTACTACATCACCTCGGCCATTATCCGCCATCTACTCGAAGCCGAGATCAAACCCCAACGCCTGGTGTTGACGGTGCAGCGCGAGGTGGCAGCGCGTATCTGCGCCGGCCCGGGAGAAATGAGTCTCCTGGCACTCAGCGTGCAAGTCTATGGGGAGCCGCGCATCGTCGCCAGGATCCACGCTGGCGCCTTCTATCCCCCCCCAAAGGTGGACTCAGCGGTCGTCCGCATAGACCTATTCCCTGAACCATTGATCCCCCGACCGATGATCCCCGCATTCTTCGATTTAGCCAGAGCTGGTTTCGGGCAGAAACGCAAAACTTTACGCAACTCCCTCTCTTCTGGGATGGCCTGGCCTAAGGAAAAAACCAGCCGTATTTTGGAAAACGCCGGTATAGACCCCCAACGCCGGGCGGAAACCTTGAGCCTCGACGAATGGAACGAGTTAATCAGCCAGAGCCTGAAAATTTAAAAGATAACATGCCCCAGCTTAAGACTCAACAACCCTATATAACAAAAGGAGCAAACCATGACACCCTATCTCGTATTAATTGGCGGCGGTATCTTCGCCGCTGCGTTGTTCATTGGTGGAATCGTTGCGATCATCGCCAGTCTCCGCAGCAAGAATAAAGCTGAGGAGAGTGGAGGCTGGCCTGCTGTCGTTGGGGTCATCACCAACGCTATCATCAAAAAGAACGTCAGCTCCGATTCCGACGGCTATACCAGGACGACCTACGCACCCCAAATCGAATACCAATACAGCGTTGCAAGCCAAGAATTCATCGGCAATCGCATCACCTTTGGTATGACGAAAACCTATGGGAGCAAAAAGAAGGCGGAGGAAGCGATGGCATCCTACCCAATCAACGCCAGGGTCAACGTCTTCTACGACCCACAGAATCCCTCCGATGCCGTCCTGGACCGCAAGGCTGGCGGGTTTATGGCTGGCATCATTGGGGGCGTGGTCCTGATCCTGATTTCCGTCTGTGTCGTCTGCCCGATCCTCGGAGGATATGCCGTCAATGCCTTTCAATAGGACAAATCGCGACACCCAGCCACGTTGGGAAGCCACTCTTCTGTGATCGCCATCTCCACCTTCGTAGAGGAAAAGGCTTGCCCCTCTTTCGTCTGTTCGGTATAATACAGCCGTCCTTGCGGGTGTCGCCAAGTGGTAAGGCAGTAGCTTCCCAAGCTACGATACGTGGGTTCGAATCCCATCACCCGCTTCATCAAGCCCGTTGGATACAACGGGCTTTTCGTTTTCTGGGCCTTCTCAATGAGATAGGACGCTAGTATTATATCGGTGACAAACTATTCATGGTAAAATCCTGACAAGAAACCAGTATGCAAAACTGTATCGCATATGACAAAAGATGCAGCCATTCTTTATGTAGAAGACAATATCTCTAGCCGTATACTCGTCCGGCGGATTCTCGAGGCGGAAGGATATACCGTCATCGAAGCAGGAGACGCAAAACAGGCGTTTGCCATCCTGGAAGAGGCGAGTCCCAGCCTCATTTTGATGGACATCAACATCCCCGACATAGATGGCTATACGCTAACCACCCAACTCAAGAATCTTCCCAAACTGAAGAACGTACCCATCATTGCTTTGACCGCCAATGTGATGAAAGGCGACCGAGAGCGCACCCTCGACGCCGGCTGTGATGGGTATATCCAAAAACCTATTGACGTAGATTCCCTCCCCAAACAAATCGCTCAATACCTGCGAGAGGCGAAATCGTGAACCAGAGCACCTCAGAATTCCAAGAGAGAATGACCAGCTCAAAAGACATCCCCAAAGGCGCCACTGTGCTGGTTGTGGAAGATAACGTTTCCAATTTCGTGCTCATCGCCCGCATGCTGGGCTACATGGGGATTCATTGTGAATGGAAAACTTCGGGATATGAAGTTGTCGAATATGCAGACACCCTCCCGCGCCTCGATCTGATCCTGTTGGATATCCGCTTACCGTACGAAGACGGGTACAGCGCGCTGAAGAAGATCAAAGCATCCCAAACCCTGCAAGACACGCCAGTTGTTGCTGTGACCGCGGAGGCCAGCGTCACGCAGATGAACAAAGCTCGTAGCGCTAATTTCAACGGATTCATTGGCAAACCTCTCGACCCAGATCGCTTTCCCAATCAAATCCGCCGTATCTTGACTGGTGAACCCGTCTGGGAGTTCGAATAACATCTTTTTCCACCTACAGGTCATCGAGGCGGGAATGATATAACACATAAGCACGACAAAAACTAAGGCTTTCGAGGAGACCGACATGTCACAAGCTATTCCTGCAGCAACCCCAAAATTTCGCGGGAAATTAGCGCGCACGATGCTAACAGTGTTGATCCCCATCTCATTGCTACCTCTTCTCTTGATGGGTGGAATGGCTTATGCCCGCTCACGACAGATTCTCATCAGCCAAATCGGAAGCACGCTGGTCTCCATCGAGAAACAACAACAGACGAAAATCGCCCTTTGGATCGAGGCCAGAAAAGAGCGAATCAACGAATTCTACCTCGATCCAACCATCATCGAAGCATTCCAGACGGTCAACCGACTCAACAACAAGGAGGATCCCAGGTTTCTCGAAGCTCGTGAACTCATCCTGATCAACCTGGAAGAAATCAATGCGACCGAAGACCTTATCCATCAATTCTTCGTGCTTTCGGCGGATGGAGAAATATTAGTCGCATCGAACCGGCGTTTCGAAGGCGCTTCCCTGGGGGATACTGCGTACTTCGAGCAGCTCTCGACCGAACACGCTTTTCTGGCCGTATACAAGCCCGAACCCATCTATAATTCGTTAGCGATCATCACTGCCAGACCGTACTACACGCTCGAGGGAGAACACCTGGTCACGATTTGGGGATTGACAGGGTTTTCTCGCTTCGAGGCGCTCTTCAACGACATTAGTTTCCTCGGCATCAGGATTTACCTTATCACCGAGGAGGGCTTATACATAGGGCTTGGCCCCAATATCAAAGAATACACCGATGCACCGGTCTTCCAGCCCAGCGCTGACCAATCGCGGCTCTTCACCTCCTCGCTGAAGGACACCACCAGTGAAGTCGTCGAATTTACCTCCTTCGACGGTCAGCACGTTTTGGCTACTTATATACCAATCCCTGAGCTAAAAGCTGGCCTGGTGATCGAAGTCCCTACATCAGACATCATTCAACAACTGCAAAACCTGCCCTACTTTGGCGCTCTACTGGCGTTCACGATCCTCCTATCCGCCTTGCTCACCTGGTATGGCGCCCGTCAGATCGTCCGCCCAATCCTGGAAGTCACGCGATCAGCGCAACACTTCTCGGAAGGGGATTGGCAAAGACGCGCCCTGGTCAATAGCTCCGACGAAATCGGCCTGCTGGCATATACTTTCAATCGAATGGCCGATGAACTCAGCACGCTCTACCGCTCATTGGAAGCGCAGGTGATCACCCGCACCCAGCAGATTCGCACGGCCTCAGAAATAGCTCAAATCGCAACATCTGCTTCAGATCTCGACACCGTGCTCAAGCAAACAGTGAAGCTCATCGTAGAGCGATTTGGTTATTATTATGCGGCTGTCTTTTTGCTCGATGGGGCCAAGGAGAAAGCCATCCTGGAAGAGTCCTTCACGGCAACCGAGGGGGGCGCTATCCAACGAGGTTATCACAGCCTTCCTGTGGGCGGGGGGTCAATCGTAGGCCAGGTGTCAGCGACCAATCAATATTATGTGGCCGCGGATGTCGAGAAAGACCCGCACTATCTCCCCGTAAGCGATCTACCGGAAACCCGTTCCGAGGCGGTTATTCCTCTCAGCGTCAGCGACCATGTCATTGGGGTGCTGGACGTGCAAAGCCAGCAGGTCAATGCCTTCGAGGCCGATAGCATCGCCACATTGCAGACGCTGGCCAATCAGATCGCCACGGTGCTGCAGAACTTTCACCTGCTGGAATCAGCGCGGGTTGACCTTCAGGCCACCTCGGCGCTGTATCAGGCCAGCCATACGATTGCACAGGCCGAAACCAGCGAGGATGTTTTGCGCACATTGGCGAAAACCCTGGAACAAACCCCCTTCATATCCGCGCTCTTCGAGATCGAGGAAGACAATCTGGTAGGCTTGGCGATGAACGATCCTATCCGGGGAACAGAATCGCCCCAACCGTTGCCCCGCCTCTCCATTTCGGCCCGTGAGTTGGCTGCATATTTCGAGAGCGAATCACCTCTGATGATCCCCGCAGACAGTCAAATAGAACATTTCCCTCCCAATCTCTTGCATGTACCACGCAACCTTGGTTGTCAGAGTTTTGCATTCCTGCCCATCATGCCAGGCAACCAACTCCAGGCTCTGCTCATTCTTGGGGCGCTCGATGCCAGCAGGTTGACACACGCTGCCTTAGAGCCATATGTCAGTCTCATCCATATCACTAAGACCGCGCTGGAAAAGGTGAAAGCCCTCGAAAGCATCCGACAACGTCTAGCTGAGCTAGAAACCATTTCCACCGTTGGTCAATCCATCTCAACCGAAACCAATCTCGATAACCTCTACCAGATCATCCACCGCCAGATCGTTCAGGTGATGGGAGAGGTCAATTTCATGATCGCACGCTACGACGCCAGCACCGACATGATCGAAATCCCCTACCTCGACGAAGGCGGCCAGATCACATCACTTCCCCCGTTTCCATTGGGTCAAGGCCTGACTTCGATCGTCATTCGCACGCGACAGCCCTTGATGATCGTCGAAGACACGGTCAACCGCAGCCGGGCGTTGGGCGCCATTGCCACCGAGAGCGGCTTTGCGAAATCCTGGCTGGGCGTGCCTCTCATCATAGCGAATGAGCCGATCGGCGTGATCGTCGTTCAGGATATGGAAAACGAACATCGCTTCGATGAGGATGATATACGCCTGCTGGTCACCCTGGCCTCTCAGGTAGCTATTGCCATCCGTAATGCGCGATTGCTCGAAAGCACGCGCTACAAGGCTGAACGTGAGAGGCAGCTGTACGAGATAACCGACAAAATCCGACGCTCGCCCGACATGCAGACCATCCTGAAAACGACAGCGGAAGAGATCAGCCGGGCCCTGGGCGCACGGCGAATCCACATCAAGATTGCGCCGGAGACAGAACCCACCCCGCCCAATGTTCCAGTCGAAGAGGAGGTCCCCGCATGACTTCGTTCTTCAGGAATCTCAAGGCCTTGCGCCCGACCGGGCGAACAGCCGAAATCCAATACTGGCGCGAGAGCATTTTAAACGCCGTCCTGGTTGCTGGGGCGATTTTAGGCGGCATTGCCTATATCATGAACCTGAGCTCTGCGCTCAGATCCGGTTCGATCCTATTCGTGCTGGCCTATTCATTGGTGTATGCCTGGGCGCTCATCATCGCCATCTTCCGGAGGCTGAGTTATGAACTGCGGGCAGGCACTCTGCTAGCGTCACTCTACATCATCGGCATCTTCTCCGCCCTTCAATTCGGCTCGGCAGGCGATGCGCGGGTATGGTGGCTTGGTTTCTCACTGCTCTCAGCCGTCTTCTTTGGAGCGCGGGTGGGCATATCAGCATCGGTTTTCAGCACAGGCACATTACTCGCCATGGGCTGGCTGATGAACCAACACATGATCGCCGCCCCAATCCTCGACACCTATCTCGACGCCACAGCGCTCTTCCCATGGACATCTACCAGCGTCCCCCTACTCACCATCAGCGTTCTGGCAGTGGTTTCCTTCGGTTTGATTATCAACGGATTGGCGGTCAACCTAGAGAAAGCAAACCAGCTCACCAACGAGCTGGAACAAGACCGCGTTCAACTTCGACAGCGCACGTCCGATTTGGAACGACGTCAGGTTCAAATTCGTACTGCGGCGGAGATCTCCAGGGCAATCACCGCCGAGCTCGATCCAGACAAGATTTTCGAGCAGGTCGTCAACCTGATCAAAGAACGCTTTGGGTTATATTACATTGGCGTGTTCATGTTGGACGAGAACAGGAAATTTGCCGTTTTACGAGTTGGCACCGGTGAAGCTGGCCGCCAAATGGTCGCCGACGGCCACAAACTGGCTGTTGGAGGCAGTTCGATGATCGGTTGGGCGATTTCTCATCGCCAGGCGCGCATTTCCCTGGATGTCGGCGAGGACGCAGTCCACTTCCAGAACCCTTATTTGCCATCCACACGCTCGGAACTGGCCCTACCGATGATCAGTGAGGGACAAGTCCTCGGGGCCTTGACCATCCAGTCTATCTGGCCCGCAGCCTTCGACCAGGACGATGTCACGGTTCTGCAAGGCATCGCCGATAGTCTTGCAACGGCCATAGATAACGCCAACCTGTTCAACCAGGCGCAAGAGAGCCTTGATGAGATCCGCTCCCTGCACAGGCAATATCTGGCCAAAGCCTGGGAAGATGTGACCGCTCGCCAGGGAGATATGGCCTATACCTTCGAGAGACCTGCGGTGGGAAGTCGCCCCTCACCCGATTCCCAACCAGCGACTATCGAAACGCCGTTGGTTCTCCGCGACCAGGTCATCGGCCGGATCACCGTCGAACGCGATCAAGAAACCTGGTCAGCGGAAGAAGAAGCCTTTATCAACGACGTAGCTACACAAACCGCTCTGGCGCTCGAGAACGCCCGCCTGGTGACCCAAACGGAACGCGGAGCGCAGCAAGGCCGATCGGTAGCCGATATCACCAGCAAAGTATGGGCATCTACCAGCGTGGATACGATCTTACGCACCGCACTTCAAGAATTAGGGCAAACGCTGGGCGCTTCGGAGGGTTTGATCCAGTTGAACGTCTCCGATGGCTCAGCCATCGAATAAATTCGAGGCTGGTTTACAAATGGACGCAGATAACCAACCAACTCATTCCCTCAGAAGCCAGGAAAGGTTCCGCGGGCGCATCCAGCGAACATTCTTGCTCGTGGTGATCCCATTATCCCTGCTGCCGCTGCTGATCATCGGCAGTATTGTGTACTTCCAAGCCCGCAATCTGCTCATCGGTCAAGTTCACGATCAGTCCAGTACCTATTTGCACACCCTGGCAAATGAGATCGATGCCTGGGTCACGACTGCCCAAATCAAGTTAGATGCAACCCTCCGCCAACCAGCGATCGAGGAATCGCTCGACCAAATCCTATCCCTCGAAGACAAGGAAACCTCGACTTTCGAGACCACGCGCGAGGTCATTCTTGGTGAACTCAAATCGCTCAATCAAGAACGAGTCGGCATCAACTTCGATGATTTCATCGTTCTATCTTCCTCAGGGGAAATCATCATCTCCACCCGGCCATCCTGGGAGGGTTTATATCTCACCGATGAATCATTCAGCAATATCTACACCGACCAACCCGGTTCTTATATTGGTTACGCCTTCGACCCGCTCAGTGATGACGAGATCATGCTCCTCACGCATATACCCTATCACGGGGAAGGTACGAATGGGTATGTCATCGGGATGCTGAGTAATTCCCAACTCCTCGAAATCCTGACCTCAGTGGCCAAATACCAACCCCAGGCGAACAGCTATATCGTTTTGGGAAATCGAATTTTTCTCGGTCTCGATTATCGAATCGAAGAGCTGGCAGTTTTATTGCCCTCTCAGTCTCAACTCGATGTCCTGACACCCTTGAGCGATCAATACACGCACAGAAGCCGAGAAGCGCAGCACATCGCGAATAGTCCGGATGAACATAAAGGGATTTCACTACGTTCCTTCGATGAAACTCCCTCTATCGCCTCATTTACCTGGGTCTCGTCGCTGCAAGCAGGCGTTGTCATTGATATCCCCGAATCTGTCGCTCTCGAAAACCTGCGGGCGCTGACGCCAAACGCTCTCATCTCCCTGGCTGTGATCGTGGCGCTGCTCAGTATCGTATTGTGGTTCGCCGCCCGACGCTTCACCCAACCCATACAAACCCTCACCGAAACGACGCGCCAGTTTGCTCGCGGCGACTGGTTGCGGCGCGTCCCCGAAACGCGCCATGATGAAATCGGAATGCTTTCCCACACTTTCAACCAGATGGCCGAAGAGCTTTCAGAACTTTACCGATCACTGAGCGATCAGGTTGCAGAGCAGACCCTGGAACTTCACCAGCGCAGCACACAATTAGAAGCCACCGCACAGGTAGCCCGCGAAGCTGCGGCAATTCATGATCTCGACTCGCTGCTGAGGGATACGACCAAACACATCTCCGAATATTTTGGTTTCTATCACGCCGGCATCTTCCTGCTAGATCAAGACAACCGGTTCGCCGTTCTGCAAGCCGCCAATAGCGAAGGCGGACAGCGAATGTTGAAGCGTGGACACAAACTCGCCGTTGGACGGACGGGCGTAGTCGGCCGCGTCGCAGAGACCGGCCTCCCCCGCATCGCGCTGGATGTAGGCGAAGATCGCTACTTCTTCGACAACCCCGATCTGCCAGAAACCCGCTCGGAGATGGCGCTGCCTCTGAAAATCCACGACAGGATCATTGGCATCCTGGATGTACAATCGAAAACAGCCGGGGCTTTCAGCGATGCAGATGTAGATGTTCTCCAAATCATGGCCGATCAGGTCGCCATGGCCATCGGGAACGCCCGCTTGCTCGAACAGAGCCAACGGACGGTTCGAGAACTACAAATCCTTTACGGTGAACATATTCAAGAGGCCTGGCAGCAAAGATTGGGCGGCAAACCAAAAGCCTATCATTTCGACCGTGTGCGCGTAAAACCGGCCTCCCCCGATCAAACCCTTTCATTGAAATCTGGCGATCACCACGTAAACGTACAGGTAGATTCCGCAGGCAATCAATACCTGTTGGTCCCTATTACGTTGCGCGGGCAATCTCTCGGCGACATCTCGCTGCGCCGGAATCCCGATGAACCCCCATGGACTCTCGACGATCGAGAGTTGGCCGAGGAAGTATCTGCGCAAATCGCCGTTGCCCTGGAAAATGCTCGCCTGCTGGAAGAGTCGCAACGCCGGGCCGCCCAGGAGGAACTGCTCAGTCAGGCCTCCGCCCGCTTTAGCCAATCGCTCGATATCAATACCGTGCTTCAAATGGCGGTGCGCGAGTTAGGACAGCTCGCTGGCGTTGCAGAAGTATCCGTTCGATTATCGCCTGGAGAATCTTAACCATGCCACATTTCGATCGAGATGGTCGGAATTTGGGGGTGGAGCGTGGTGAAACCACGCTCCACCCCCAAATTCCGGAGCTTTCTGTCAAAGAATAACCTGAAAGAATTAGAAGGAGCAACTACTATGAAAATCGAACAAAGCATCTGGCGACAATCCCGAAATTGGATCTCCGATCCCCCCGGGAAATTGAAATCCGCCCAGTGGGTTCTCACATTCGGCTCACGAGAGGTCCTGCAAGAACCCGGACATATCATGAACATCCGCAAGGCCTATCCCGATGCCCTGATCGTCGGCTGTTCCACGGCTGGCGAGATCAGCGGCACGCGGGTCTTCGATGATTCGCTGGTCATCACAGCCATCGAATTCGAGCACACCCGCATGAAAGGCGCTCAAGTCAAATTGGGGGACGTGGATATGAATAGTTTCAAGGCCGGCGAAGAACTTGCTAAAGCCCTCGACCATGAAGACCTTGCGCATGTCTTCGTCCTCTCCGAAGGAACGCATACCAACGGCAGCGACCTCGTCCGGGGATTAGCCAAACATCTGCCCTCCCATGTCGCCATCACGGGCGGACTGGCTGGAGACGGCGCAAGGTTCCAAGAAACAGTCGTATTCTTCAACAGCGGCCCAAAGGCAGATAGCATCGTCGTGGTTGGATTCTACGGGGACCGTATCAAAGTTGGCTACGGGTCCATGGGAGGCTGGGACCCCTTCGGGCCGGAAAGGCTCATCACCCGCTCTGAAGGCAATGTGCTATACGAGTTGGACGACCAATCCGCCCTGGCGTTGTACAAGAACTACCTGGGCGATCACGCCAAAGATCTGCCCTCCAGCGCGCTGCTCTTCCCCCTGAGCATCCGATCGGAAGAATATCCCGAACAGCTCGTGAGGACGATCCTGTCCGTCAACGAGGAAGCCGGGAGTATGGTTTTCGCAGGCGATGTCCCCAAAGGAGCCTACGCCCGTTTCATGAAAGCCAACTTCGACCGCCTGGTGGATGGCGCTTACGGGGCCGCGAAGACCAGCCTCGAGATTGGCGGAGAAACGCCGGATCTGGCGATTTTGATCAGTTGCGTCGGGAGAAAACTCGTTCTGCAGCAAATGGTCGAAGACGAAGTGGAGAGCGTGCGCGAGGTCTTGGGTGAGCATACCACCCTGACCGGGTTCTACTCCTATGGCGAGATCTGCCCGGCCGCGCCCAATGCCAGTTGCGACCTCCACAACCAAACCATGACCATCACCACTTTATTGGAGAAGTAATCTGTGCATAGGCTACTCCAGCGCCAACTGAGACGCTATCTCGGCCCGGATGAGGATATTCCTCGAGAACTGGAACGCCTCGTTCAGGCGGTAGACGCAGCCTACACTCAGGCAGACGATGATCGCGCCCTGCTCGAACGCTCTCTGGAATTGACTTCGCAAGAGCTGCTCGACCGCAACGAACAACTGCGTCTGAGACGTGAGGAGCTGGAACGTATGGTGATGGAACGTACAGCCGAATTAGAAGCCCGGACAGTCCATCTCCAAACCGCCGCCGAGGTCGCACGTGACGCGACGACTGCGCAAAACCTGGATGATCTGCTCGACAACGCTGTCAGATTGATGCGTGAACGTTTTGGGTTCTATCATACAGCCATTTACCTGACAGATGAACGCGGGAAGTACGCCGTCCTCATGGCCGCCTCCGGGAAAGCCGGAGAGAGGATGCTGGCCGAAGAATATCGTCGAATCCTGGACGAGACCAGCCTGGTTGGGCAGGCCATCATTCATGGCCGGCCTGGCATCGAACTAGCATCAGGCGATGACGAAGGCCGCCCTCCTAACCCTTTCCTTCCCGAAACGCGTTCAGAGGCGGCACTACCGCTCCGGGTGGGCGAACGTGTCATCGGCGCCCTGAACGTCCACAGCCGGGAAGAGGCTGCTTTCGAAGAGGCGATCGTCTCGGTTTTGCAGACGCTCGCCGACCAACTGGCAGTAGCCATCTCGAACACCCGCCTGCTCCGAGAAATGGAGCAGACCCTGCGCGAGTTAGAGGTCGCCACCGGCGGCTATACCCAGGCAGCCTGGCAGAAAGTCGCCCGAGGATTTGGAGGTTCGCTGGGATTCCGCTATCGGGGCGTGGGCATCGAATCTATCGAAGGCGAAGACGCACAAAACGAACGGGCGACTGAGGCGGCGCCTTTCGACGGGACGCGAACTACAAAGCTAACTGTCCCCATCCGGCTGCGCGACCAGGTCATCGGATCCCTCGATCTGCGTCTCGAAGATGAGGGAACCGTGGCGGAGACCTCCTCCCTCGCCGAGTCAGTAGCCGAGCGGTTAGCCCTGGCCCTGGAAAACGCCCGACTGCTGGGTGAAACCCAACGCCGCGCCGAGCAGGAACGGTTGATCGCAGAAATCACTGCTCACATGCGCGAAACCCTGGATATCGAAACCGTGCTCCAGACAGCCACAAAAGAACTGCGCAAATCTCTGGACCTTGCAGAAGCAGAGATTCGACTGGGCGGCAACCCTGGCGAAGAGAGGCAGAAGAACCAGTGAAGTTCAAGAACACATTTCGCTATGCTCTGGTCGGAGCGCTATTTGGCCTGCTCTTCCCTATGATTGCAACGATCATAGATACCCTCCACCACGGCTTATCCCTTTCCCTCGAAGACTTCGTTGCTGTACAGACAGTGAATCCTCTTCATTGGATCATTGATACTGCCCCTTTCTTCTTGGGCGCCTTCGCCAGTCTGGCTGGCATTCGGCAAGACAGATTGACCCAAACGAATATCAAGTTCGAAGCCGAGATCCTGGCCCGCAGACATGCCTTGAATGAACTCGAAACCATCAAAGCCCGCCTCGAGCAAGAAGTAAAGGATCGCACCACTTCCCTGGAGAGAAAAGCGCTTCAACTTCAGGCAGCTATGGATGTTGGTCACGCCAGCGCGACCATCCGGGATTTGGATACGCTGCTCTATGAAGTCGCCATGCTGATCAGCCAGCGGTTCGGCTTCTACCATGTAGGAATCTTCCTTCTCGATGCAGAAAAAAGATACGCCATCTTACGGGCGTCGAGCAGTAAAGGGGGAGGACAGATGTTAGCTCGTGGTTTCCGCTCGAGAGTCGGAGAAGAAAGCCTGATCGGATTCGTCACCGCGCAACGACAGCCCCGAATCGCCCTGGATGTTGGCGAGGGCGCGGTCACCTTCGATTACCCCGATCTCCCGGAAACCCGCTCAGAATTGGCCTTACCCCTGACCATGGGGGATGAATTGTTGGGCGTCCTGGATGTCCAAAGCAGGCGCGAAGCTGCCTTTGCCAGCGACGATATCACTGTGCTCCAGACCCTGGCAGACCAGGTCGCCATATCCATCGAAAATGCGCGCCTGTTCACTGAATATCAGACCTCTCTCGAAGCCACTCGCCGCGCGATCGGCGAGCGCTCTCAGGTATCCTGGAGAGATTATCTGCAAGCAGAAGGCGGCCTGGGTTTCCTATCCACCTTGACTCAGGATGTCATTCCAACCTCGAAAGGATGGACTCCCGGCATGACCGAGGCTAGCCTGCGCGGGGAGATCATTCGAGCCGATGAATATACCATCGTCGTCCCGATTATCTTGCGCGATCAAGTCCTGGGCGTTGTCCGTCTGCGAAAACCCAATGACGCCGCGCCTTGGAGCGAAGACGAAATCATCCTCATGGATACGCTCGTAGATCAACTCGAAGTAGCCCTGGAAAGCGCCCGCCTCTACCGGGATACCCAGCAACGGGCTGAGCGCGAACGCCTGGTGACAGAGATCACCACGAAAATCCGCGCCGCCGCTGACCCTCAGGCGATGCTCCAGACAGCGGTCAAGGAATTAGGTCAGGCGCTGAAAGCAGGTCGAGCGCAGATGGTCATCCAGCCAACAGAGCAGGCAGATTAGGTTTTATGACACACATCATTGCCATTGCCAGCGAAAAAGGAGGCGTAGCCAAGACCACCTCGGCCATTTCCCTGGGAGGTGCCCTGGTCGAGATGGGTCAGGATGTCTTGATGGTTGATATGGACCCCCAGGCCAGCCTCACGCTTTCGCTGGGCGTCCCCCCCCACAAAGTGCGTCGCTCCATCGCCGATGTGCTCATCAACCAGGTTTCGCCGGTCAGCGTCAGCCGCGAGACAACCATCCCCGGTCTGGATTTGCTGCCATCCAACTCCGAGATGGAGCTGGCCGAACGTTTCTTGCCCATCCGCAAGAACTACAAGCACGTTCTCGAAGATGCCCTCCAGGATATTCACTGCTACGACGCCATCCTCCTCGATTGTCCGCCTTCGTTGGGAGCAGTGACGCACAACGCCATCGTCGCCGCCGACATGCTCATCATTCCCACAATTCCAGAATATCTCTCGATCTATACTTTGCGAAATATCCTGCGCGTGGTGCGTTCTGTTCGAGCGCAAGACAACCCCTCGTTGAACTATCGCATCCTCATCACGATGCTCGACCAACGCATCGCCTCCCATATTACCCTCAGCAACCAGTTGCGCGCCACATTCGATCAGGCGATATTCGCCACCGCCATACAGGTGGACACGCGTCTGCGGGATAGCGCCATCGTTGGACTACCCATCACGCATTACGCAAAAAAGGCGCGCGGCGCGGAACAATATCGCGCCCTGGCTCAGGAGTTACCCCAATATGTCAGATCAGAAAAAGTTGAACAAGCGGCTTAGCGACTTGTTTGCCGATCTGGAAGGTGAGTTCACCCGGCTGCCGGAGGGGAAAGAAAGCATATCTGGGTGGACATGGGTAATCGACTCTCGGAGACTTTACAGCCATTGCAGCCCTGAAGTCGAAGGCATCCTGGGGATCGAGGTCGAGAAGTTCATTGGAGAGCCGCTGACGACCTTCAGGCTGGCTGCTGATTCCCAGAGCCGGCTGGCTGCCTCCTTAGAGGCTAAACGGCCGAAAAGCGAGTTGACCCTTCGATTTCTGACCGCCGAGGGATTTCCCGTCAACGTCCGCATGAATATCTTCTATATCCCCGCGGAGGAGGATGTCGAAGAGTGTTGGCGAGGCTTTACGGAGATCATCCAGGATGGACCTGTCGAGGCCGTCCCTGCGGATATTCCTCCCTCTCGGCCGGTTCCCCCTACGGCGTCCATCCCATCTTCGATGTCGCTATCCATGCCCAGGGGAATTGCCATCGAAGACGATCGTTTCTATTCTGTATCCAGCCCTTTCTCCCCAATTGGCGAACAAAGCTTAGCCTTGCGGCAAACCCTCGTCCATGAGGCCACCCCCGATACTCCTGCATCCCTGGCGGTGCCCATCGAACTTCAGCAGCAAGCCCTGGGGCTGTTAGAATTCATTGACGAAAATCCCAACCGCCGCTGGAGCAGAGAAGAGCAGCATCTGGTAGAAGAAGTCGCCGGGCAATTATCGCTGGCCTTGGAGAACGCCCGCCTCTTCGAAGAGGCCCAACGTCGTTCACAGGAGTTGGCGCTGATCAACCGCGTCGTTTCGAAAGTCGCCGCATCTCTCGATGTAAACGAGAGTCTCCAAATCGTCACCACCGAATTGGCGCATGCCCTGGACATCCAGGTGAATATCGCCCTGATCAATCCCGACGGGGAGTCGTTGACGATGGCGACCGACTACTCTCCCCGCCAGGTAAATCCTTTCGTGGTGGGCTATCAGATCCCCATTACAGGGAATCCATCTACGGAGAGAGTATTCGAAACCAAGAAACCGGTAATCATCGAGGACCCCCAAACCAACCCGCTCATCGCCTCCATTCACGACCTGATGCGCTCGTTGAATGTCCAAAGCATGGGTATCTTCCCCATCATCATCCAGGACGAAATTTTCGGAACAGTGGGATTATACATCCTCGATGAGGGGCGCTCTTTGACGCAAGGCGAAATCCAACTGGTCGAGACGATCCTGGTTCAGGCTGCAACATCTATCCAAAACGCCCGATTGTATGAATCGCTTGCCCGGGAGCAGCACCTCATGCAATCCCTGATGGATAATATCCCCACCTCGATCTACTTCAAGGATCGCCAAAGCCGTTTCCTCAGAATTAACAAAGCCCAGGCCGAGGTTCTCGGTTTAAGCGATCCTTCGGAGGCGCTCGACAAAACGGATTTCGACTTCTTCTCCGAGGATCACGCCCGCCCTGCCTTCGAAGACGAACAGAATATCCTCCGAACCGGCGAGCTGTTGATCGGTTTCGAGGAGAAAGAAACCTTCCCAGATAAGCCCGACAGGTGGGTATTGACAACAAAGTTGCCCTTGCGCGACGAAGCGGGAAATATCACCGGCACCTTTGGCATCTCCACGAATATCACCGAGCGCAAGCAGGCCGAGATCGAACGTGAACACCTGTTGTCTGTTCTCGAACGCCGCAGCACCCAACTCCAAACCGCGGCCGAGATCTCTCGTGCCGCCAGCAGCATCCTGGAGCCTAATCCATTGATCATGCAGGCGGTCAACCTGATCCGGGATCGCTTCGATCTATACTATGCAGGCATCTTCCTGGTTGACCAGGATGGCTCTTTGACGGGTGAAGCTGGACGCTGGGCGGTCTTGCGCGCTGGCACGGGGGAGGCGGGCAGAATTCAAGTAGAACAAGGCCATAAACTGGAAATCGGTGGGGATTCCATGATCGGGCAATGCGTCACGATAGCCCAGGCGCGCATCTCACGATTGGCGCCTGAGGAAATTCATCGCTACGCCAACCCTCTGTTGCCCAATACCCAATCCGAGATGGCCCTGCCCCTGATCAGCCGCGGTAAAGTCATCGGGGCCATGACCATTCAGAGCACCAAACCAGACGCTTTTTCCGAAGAAGATGTCGCTGTGCTTCGAACCATGGCAGACCAGGTGGCCAATGCGCTGCAAAACGCCAACCTGTTCGACCAGACCCAGCAAAACGCCAGGGAATTATCGATTCTGAATGAAATGAGCCTGACCTTGAGCCGGCAGTTGGATATCGAAGAGATCATCCAAACCATCTACCGATACACATCCCAACTCATGGATACAACCTACTTCTTCGTCGCCTTATATAATCCGGACGAGGATCAGGTTTCATTCCCACTGGTGGTCGAAAATAATACCTTCGGCCACATCCCGGCGATGAAGAAACGACGGGGATTGACCCAACATGTCATTGACAGCAAAGAGCCATTGTTGATCTACGAAAATGTAGAGCAAGTGATCGAAGAGCTGGGCCTCGAAGAAATCGTCGTTGGCGAACCGGCCAAGTCCTGGTTGGGCGTTCCCTTGTTAATCGGAGACGAGGTGCTCGGCGTGATCGCCACCCAAAATGCCGCCCGTCCCAGGATGTTCGATACCCACGACCAGGAGCTACTGGTGTTAGCAGCGCGACAATCGGCAATCGCCCTGCAGAATGCCCAGCTATTCGCCCAAACCCAACACCAACTGGCCGATCTTTCCACCATTCAGGAAACCACTTCCGGTCTCAGCGCCGCGCTGACCTTCGGCGGCGTCATCAACACCCTTTTAGCGCACCTCACTGCTGCTGTAAGAGCAGACTATGCCAGCGTGTTTGCTATCGAAGGCGCAAATTTGATCCGCGTCGGAGTATACCCCTCTGGGAAGAATTCCCCGGAAATAGGCGAGGCCATTTCACTCGAAGATTTTCCGCTGGCCCAACATGTCATCGAGACCCAAAAACCACTCTCTCTATCAGGAGACGACGAT